>CAZNTD010000083.1:0-2210 GCA_964575915.1 uncultured archaeon | reverse complement strand
CTTCTGCGCGCCCTCGCCGCAGTCGAACAGCAGCCGCTCCCCCCGGAAGTTCAGCAGGTTCGCGGCCAGGTCCCGCTGCGCCGTCGGGACCGCGGACGAGGTGCCCAGCGTGTGCAGGTCTATCATACATCGAGGTGCGTCGGGAACCTATAAATTAGTTGGCGGACGGTGCTGGCGGGCGTGATGGCCGGTTCCCGGCCCGCGGATCCTCCGCAGATATGCTGATAAGTCTTCGAGCGGAACCCTCCCGCGTGATGGACCGACGGGAACTCGCCGGGTTGCTGGCCGGGACCGTACTCGTCTCCATCGGCGGCGGGATCGCCGCGCTGGAGATGGCCCGCGGCTCGTACACCGGGACGCTTGCCGGGTTCGCGCTGACGCTCACCGGCTACCGTGCGGCCCAGTTCGGTGCCCACGGCTACCCCGATCCGTCCACCGTGCTGGGACGGGCGCGGCAGGAGCGGCGACCCGCCGCGTCCCGCACCCTCGCCTTCGCCGCGGGGCTCGTCCTGTTCTCCTCGGGGTTCGTGCTCGGGGCGCAGGCCGGGCTGCAGCCAGGGCTGGCGTACCGGCCCGTCCACATGGTCGGCTCCGGTGTCATCATCGTCACCGGGTTCCTCATCATGCACAGGACACTGAACGACGTGATACTGTGACACGGATATCGCGCACGACGCTCCTGCACCTCGCCCTCCTCGTCCAGGTCTCCCTGGCCGTGACCTACACCATCGCCTGGTCGTACCGGACCGGAAGCCTCCTCCTGACCACGGCCGGCGCGTTCCTGGCCTGGACCGGGTTCATCCTCGCCCACCGCGTCGAGACCGGCCGGTTCGTGGACGCGCCACGGCCGGACGCCGGGACGACCGTCGAACGGCAGCACAGGTATCTCGTCCCCGGAATCCTCATGATGGTCGTCGCGTTCCCGGTCGCGAGCCTCGGCATCCACCTCGACGCCGTCCCGGTCATCCTCGCCGGCGAACTCACCTTCTTCACCGGGTTCGTCATCGGCCACCACGGCCTCACCGGCAGCCTCTACTGACCCGGAACCGGCTCATCCCCGGACCTGCTCGTAGACGTGCCACGCGATATCAGCGAGGCCGTCCCGCATCCGCGGCTCCGCCATCTCCACCGAGAACGCCTGCTCCACCACGTCCCGCGCCTCCCGTGTCCGTCCCGGCCGGTCCGCGTGGACGTCAACCCGGTACCGGTCCGCCTGCCGCAGCGGCCCGAGCGTGACCGTCGTCTCCCGGTCCGCGTACCGCATCACCGGTTCGCGGGCCGGCCCGGCCTCCTGCACCGCGTCCACCGCATCCTCCACCGTCCAGTACCGCTCCGGCTCGTCCGCGTCTGCAGGATGGAGGTGCACATCGACCATCCGGAGATCCAGCGCGTGGACGGCGGTGTCGTACGCGTCAAGCAGCTCCGCGACCGCCCTGTCCGTCCCCGCCGTCACCGTCGCAGTGTAGTGCGCCATACGTCCCAGCTCAGTCGTGCACCCGGCTGTACAGGTTCGCGACCATCTCCTGCGCCCGGGTCGCGATGCCCGGCCGCCGCATCTCGATGCCGAACGCGTCCTCCACCACGTCACGCGCCACGTCCGCGGCGTCCTGCGTCACCGCCTCGACATCGACGCCGTACCGGTCCCGGCACCGGTCCTCCCCGAGCGCAACCGCCGTCGTGTCATCCGCGTACCGTACATCCGGATGCAGCCGGAGGTCGGTGCACCGCCGCAGCACCGCCCGCGCCTCGCCCAGCGAGTCGTGGGTCGACACCGTCCCTGGCGACGGGGTGCACGACCGGACCGAGATGCGTTCCGGTTCGAGACCGAGTTCGGAGACCGCGTCGTCGTACGCCGCCAGCAACGCGTCCGCCTCCAGGTTCGACCCGGCGCGGACACGCCCGGTGTAGGCGTGCTCCATGGCCATACCCCTGTCACGCTTGCGTTAAATGTGTTTCCCCCGCTCACCCGCGCACGCGGGCGTATAGTAAACACTTGTGCATCTCTCGCCGCCCGGGGTGTCAACCTGTATCGCGTGAGGTAGAAAAACACGCCGGACATAAAAGTGTTGGGTCCTATGCCCTCCGCACCTTCCGGGGGGAAGGCACCACATGCGACGGGGGACGACACGCACCGGTTCGACCGGACGCCGCCTCGCAGGACTACTCATCGTGCTGCTCTCGCTTACACTCTTCGCTGCCGGTGCTGCTGC
>CAZNTD010000082.1:0-2303 GCA_964575915.1 uncultured archaeon | reverse complement strand
ATCCTGTGGAGCATGTACGAGTTCCCGGTCATCCACGGCCGGGAGGCCGCGGAGGCGGCGGCGGTGACCGCGAGCCGGGAGCTGGACCACGCGTACGTACCGGCGCGGCTGGATGTCCGCGAGCCGTACGCGCTGATGTACGCGGGACCCTCCGAGTTCGCGACGTTCCGTGACGGCCGGTCCGGGACGCGCGTCACACCGTGAGGAACTCATCGAGGTAGTCCGTCACGGTAGCGATGGCGTGGTCGCGGTGCGTGACGGCGTCGCGGGTGTCGAGGGGGGAGTGGTAGACCTCCATGATACGGTCGAACTCGCCGATGACCAGGTCCGTCTTCTCCATGTAGTCCTGGTCATGGAGGACGAGCGCCTCCGCGAGGATGTCGCGGTCCTGCGTGACCTGGGTCTCGCCGCGGCCGATGGTGTCGACGACCGCGATGCGGTCCGCGTCCCGGACCGCGGGGTAGAACGATTTTTCGAACTGGCGGTAGCCGTAGCACCAGTACGGGTCCTCGTCGGAGAACTCCTCCGAGCCGGCGAAGACGATGCACACCCTGTCGAGGTCGAGGTGCGGGGCGAGGTGGAGGAGGGTGGCGACGCTGAACGCGTTGTCCAGGAAGCCGCCCCACCACGAGTCGTAATGGGTGAAGATGAGCAGGTCCGGGTCGTCGGTGGTGCCGACGATGATGTTCTGCGAGGTGAACCGTTCCCGCTCCACCTCGAGCCGGCCGCGGATCTCGTCCGCCTCCAGGATGCGGTGGATGTCGCCCCGCTTCACGGTGAGGGCGGGGCCGTCGTAGAACGTCGGCTTGGACAGGCCGGGGCAGACCGGGTTGAAGTTGATGTTGGAGCCGTCGTGGTCGGAGACGTGGAGGTTGTCGATGACCGTCTTTCCCGTGATGTCGCCCGATTCGAGGCCGGACGGGAGGCATTCGACCGTCTCGCCGTCCACCTCCAGCTCGGCGACCGGGAAGGTGGGATAGACCACGTCGTACTCCTGGACCGTGTACGGGACGCCGCTGGCGTCGAGCCGGTCGCCGAGGTCCGCGGCGGCCGCGGCCTCGGCGTCCCACATCCGCGGTGCGAAGCCGCACAGCTCCTCCGCCACCGTCATGACCGTCTCCGGGTCGATGATGTCGTCGCGCATGTCGTCTTCCCCGTGCATGGATATGAAAAATGTACCGGAGGGACGACGTCCCTCCGGGGTGGTGTCAGTGCTGCTGCGGGAGACCGATCTCGGTCTCCGCCGCTGCGTCGTACATCGTTTCCGTCATCGCCGTCGCCACGGTGGGGAGGTGGATGTCGCCGTCGTACACCCCGGCGCGCTCGTACGCCGCATCGAGGCGTTCGTCCACCCGTTCCCACTGCTCCGGCGTAAGGTAGGCGGAGACGATGGCGGTGTCGAAGTCGTAGTGGCCGGGACCGGTGACCCGCTTGGCGACCTTGGTGTCGAGCAGGCCGTCCACCGCCGCGTCCGGTACGACGACCTCGCCGTCGTCATCGACCGATGGCGCACCGATATCGGCGATGGGGTAGGTGTCCATCCCGACCTCGTCCACCAGCCGCCGTTCGAGGTCGAGCGCGGTGGACGGGGCGAACGTGTCGTCGGCCGGCACGCCGTCCCGCAGCGTGTAGACGAGGTTGGGGCTGGCGGTCATGGGGAGGACCACGAAGTTGTAGCCCTCGCGGGCGGGGAGGACCGCGTCCTCCGCGACCTTGTCGATGTGGCGGGTGACCTCCTCACCGTCGTGCGTCCCGCTGTACCACGGACCGTGGTCGTGCTCCAGCTTGAGCATCCGGTCCGTCGGGATGCCCTCGCCGGATTTCGGCTGCACGAGCACGTTCCCCGGCCGGACACCGCTGTCCACGAGTCCCTGGAGCACGTCGTTGTAGACGCCGCGGAAGTCCGGGATCTCCTCCTGGTCGACCGCACCGGTCTGGTCGAGCCGCCGGTGGAACTCCGGAAGGGTCCCGGCGTCCGCCATGTCGGCATCGTACGCGTCCTCGAGCGCCGCGAGCTCGTCCTCGCCGAGCGTCACCTCGTGGGCGTCGAGGCGGCGGGAGTTCTCGGGGTCGGTCACACGGTAGCCGTGGGCGCCGTCTGCCCCCACGAAGGCGGGGAAGGTGTAGGAGCGCTTCTCGGTGTTGTAGTTGATCCACGGATCGCTCTCGAAGGTGAACGGCCGGACGACAGGGTCGAACCCCTCGTCCTCGAGCATGCCCCCGATGTGGGTGGAGGCGATCTCGTCGAACATCAGGACCTCCCAGCGGCTGCCGGCGTGGAGCTGGCGGCCCCAGCCGATGGT
>CAZNTD010000081.1:0-2680 GCA_964575915.1 uncultured archaeon | reverse complement strand
CGAAGAAGTCCTCCATCGTGAACTCGCCCTCCATGAACTGCTCCGCGGTCTCCCGGTCCATCGCCTCCTCCGCCTTCTCCACGATGCTGCCGATGTCCGGCTCACCGAGCAGCCGGGAGACGTACCGCTCCGGGTCGTACACCTCGAGGTCGTCCATCCCCTCGCCGGTGCCGATGAACGTGACCGGCGCATCGGCGGCCGCGGTGGAGGACAGCGCGCCGCCACCCTTCGCGGACGAGTCGGTCTTGGTCACGATGACGCCGTCGATCCCGACCGCGTCCTGGAACGTCTCCGCCTGCTCCCGGGCGGCCTGGCCCAGGTCGGCGGGGACGACGAGGTAGGAGTGGTCGGGCTGGAACGCGCGCTCGATGCCCTGCAACTCCTCCTTGAGCTCCGCGTTCATCGCGTCGCGACCGGCGGAGTCCACGATGACGACCTGGCAGTCCGCCAGTTCCTGCATGCCGCGGCGGACGATGCCCGGGGCGTCGTCGGAATCCTTCTCACCGTAGAACTCCGCATCCACTTTCTCCGCGTTCTGCTGCAGCTGCTCGTACGCCGCCGGGCGGTGGACGTCCGCCGCGATGAGTCCCGGCTTGAGGCCGCGCTTCCGGTAGAAATCCGCCAGTTTCCCGGCGGTGGTCGTCTTCCCGGCGCCGAACAGGCCGAGCAGCAGGATGCGCTGCGGCCCGAGATCGACCTCCGGCTCGTCGCCCAGGAACTCGGTGAGCTGCTCGTAGACGATGTTGAGCACGTGCTCCTTCCGGGTGAGGCCGGACGGGATGTCCTTCTTCAGCGCCTCGCGCCTGATGTCTTCCGACAGGTCGCTGACCAGCGCCACGTCCGCATCGGCCTGCAGCAGGGCCCGCTGGATGTCCTTCACGAGCTCCTTCACCGCCTCCTCGTCCGCGAGGGACCGGCCCGCGAACTCCCTGATGCGGTCGCGCAGCTGATCGAATGCCATGGGGACGGGTGCGGTTCCAAGATTTAAATGGCCTGCTCGGCGGCGGCTCTCCGGGAGGGAGAAACGCATTTAAGGCTGCGACCGGCAGCCGGGTACATGGAGACGGTGTACGAATTCACGACCGGGAAGAACGACTGGAACACGTTCGAGATCGGGCTGGAGGACGAGCACATCGTCGTCCGGGACGAGACCGGACGGGTCGAACTGGACGACGCGGACGTCGACGAGCTGGTGCGCGGACTGGACCAGGCGCGGCGGCGGCTGCGGGAGAAGCAGCGGGACCCGACCGCGAAGCGGCCGGTCGACGCCGGCGAAGATGCTGACGACGAGGACACCAGCGACGGCGGGTGAATTTAAGTATCTGGTCGCCAACGCGTAGTGCAGGCGGCCTTGGTCAAGCCTGGCTACGACTCTGGCCTTCCAAGCCAGCGACCCGGGTTCAAATCCCGGAGGCCGCACTCCGTGCTGACCGGTGATTTGAACCCTCGAGAAGACGCCAGTCTTCGACCGGGTTCAAATCCCGGTGGCCGCATCGGGTTACGCTCCGATAGCGCAACGAGCGGTTCCTGCGGAACCGCTCACCGATCTGCCAACTGGATCGGCAGCCAGTTGCGGAGGCCGCATCTTCGCTTCGCTCGATGCTGCACCTCGCTCCCGCGTGGGAGCTCGGGGCCGCATCGGGGTATCGTACTGTTCCTGTGAACGGTCGGCCGCGGGGAAGGGTATAAACGTGTTCTACGGGAGTCACCATGTATGGTCCGGACGACGCCGGAGGAGCGGGAGCGCATCCGGGAGGTCCTCGCGGGCGTGCACAACGCCGTGTTCGCGGACGATCTGGACCCGGACGACATCGAACTGACGCAGCTCCTGTCCGATGACAACGAGATGGACGTCTACTTCCCGCGGTTCGGGGTTAACGTCCGGCTGTGGCGCCGCTGGGGACCGGTGAAGAAGGCGGAGGTCATCCTTCACGAGATGGCGCATGTGGAGGATCCGCATGACAACCACCGCCCCGCGTTCTGGGAGCGACTGGTCGAACTCGTCGACATCGCGGAGGACCACTGGGAGATGGTCGAGGATGCCATCGGGGCGGACATCGACGTGGAAGCGGTGAAGCGGAAGATCGTGGACGAGGTGCACGAGGAACTCGTCGATCTGCGGATGGACTCGGTGGCGGACCGGCGCAGGTGGCTGCGGGAACGGTTCGATCTCCGGCCGCGGTCGGAACGGTAGTCAGACCGGGTCGATGTATCCCCAGTCGACCAGGCGTTCTCCCTCCCGCGTCCACCGGTTGCCGATGTCGGTCCGGTAGTACTTCGTCGGCAGCCGGACCTGCTCCACCGTGCGGTACATCTCACGCTGCGCCTCACGGAGGGTCTCCCCGGTCCCGGTGACGACGAGCGCCTCGCCGGTCGCGCCGGCCACCCGCCACTCCCCCTCCACCTGTTTGACATCTTCGATGTGGATGCCGTTCGCGGCCGGGTCGTCGAAGTCGAACCGGATGGCCTGCTCGCTGGACAGTTCGTCGAAGGTGTCATCGTCGTCGTACGGGTACGGCGGGACGACGACCCGCATCCCGGTCTGGAACCCGTCGTGGACGTCCAGGTCCGGGTCGTCGCCGTTCGCGAGGGCGTGGAGGAACGCGTCGATGCCGGACCGGATGCCCTCCTCCTGGATGAACACGGTCGGGTAGCCGAACCGGGGGGTGAACTCGAGCGG
>CAZNTD010000080.1:0-2766 GCA_964575915.1 uncultured archaeon | reverse complement strand
GCGGTCGTGCTCAACTTCACGTTCTCCAAGGCCGCGTTCCCGGTCGACACCCACGTCTACCGGCTGTCGAAGCGGCTCGGCCTCATCCCAGACGATGCGACCAGGGACTCCGCCCACGACATCCTTGAATCGGCCACCCCGGACGACCGCATCTACGAGTTCCACATCAACCTCATCCGGCACGGCCGCGCCGTCTGCACGGCGCCCACGCCGCACTGCTCGGACTGCGTCCTCACCGACATCTGCCCGTGGTACGCGGAGCACCGGGACGACCCGGATGCCTACAAGTAGCAGGTATGACCGGAGAACGGGTGGAAAAAGAACGGAACGGGCCGGAGGGGGTTAATCCTCCAGCTCCTCTGCGATATCTTCGGCGGGAGCAGCAGCCTGCTGCTGTTCCTGGATCTGCTCGACGATCTCCTGCGCCTTCTCGTTCAGCTCGTCCTGGTCGACGACCCCTTCGTCGACGAGGAGGCCGATGAGCGCGTTGAGCGTCAGCTCCATGTTGCCGATCTTCTGCTGGAAGACCTGCAGCATCTGCTCCATCTGTCCGCCGCCCTGTCCGTGACCGTGATCGTGTCCTTCAGGCATGATTGACCACGACCTCGATGTCCCGACGACTTTTATAAAGGTGTCCGGGTCGCGGCCGCGAGGGCCGGCGAACACCGCGTTCATCGCAGGGTCGAGAACGCCCCGACGACCGAATCCTCCAGGTCCACGCCATCTACTACTGCTTCCGCGTCCACGATGGTACCGCGCAGGTCAGCGTCCTGTATATGTGCCTCCGGGAAGACGATGCAGTCCTCCAGGGTGGCCGATTCGACCTCCGCGCCGTCCATGACCCACACGTTCGCTCCCAGATCCGAGTCCGTGACCTCCCCGTCCACCCGGGTCTCGCCCAGCGCGTCCTGCGCCGCCAGGTAGTTCGCCGGCGTCCCGATGTCGTACCACGCCCCGTCGAACCCGTGCGCGTACCAGTCCATCCGGCTGTGCGCCCATTCGATGAGTCGCCCCGGCTCGTCCAGGTGGTCCGCATCGCTGTCACGGTGCGCGTCCATGTAGTCGTCGAACATCCCCATGGAGTTCCGGGGGAAGTAGTAGAACAGGGTGGAGACCAGCCGGGACGGCGGCTCGGCCGGCTTCTCCACGAAATCTGTGATCCTCCCGTTCCCGTCCACGTCGACCACCCCGAACGCGGACGCGTCCGCCAGGTCGTCCACCTCGTAGCACGCGATGGTCGGACCCCCGTTCCCGGCCGCCTCTTCGACGAACCCGGCCAGGTCGAGCGACGTGTAGTTGTCCCCGCCCACCACCAGGTAGTCGTCGTCCCCGTACTCGTCGATGACCTGGATGATGGCGCCGAGGCTGCCGATCTTGCCCGCCTCGGTCTCGTGGTCCTCCACGACCACCTCGGCATCGTAGCCGTGCTCCGCGATGAAGTCGCGGAAGTCGTCCGCGAACTTGGCGTTGGTCGAGATGAGCACCTCGTCCACGCCGTCCATGGCCCGCAACTGGTCCATGACGTACGACGCGATGGGCTTCCCGGCCAGCGGCAGCAGCGGCTTCGCCCGGTCCCGGGTCAGCGGCCACAGCCGGGTCGCATGCCCGCCGGCGAGGACGATGGCCTTCATGCCCCCGCCTCCCTGACGACCGTTTTAAACCTTACGCGTCCTTGACCGCGGCCACCAGTTCGCACGTCCGGCACACGTCCTGGCTGGACGGTTCGCCGCACTCCTCGCACGGCGTCACCTCGCTCGTGTCCCCGTAGAACTCGTCCCGCAGCACCGGCAGCATCTCGTCCAGCGACGACAGCGCCTGGTTCTTGATCCCCGGCCGCTTCCGCTCGAGTTCGTTGAGCACGTCCCGCATCTCCGCCCGCAGCGCGCCCTCCGCGTGAGGACACGTCTCGATGTGGACCTCGAGGTCGTTCACCTTCGCGTACAGCGCGATCTCCTTCTCCCGCACCTCCCGCAGGGGTTTGATGCGCCGCACGAAGTCGTCGCTCGGCACCCTGTGCGTCTTCGGACCCATCCGTGCCAGCCGGGTCACGTCGCCCTGCAGCACGTTCATCAGCATCGACTGCACCGCGTCGTCCAGGTTGTGGCCGATGGCCAGCCTGTCCGCGTCGACCTCCCGGACCGCCCGGTTGATGACGTCCCGCCGGAACACGCCGCAGTACGAGCAGGAGTGCATGTCGGGCTGCTTCAGCATGACCTCGTCCATGGTGATGCCGAACGCGTCCTCGTACGTCTTCACCGTGATGGGCACGTCCAGCCGCTCGCACATATCCCGGGCCGTGTCCACCGACTCGCTCCGGTACGGTTCGATGCCCTCGTCCACCGCGATGGCGTGGATGTCGATGTCCGGCCGCTCCCCGAAGATATCGACCAGGATGGACAGGAGCACACCGGAATCCTTCCCGCCGCTCAGCCCGACCGCGACCGTGTCCCCGTCGTCCACGAGCTCGTGCTCCCGGATGGTCGCCTTCACCTGCTTCTCCACGGAGTGCGAGAAGTGGTCCGCACAGAGCGCCCGGCCCTCGTACTCGCGGTGGATGACCGCCGGCTCGCCGCACTGGCTGCAGTCCATGCACGGTCACTCCGACCAGAACTTCAAAACGTTGCGCCTACTCGTCCCGCAACTCGTCCAGCCGCTCCCGGACCTCCGACAGCCGCCGTTCCGCCTTCTCGTCCGACCACTCGCTGAACGGCTCCCGGTCCGGCCGGTCGTCCAGCCAGTTCTGGCTCTCCGGGTCCTCGGTCAGGT
>CAZNTD010000079.1:0-3067 GCA_964575915.1 uncultured archaeon | reverse complement strand
CCGTCCACGTCGTCCCGGTCGGAGACGAACACGGTCTTCCCGTCGCAGACATCCGGCGCCACGTCGAGGAACGTGTCCACCGGGTCGTTCTCGCTCTTCGACGCCTTGCCGTACGGCAGGTCGGTCACCACGGCGTCGAACGTCACGTCGAACACGTCCGCCAGGTCCGCCACGTCACCCTGCTCCACGGTCCCGTCCACGCCGAACGCGTCCAGGTTCTCCATGCAGCCGTCCACCATCTCGTCCTGGATGTCCAGGCCGTAGACGTCGCAGCCGATCAGCCCGGCCTCGAGCAGGATGCCGCCGGTCCCGCAGAACGGGTCGCACACCGCGCCGTCCCGCGGCGCCTCCGCGATGTTGACGAGCGCCCGGGCCAGCCGGGGGTGGATGGTGACCGGGGCGGAGAACGGCCGGTACTGGTTCTGCCGCTGCTCGTACGCGCCGCGGTCGACCGTGGAGATGAGCCGGCACAGGTACGCCGCGCCGTCGTGCAGGTAGACGCGGAACACCTCGTCCGGGTCATCCAGCTCCACGTGCGTGTCCGACGCCCTGTTGATGATGCGGCCGATGTTCTGCTCCAGTTCCTCCGGCGCATCGGTGTCGTCCAGCCGCTCCACCCGGACCGCGAACGGTTCCGTCGCCGCGACATCCTTCATCGCCAGTTTCTGGTAGTTCTCCGGGGGGAACCGGAACAGCGGCTCCACCACCTCGAACGCCATCGCCAGCCGGTCCGCGACCGGTTCGATCTCGTCCGCATCGATGAACACCAGCCGGTCCTCCCGCGCCGCGATGTCGTACGAGATGTCCTCCGCCCGGAACGCGCCTTCCAGCTCCGCGAGCGGCAGGTCGGGATGCTCCTTCGACAGCAGCACGGCGTAGTCCATGCATCCATCCTGTCAGAACAGTCTTTTAACAGGTGTCCTGCCCGGGTCAGATGCGGATGACGGCGTCGCAGAACTGGCTTAACTGGTTGATGAGCTCATCGTCGGCCTCGTCCTCGATGGACATGATGATTCCCTTCACCTCCCACTTCCGCAGCCGGCCGGTCAGGTAATGGGCGAACTGCGATACGGTGTCGAACCCGTGGTAGATGGTGAGGGTGGACAGCGAGTCGAAGAACAGGAACAGCGGTGCCCGGTCCTTCATCCCGTTGTACGCCTCGGTCATCGCGATGGAGATGTCGGTCAGGTGCTCCGGTGACGGGAGGAAGGAAACGTTCCCATCCACATCTTCCATCCCGGTCTCCCGGGAGATGGCGTCGATGAAGAAGATGTTGTCGGTGTCGATCCCGGCCCTGTCCAGCTCCGTCGTGAGCGTGGTGAACGGCTTGTTGACGGTGACGTATATACCGGGAAGGTCGAGGTCACGGGTCAGGAACGACAGGATCGTGTTGTTCGTCTCCACGTACCGCTCCGACTCGGCGATGACGAGGATGATGCCGTCCCCGTCCTCCTCCATGTGTTCCTCGATCTCGGAGATATCGACCGCCATACTATCCACGTGGTCGTCCGCCGGTTAAAAATGTGTCTCCCACAACCATCTTAAACGAGGCAGCCGAACCCCCGTGTATGGCACTGTCCGTCGTTCACCCGGACCTGTTCATCGGCGCGTTGCTGTTCTACACCGGGTTCCTCTACCTCTTCTACCGGTTCCAGCGGGACGACGATGACTTCGGGGACTTCTCGGTCGGACTCACGTACCGGGACGTGTTCGTCCTCATCGTCATGCTGGTCCCCATCATCGCCGGGTTCTCCTACCTGCTCCTGGCGCTCGGGCTGGGGTTCGTGACCGTCGACGGTCGGGAGATAGCGTATCTCCGGTACTTCGAATGGATGGTGACGACACCGATCATGCTGTTCGGCATCGGGATGCTGGCGCAGGACGCGGAGCGGGCGGCCGACCTCGTCATACTGGACATGCTGTTCATCGGTCTCACCTTCGCGGCAGCGGTGGCGTCCGGACCGTTGAAGATGATGCTGTTCCTCGGTGCCGTTGCCGCGTTCCTCGGGATGATGCACGTCATGGTCGTCCGGATCGGTGCGGAGATGTCGGACCGCTCCCGGACCGGGAGGCATCTCTACCGCCGGCTGCGGGTCCTGGTCCTCATATCGTGGAGCCTCTATCTCCTCATCTGGGCAGCCTCTCCCGACGGGTTCGGCCTGGTCGGAATCACGGCCGCCGCCGACGCGTTCATCGCGATGGACCTCCTCGCGAAGCTCGGGTACGGACTCATCGTGGTCCGGGCGATGGGCGGGCAGCGGACCATCCCCGGCGTCTAGTCGAGCCGGATGACGTTGTCGGCGAACTGGGAGAGCTGCGCCAGCAACGTGTCGTCCGTATCCGCCGGCAGCGACAGGATGACCCCGGTCACCTCCCAGGCCCGCATCTTCGAGGTGAGGTAGTGGGCGAACCGGGAGACCGTTCCGGTCTCGTTGTAGACCGTGAGCGTCGAGATGGAGTCGAACATGGCGAACCGGTCCGGGCCGGGCAGTTCCCGCACCGCGTCGCCCATCGCGATGGATATGTCGGTGAGGTGGCGTGGCGACCCGAGGAAGATGGTGTCGTCCCGCTCGGGCGTATCGCCCGACTCGGCCGAGACCGCGTCCACGAAGAACACCTTCCCCTCCGGTACGTCCCGCTCCGCCATGAGGGCGTCGATGGCGGTGACCGGCCTGTTGACCGTGACGTAGACGCCGTACATCTCCTTCTCGCCGGCGAGATGGTGGAGGACATCCCCGGTCACCGCCTCCGCCTGGTCGCCCGGTGTCACCACGACCGTGATATCGCCCAGGTCGTCGAGCGCCGCGCGCAGGTCCCCGTCCATGCTTCCAACGTTCCCGTTCCCGGCTTAAGTATCCGCGTCTCCACAGGTCCATCCTTTTATACCGCGCGGTCCAAATGGCCGGTATGGTCGTTCCCCTGGGGGTGACGAACCCTGTCGAGGTGGCCGGCGCCGCCGTGTTCCTCCTCACGTACATCGCCCTCATGGCGTGGGCGTCCCGGTCGGAGATGGAGTTCGGCGAGTTCTCGGTCGGGCTCCGGTACCGCGACATCTTCGTCTTCCTCA
>CAZNTD010000078.1:0-3075 GCA_964575915.1 uncultured archaeon | reverse complement strand
CCCCCATCGTCGCGATGATGATCCCGACGCTCCACCGGCTCGCCGACGACACCGGGACCTCCGTATCCCAACTGCTCATCCCCCTTTCGTACGCGGCCATCGCCGGCGGCCTGTTGACCCTCATCGGCTCCTCCAGCAACCTGATCGCCAGCGCCATCGCCGGCCGGACGATCGGACAGTCGTTCACCATGTTCGAGTTCACCGCGCTCGGCCTCGCCGTCTTCGCGGTCACCGCCGCATACCTCCTCACGGTCGGTTCCCATCTCCTGCCCGACCGGAAGCCCGCGGTGAGACGGGCCGAGGTGGAGGAGTTCCTGACCGAGATCCTCATCGAGGAGGGGTCGGACTACCAGCGCCTGACGGTGCGACAGTTCCTGCGGGAAGCGGGGACGGACATCGACGTGGTGAAACTGGTGCGGGACGGCGAGGAGCACATGCAGCCGTTCGGCGGGTTCCGGCTCCGTGCCGGTGACATCCTCGTGGTACGGGCGGAGGAGGACGACCTCGTCGACCTCATCCAGGACGAGGCGCTCTCCCTCATCCCCGAGAAGGGGCGGGAGCACACCGCCATCGAGGCTGGCGGCGGCCGGACCCTGAAGGAGCTGGTCATCCTGCCCGGCTCCGACCTCGTCAACGAATCCCTCGCCTCCTCCGCGTTCCGCCAGCGGTACGACGCATCCATCCTCGCGGTCCACCGGCAGGGCGAGACCATCGGCCGCCGGCTGAACGCCATCCGGTTCCGCCCCGGTGACACCCTGTTCATCCAGACGACCGAGGAGACCCTCGCGGAGCTCATCGACGATCCCGGCGTGGCGGTGGTCGACGCGGAGGACCGGATGGACTACCGGCAGGAGAAGGCGTGGCTGGCCGCCGGCATCATGGGCGGTGTCGTCGGTCTCGCCGCGCTCAACATCCTCCCCATCGTCCTCTCCGCCTTCGCCGGTGTCGTCGCGATGCTCGGGACAGGTTGCCTGAAGCCACGCCACCTGTACGACGCGGTGGACTGGCAGGTCATCTTCCTCCTCGCCGGGGTCATCCCGCTCGGCCTGGCGGTGGAGCGGAGCGGTGCAGCAGCGATGGTCGCCGACGGCGTCCTCGCCACCTCCCCGTTCCTCCCCGCCATCGGGATACTCGGAGTGACGTACACCGTGACGATGCTGTTCTCGAACATCGCGGACGCGAACGCCGGCGTCATCCTGATGAGCCCGGTCGCGGTGCAGGTGGCGCAGCAGCTCGGACTGAACCCGTTCGCGTTCATGATAGCGGTGACGTTCGGGGCAGGTACCGCGTTCATGAGCCCGGTCGGCTACCAGACCAACGTCATGGTGTTCGGCCCGGGCGACTACACCGTGAAGGACTTCCTCCGCATCGGCGTCCCGCTGCAGATCCTGCTCATCCCGGTCATCACGGTCGGCATCGCGCTGCTCTGGAGCCTCTGAGATCAGCCGCGTGCCTTCAGCTCCAGCAGGTAGCCGAACGGGTCGCGGACGTACACCGCCGGGCCGCGGCCCTGCGACCCTGTCGGCGTGCTCTCCCGCTCGATATCCACGTCGCCGTCCCGCAGCATCCGCTTCACCGCGTCGATGGACCCGTCCAGCACGAGGCAGAGATGATCGAAGTTGCGGTCGTCCGGCGGCGAGAACTCCGTGACCGGCCGGATGACGAGCAGCGACGTGTCGCCGCAGCGGAACATGAACGACGTCCGCTCTCCGTCCCGGTACGCGTCCAGCCGCTCCGGCCTGAACCCGAGGACGTCCCGGTAGAACGCGACCGCGTCGTCCACCCGGTCCGCCGGGATGCGCAGGTTGACGTGGTCGATGCGGACCGTCTCCATGCATCCACCTCCGCACGCCCGCCTTTTATCAGGTCCGGTCAGTGGCCGTACCGCCGCGGGAGGGACAGCCGGGATGCGGCCCGAACCGGTTTAAAGTGGGGCCGGGAACCCGTGCCCATGGACGTCCGTGCCTCCCTGGCGAGCGGCCGGCCGCAGTACCTCACCCTCTGGCTGCTCGCTATCACGTTCCTCGCGGCCGCGCTCCTGGACGTGCCGCTGCTCGGCCACGACCCGGCCACCCTCGCCATCCTCGCCGCCGTGTTCGCTGCCGTCACCACGGTCTACGCCGAGAACTGACCGCAGAACGCCGCTCGGGGTGTGTCCGCGGATGGTGGATGAGATTTTTATGCGGCCGGTGAGACGGTTCCCTGTGCAAGACCGATCGTTCCTGTTCGTATCGAAGGACGGGCTCATCGGCGACATCGCGTGGCGCGTGGCCCGTGAAGGCCACGATGTCACGTACGCGGTCACGGACAACGAGTTCTCCGAGGACGTCGCCCAGGGGTTCGTCACGCGGACGGACGAGTGGCGGCCGTACGTCGACGATGCGGACGTCATCGTGTTCGACGACGCGTTCGGGCTGGGCCAGCACGCGGAACGGCTCCGCGCGGACGGACACGCCGTCATCGGCGGGACCGCGTTCACCGACCGGCTGGAGGAGGACCGGGAACTGGCACGGGACACCCTGGAAGATGCCGGGATCGACACCATCCCGTCCCGGACGTTCACCGACTTCGCGGAAGCCATCGCGTACGTCGAGGCCAATCCCGACCGGTACGTCATCAAGCCCAACGGCGAGGTGCAGAACTTCAAGCAGCTGCTCTACCTCGGCGAGGAGCCGGACGGGTCGGATGTCGTCCACCGGCTCGAACGGTACCAGGACAGGCGCGGCGACGAGATGGAGTCGTTCCAGCTCCAGCACCGTGTCGACGGTATCGAGGTCGCCATCTGCGGGTTCATCAACGGCGAAGAGTTCGTGGAACCGGTGAACTTCAACTTCGAACACAAGCGGTTCTGCACCGGCGACCTCGGCCCGATGACCCCCGAGATGGGGACGCACATGTTCTGGCAGGAGAAGAACGGCCTGTTCGACAAGACGCTGGGCCGGCTCACCGACGTGCTGCGCGCGGAGGACTACCGCGGCAGCTTCGACCTCAACGTCATCGTCAACGAGGACGGCATCCACCCGCTCGAGTTCACCCCCCGGTTCGGCTACCCGACCGTGTTCATCCAGGAGGAGG
>CAZNTD010000077.1:0-3133 GCA_964575915.1 uncultured archaeon | reverse complement strand
TATCGGTGGGAGAGACAGGGTCGGTGCGCAGGGGCCGGGCGGAGAGAAAAAGAAAAAGAAGGAGAAGTGGGGGAAGGTGGATGTGCGTCACGGGCGGAAGCCCGATCTACACGTCCCTGGCCTTGACAGTCTTGCGTCCGTTCGCCTTGGCACGCTTGACAGCGCGCTTGACCATGTCCTGTGCACGGGCGTCCAGCTCCTCATAGAAATCGGAGCCGACGTTGACGCCCTGCGCAGCTTCACGAACGCCAGACTTCTTGATGACGTCTGCCATCTGGTAATCACCGGTTACACCATTGTGTACGCCCCTTTTTATAACCATAGGGTCTGTGGGCCGGCAGAACGCGCTCCCGCGCCCCTCACTCCCGACCTCCTTTATAAAACTGCCGTTTTCCGCGCCGTCACGGCCTCGCGGTGGTCACGTCTTGAGCAGCGTCTTCATCCGCGCGTACCAGTCGTCCAGCGCGTCCTCCACCAGGTCCGTGACCTCCGACAGCGGCACCCGCCGGTAGACGTAGTAGACGGTCCGGTCGGTCTTCCCCTCCCGCACCACGACCCCCTTGTCGTGCAGATCCTTCACCGCCCGCTGCACCATGCTCCGGCTCCGCCCCGTCTCCTGCACAAGGTCCTGCACCGTCCACTCCCGGTCCCGCATCGCGAAGAAGCAGTCCCGCTCCAGCTCCGACATCTGCAGTGCCTGCGCGATGAGTTCGTCCACGGACTCGATCTCGATGAACGACGCCATGATGTTCATCGGGCATGAACGGGATTTAAAGGTAACCCCGTGCGCGGGATTTATGTAGTGCGCTCCCGATTCCTCTCCCATGCGGTCCCGCCGTGGCATCACCCCGGTCGTCGCCATCGTCCTGTTGCTGATGATGACGGTCGCGGCCGCGGGCGGCGCCTACGCATGGATCCAGTCCGTGCAGTCGGACGCGCAGGAGGACACCACCGCGTCCCTCGCCGCATCCCTCGCGGTCCGGGATGTCCGCTGCGACGTGTCGAACATCACCGTGACCCTGCGGAACAGCGGTGACACCGCCCTCACCGGGGACACCGCCGACCTCTACGCCTACCAGGAGGATCGGCTCGTTGACGCGACGACCGTCTCCCTCGCTGACGCCGGTATCACCGGGCCGGGCGCGCTCGGTACGGTCACCTCCCTCCTCAACGCGTCGCTCGACCCGCGGACCGCGACCCGCGTCGAACTTGCCGTGCCGGCCGACGACATCTCCACCTCCGCGTCCTGCACCAGTGCGCCGTCCACCATCACCGGTGCCTGGCGGTACCGGCAGCCGGTCACCGTCACCGCGCCGGCCGGCGAGGACCTGTCCGACCACCAGGTGAACTGGACCGTCGACACCGCCACGCCCATCGCGAACGGCGAGATGAACGCGTCCTGCAGCGACCTCCGGGTGTGGGACCCGGTGCACGGCACCATTCCCTACTGGCACGAGGGATGCGGCGATACCGCGACCGAGGTCTGGACGAACGTCCCCACCATCCCCGCCGGCACGTCCCGCACCATCTACCTCTACACCGGGAACGTCGACGCGCCGGACACGTCCGACGGCGACGCGGTGTTCGTCCAGTTCGACGACTTCGAGGACGGCAGCATGGACGACTGGGCGACGCAGGGCGCATCGGTCGAGACGGTCACCTCCCCCGTCCGCTCCGGCTCCCGTGCCGGCCGCACATACGGGGGCAGCGGCGGCGAGGACGCCCAGCTCGACGAGACGTTCTACCTCGAGGAGGGACGGCTCACGGTCTGGTCCCGTGTCACGTCCACGGACACGATGCGGCAGGAGATCAACGTCGACGGGTTCGCGACCAACGACTTCAACTCGTTCACCTACGAGGCAAACGGCGAGTTCGGCACGCACCACACCGCCCGCGGGACCGCGTACAGCCTCGACACGTGGTACCGGTGGGATGTCCGGTTCGACTTCCCCAACTGCACGTTCAACGTGACGGTGACGGACACAACCGGCACCCTCGCGTTCAACTGGAGCGGCGGGATGAACGACTGCTACAGCCAGGCCACAGACGGCTCCCGGTTCGGCAACCACCGCATCGACGACGAGATATTCCAGGACAACTACCGCCTGTCGAAACTGCCGATTGCCGATGTCTCCCCGGGAACGCGGGAACGCATCGCCACGCACTAGCCGCCGGACACGACGGACAGCACCCGCAGCCCGTCCACGTCCCCGTCCACCTCGTCCTGCAGCGTGATGATCTGTCCGTTCCGCTCCACCAGCACGGTCTCCGGCGCGATGTCCGCCGCGTCCAGCACGTCGCCGACGGTGCAGCCCGGCTCCACGTCGACCGTTTCCTCGGTGGTCCGGCCGCTCCCTTCCTCCTCGATGGTCAGCACGAGTTCCATGTCCCTCCCGGCCCGGTCAAGGATTAAGTATCTTCCCGCCGACATGCACCCCATGGCCGGACACGACGCCGTGCTGTTCTCGTGGAGCGGCAGCTTCCGCGACGACTTCCCGTCCCGGGAGGACGAAATCGTGGAGTTCATCGACGCGATGCATGCCCGGGGCCGCGAGGTCGGGGTGGTGGCGTCGGAGGACCA
Source organism: uncultured archaeon (assembly GCA_964575915.1). Lineage (GTDB taxonomy): Archaea > Nanohalarchaeota > Nanosalinia > Nanosalinales > Nanohalalkaliarchaeaceae > CAZNTD01. Next base: position 552 of record CAZNTD010000077.1, on the reverse strand, counting down.
CGACGCTCTCGAGCAGGAGCTGCCGGCCGGCATCGACTTCGTCCTCGGCCACGTCGACAACCTCGTCGCGGTCATCGAGTCCCTCGTCGCGAAGTACGACGCCGTGTTCTTCGTGTCCGACATCCGCGCCGAACTCGTCAACGCGAACAACGCCGGGGCGTTCACGGTCGGGATGGCCCGCGATGCGGACGCGGAGGCACTGGGCGGTGTCGGCCCGAACTACATCGTCGACTCGCTGGCGGAACTGGAGCAGATCCTGCTGCTCGAGCAGGGCCGTATGTAGAAGGAAAGATGGTCATGCGCCGTCCTGCTGCCGGATGTGGTGGAACAGGTACTGCTGCGCGTACCCGGCGTGGTCCTCCCCGAAGTACGACCGGAGGTTGTCCGCCGCGGTGTGGTAGTCGTCGTGGTGGTGGTCCGGGTAGTGCTCCTCGATGGCCCGCCACGACCACGTGTCCAGCGGGAACGCCTCGAGGTAGCCGAGGGAGAACAGCAGGACGCAGTCCGCGACCTTGTCCCCGACCCCGTTGATCTTCTGGATCTCCTCGTGCG
>CAZNTD010000076.1:0-3222 GCA_964575915.1 uncultured archaeon | reverse complement strand
GATCTTGTCCTCGTCCCAGCCCTTCGCGGCGAGCCGCTCCCGGAGCTCGGCGGGGTCGCAGCGGAGCACGACCGTCAGGTCGGCGGGGAAGCGGTGGGACAGATGGCCGTCGATGATGGCGTCCTGCGGAACCTCCTGCTGGAGTACACCGACGAGCGTGTCGACGTCGACGGCGGTGGCGTCGCGGTCCGGGTCGGGCGCGGTCTCCACCTCCGGCCGGTCCACGAACTCGTTGATGTCCACGAGCGTGTGGTCGAGGCGGCGCGCGAGTGCCTCCGCGACGCTGGTCTTGCCTGTGCCGGGCGTTCCGGTGACGGCGACGATCATGGTCCTCCATGGACCGGGGAGATTGATAAATGGTCGTTGGCCGGCACCGCGCTAATACATTTAAGAGTGGCAACGGCAGTTCGGGATATGATCGAAGCCTGGACTCACGGACTCGCGCAGCGTGTCCGTTCGGACAGACTTCGGCAATACGGAGGCAACAAGATATGATCGAAGTCTGGACGGAGCAGTACCGGCCCGACACGCTGGAGGAGGTCATCGGGCACGAGAACATCGTGGACCGGCTGCAGGCGTTCGTGGCGAAGGAGTCGGTGCCGCACATGCTGTTCGCGGGGCCCGCCGGGACGGGAAAGACGACGTCCGCGATCGCGCTGGCGAAGGACCTGTACGGTGATTCCTGGAAGCAGAACTTCATGGAGACGAACGCGAGCGACGAGCGCGGGATCGACGTCATCCGGAACCAGATCAAGGATTTCGCACGCACCCGCTCGGTCAACGCCGATTTCAAGATCATCTTCCTCGACGAGGCGGACAACCTTACCTCCGACGCCCAGCAGGCCCTCCGGCGCACGATGGAGAAATATGCCGACTCCACGCGCTTCATCCTCTCCTGCAACTACTCGTCGAAGATTATAGAGCCCATACAGTCGCGCACGGCGGTCTTCAGGTTCAAGCGGCTGGACGACGAGGACGTGCGGGAATACATCGGGCGCGTGGCCGAGGGCGAAGGCTTACACGTCGAGGAGGACGGCGTCGACGCCCTCCTCCGGGTGTCCGGCGGCGACCTGCGGAAGGTGACCAACGTGATGCAGGCGGCATCCATCGAGGACCAGGACGTGACGGAGGAGACCGTGTTCGACATCGCGGCCTCGCTTCGCCCTGAAGAGGTCACCGGCATCCTTGAGGACGCGCTGGCCGGGGAGTTCCGCACGGCGCGGGACGAGCTCGCCGACCTGATGATCGACCGCGGCCTTGACGGACAGGACGTGCTGAAGTCCATCCACCGCGAGATCTTCGACCTCGACATCCCCGAGCAGGCCAAGCTCGAACTCATCGAGAAGATGGGCGAGTACGAGTTCCGGATCATCGAGGGCGGCAGCCCCGACGTCCAGATTGAGTCGTTCCTGGCGCAGGTCGCGAACCTGGATACATCCGGATAGCCGTATCATTCCTCCTGCTCGGCACCGACGGACGTCGAGAGCGTGATCTTGTTCCCGGCGGCGTCGCTCCAGTACAGGTCGTCGATCTGGATGAGGCCGTCGTCCCCGCCACCGCCCTGGTTCTGCTCGATGTAGATCCGGAGGGTGTTACCGGCGAGGCCGGACACATCGACGGTCTTCTCCTCCACAAGGTCCGTTGTTGCGCCACCGTTCCCGTTGCCGAACGCAGCCATGTCGTACAGCCAGTCGACGCTGTCGAACTCGCCGGCCACGCCACGATCAACGACGACCGCCCACGCCGGGCCCTCCCCGGCGCCGCCCGCGGATGTGCTGTTCCCGGTACCGTACCACCGGGTGGCGGAGTCGTATCGGCCGGTGTCGGAACTGCGGCCCTGCAGGTTATGCCACCAGTGGACATGGACGCCGCCAGGAACCTCGACCGGGTCCGATCTGATGTTCCCGTTGTACCCGCCACCGTCCGAGCTGCCGTCCAGGTTCAGGTTCCCGTCGCCGAGCACCGGCGTCGGACAGCCCGAGTCCGGCGAACAGGACGCGTTCCCGGATCCGCTCGACAGGATCGTGTGCGTCGCGGCCGGGTAGCTGCAGGGGCCGTCGCTGGTCCCCCCGGGGTCGGTGCAGGAGCCGGAATCCGGCCAGTCGTCGATCCAGAACTCCGTCTGACCGCCCGCGGACGCCGGCGCGGTGGTCCAGCCCGTCCAGCCCTGGTCGAAGTCGCCGTTGACGATCCGGGTCGGGACGGTGGAGACGTTCACCTGCGAGGCGGCCGGGTTGCCGTAGTAGACGTTGACATCATCCTCGGTCGCGCCCGGGGCGATGTCGGTCGTGAAGTTGATCCGTGTCGAGGCGGTGTCGCACGCCGCGACGGAGTGCGGCACCCGGTCACCGCCCTCCACGACACGGATGTCGCGGCAATCGTCCGCCATCTTGTCGCTGGCGATCAGGGTCGCGGTATCGAGGGTGATGCCGGCCGGGAAGTCGGTGACCGCGGTTGAATGGCTGTTCGTCACGGCCACCTGCCGCCGGTAGTCCCAGGACAGGTCCCACCACGTCCCCCCGGCCTGGCACCGGTTCTCCTCCGCCGCGTTGTCGAACGCGAGCTCGAGATCGTAGGTTCGACCGGGCGCCAGCGAGCCGGAAAGGGGGACGGTGAGCCGGCCGGACCCGCCGGGACGGACGAAATCGGCATCGGTCGATATCCCGGTCTCGGTCAGCGTCGTGTTGAGACCGGACGCCTCCTGGATGTAGAGGTCGGCTGTGCCCTCGACGGCCCGATCGTCCGTGTTCTCGAGCCACCAGACGACCTGATCGGACTCGCAGGTCACGTTGACCGTGCGCAGATCGACCTGTCGCGCCGGGTCGAAGATGGTTCCCTGGCTCGCGTTGAGGAAGGTGTAGGTCCCGATGCTCATGACGAGCACGATCCCTGTCAGCAGGACGACGGCGAGAACCGGGGAGATTCCTCTCCGGACCCGTTCGATGACCATACGACTCCATGCGGCGGAGCGCATAAAAATCGACCGGTCAGCGGAGGATGATGATCGGCGAGGGGATCCGCTCCACCTCGCAGCTCCCGTCGACGCACGATCCAAGGAGGCATTCCTCGTCCACGGTGCAGGACTGGCCGATCCATTTCTTGATCGTGAACGTTCCGTCCTGCGAGCCGGGGCTCTCCACGTTGCCGGCCTCGTCGATCGACCGCACCCAGAAGTCGTTGATGCTGTACGAGAAGTCGGGCGTCTCGTAGGAGCACGAGTTC
>CAZNTD010000075.1:0-3261 GCA_964575915.1 uncultured archaeon | reverse complement strand
TACATCGAAGACCCTACCGGGCAGACGAAGATACTGGTCGACGAGGACGACGGGGAACATATCATCACGGACGAGGTCATAGGCGTCAACGGATCGCTTGGCGACGACATCATCTTCGCCGACGACGTCATATGGCCGGACATCCCGCTGCCGTCCGACGTGGCCACGACGGACGAGGAGGTGCACGCCGCGTTCATCTCGGACATGCACTTCGGCTCCATCGACCTCCTGGACCACGTCGCCGACGCGTTCGTCGACTGGGTGAACGCGGGCGAGGACGAGGCCGCCACCCTGAAGTACCTGTTCGTGGTCGGCGACCCGGTCGAGGGCGTCGGCACCTACCCCGGCCAGGAGGCCGAACTCAGGGTGACCAACATCTACGACCAGTACGAGGAGTTCGAGGAGTTCGTCCTCGCGCTGCCGGACGACCTCGAGGTCATCGTCATCCCCGGGAACCACGACATGGTCCGCCTGGCGGAGCCGCAACCCCCGCTGCCCGAGGAGGCCGTCCCCCGGCTCCACGAGGCGGACAACGTCCACCTCGTCCCGAACCCGTGCGAGGTCACCATCCACGGCCACGACGGCGGCGGCATCGACGTCCTCCTCTACCACGGCTACTCGTTCGACGGCCACGTCAGCGAACTGCAGCACCTGCGGAACCGGGCGTACGAGGAGCCGGAGCACGCGATGATCGACTGGCTGAAGCGCCGCCACCTCGCACCGATCTACGGCTCCAACCTGGTCGTGCCGGGCGAGGAGGATCCGCTTATCATCGACTCCGTCCCGGACATCTTCGCGACCGGCCACACCCACTCGTTCGCCTGCACCACGTACAAGGGCGTCAACCTGGTCTGCGCCGGGACGTTCCAGGGCCAGACCGACTTCCAGAAGCGGGTCGGCCACGTCCCGGAGCCGGGCAAGGTCGCGGTCATCGACCTCCACACCCGGGAGGCCACCATCAAGCAGTTCGTCGAGGACGGGGATGCCGATGAGTGACTACACCGACCGCATCGAGGCGCTCACCGACGCGGCGTACGACGTGGCGGAGGCGGCGCGGTCGCAGTCGCGGGACCCGGAGCCGCACGTCGACGTCCCGGTCGCGGAGGACCTCGCGGCCAAGTCCGTCGGCCTGGTGACCGCCGACCAGTTCCCGGAACTCTCCGATGTCGGCATCGCCGAGCGCATCCGCGAACTGGAGGACGAGTACGGGAAGAACGACGAGCGTGTCGCCCTGGTCATCGGGAAGGAGATCGCGCAGCAGGAGTTCCACGACTTCGACACCCTGACCCGGGCCATCGACGCCGGGCTGCGCATCGGCCTCGCGTACATGACCGGCGGCATCGTCACCGCCCCGCTGGAGGGGGTGGCGGACGTCTCCATCCGGGAGAACGACGACGGCACCGAGTACCTCGCCGTGTCGTACTCCGGCCCCATCCGGAGCGCTGGCGGGACCGCATCGGCCATGTCGGTCCTGCTGGCGGACTACATCCGGAAGGAGGTCGGGCTCGACGCGTACCAGCCGCGGGACGTCGAGCTGGACCGGTACGCGACCGAGGTCGAGGACTACTACACCCGCGTGACCAAGAAGCAGTACACGCCGGAGCGGGAGGAGACCCGGATGATCGCCGACAACGTCCCGGTGGAGATCACGGGGACGCCGACCGAGGACATCGAGGTCTCCAACCACAAGGACCTGCCACGTATCCATACGAACCGTATCCGGGGCGGCATGTGCCTCATCTATCTCGACGGCCTCCCGCTCAAGGCGTCCAAGCTGAAGCGGCGCATCGACAGCTTCGGGGAGGCGTTCGGTCTGGAGCACTGGAACTGGCTGGCGGACTACCTCGATCTCCAGCACGAGATCCACGCCTCCGGGGGCGACGAGGACGAGGAGGAGCAGGCGGCGTACGAACCATCGGACAAGTACCTCGGCAGCCTCACGGCGGGCCGTCCCATCTTCTCGCACCCGGGCCGGGAGGGCGGGTTCCGGCTGCGGTACGGCCGTGCGCGGACGGCAGGGCTTGCGGCCCTCGCGTTCCATCCCGCGACGATGGCCATCACCGACGACTTCATCGCCATCGGCACCCAGCTCAAGACGGAGTACCCGCTGAAGGGGACGGTCGCCACGCCGTGCGACAGCATCGCACCGCCCATCGTCCGGCTGGACTCCGGGGACGTCGTCGAGGTCGACTCCCGGGAACTTGCGGCGGACCTCGCGGGCTCCATCGACGAGGTCCTGTTCATGGGCGACGTCCTCGTGCCGTACGGCGAGTTCGTGGAGAACGGGAAGGACCTGCTCCCGTCACCCTACGTGGCGGAGTGGTGGGCGCAGGACGTCGAGGCCGCACTGGCGGACACCGATGTCGACATGGACCTCGCGTCGTACCTGGACCCCCCGTACAGCCCTCCGAACGTTCGGACCTCGCTTGTCGTGGCGCAGAAACTGGACGTGCCACTCCACCCGGCCCACACGTTCGCCTGGGACCGCGTGAAGAGCGATGCGTTCACGGCGCTGCACCACGCCCTCCAGGACGTGGATGATGGCGCCGGGAAGCTGCCGAACGAGCCGGTCGTGAAGGAGGCGCTGGAGCAGCTCATGGTGCCGCACGAGGTCGACGGCGACGCGCTGGTGGTCGGTGAAGACGTTCACGTCCTGTTCACCGAGCTCCTGGACCCGGACGGGACGGAGCCGGAGGCGTTCCTTCCGGATGTCGTCGACGGCATCACGACCGAGTCCGGCATCGAGATCCGCGCCCAGGCCCCCATCTTCCTCGGGAACCGGATGGGCCGGCCGGAGAAGGCGGAGCGCCGGTCGCTGCGGGGCAAGCCGCAGTTCCTGTTCCCGTGCGGCCGGAAGGAGGGCGGCCGGATGCGGAACCTCGCGAAGACGTACGAGCACGGGACGCTGACCGCGGACATCATCGCCAACCACTGCCCCGAGTGCAGCAGGACCACGCCGTTCTCCTACTGTCCCGACTGCGGGGCGGAGGCGCAGGAACTCCGGAAGTGCCGGGAGTGCGACCGGACGACCCAGGAGGAGATGCACTGCGGCGAGGAGACCGCGCGGTCGTGGCGGCGCGAGGTGGACGTGGCGGATCTCGTCGACTCCGCGCTCGACACCCTCGACATGGACCTCCCGGAACTGCTCAAGTCGCCGCGCGGCGTCTCGGGGCGGCACAAGCACGTCGAACCCATCGAGAAGGGGTTGCTCCGGCAGAAGCACGACCTGTACGTGAACAAGGACGGGACGGTCCGGTACGA
>CAZNTD010000074.1:0-3315 GCA_964575915.1 uncultured archaeon | reverse complement strand
GCTCCTCCCGCGCCTCGGCCGCCTTCTCGTCGTCCAGCGAGAACGGCGGGACCTCGCTCTCGGAGACGACCTCGAACGTGTCCGCGTGGATCTCGACCGCGCCGGTCGGCAGGTCCTCGTTCTCCGTCCCCTCCGGCCGCTCCGCCACCTCGCCGGTCACCCGCACCAGGTACTCGCGGCCGAGCTCTTCCGTCCGGTGGAACTCCTCGGTGTACTCCGGCGAGAAGACGACCTGCACCACGCCGGCGCGGTCCCGCAGGTCCACGAACCGGGTGCCGCCGTGGTCGCGGGAGCGGTGCACCCAGCCGACCAGCTCGACGTCGTCACCCACGTCTCCGTCCCGCAGCGCGCCGCAGCGGTGCGTCCGTCGCATGCCCGGGACTGCCCGTGGAAATCTTAAATAGGTTGACGCGCCGGGACGGTACCTTTTTCAGCGACGCGACCGAAATCTCCGGCATGCGTCCCCGTCACGGCATCGCCCCCGTGGTAGCCGTCGTCCTTCTGCTCCTGATGAGCGTCACCGCCGCGGGCGGCTCATACGCCTGGATCACCACCACGACCCAGCAGGCGCAGACCGGAGCCTCGGAATCGCTCGCGACCGGGGTCGCGTTCCGGGACATCGACTGCCGCGGCATCAACGTGTCGTTCGGGATGACGAACACCGGCGACCGGCAGCTGGCCTCGACCGAGGCCCGGGTGCTCGTGTCGGCGGACGGCGACCTCGTGGGAAGCAGCACGACGACCGTGTCCGACGCCGGGTTCCGGCGGCCTGGCGGGTTCGGCAGGGAGCACGTGCTTCTGGATGAGACGACCGACCGGGGACGGGCGTACCAGATCGAGGTGACGTTCCCGATGGATGACCTCACGGTGCAGCGCGGCTGCGAGTCGCAGGGGACGATGGTCGGAGAGGCGCACAGGGTCGACGTCACCAACACGTCGTGGACCACGGTTGAGTTCATCCGCAACTACTCCGACCCGGTGGTCCTCGCGACCGCGAACACGGTCGACACCGGCGACCATCCGCTCAACCCGCAGGCGCGGAACGTGGCCCCTCACTCGGCGGAGGTCCGGCTGTGCGAGCACGAGAACGCGGACGGCTGCGCCGACTTCGGCACCGAGACGCTCGGCGTGGTCGTCCTCGATGCGGGCATAGCGAACGACACGACCGGTATGCGGGCGGGGACGGCGACCCTGTCCGCCACGTCCGGCGGGAATCGCGCCGGGCAGGGCATCTCCATCGGGACCAGCTTCCCGCGGCCACCGGTCGGGTTCGTGACACCGCTCGGGGTGAACGAGAACACCGACTACGTGACCTGGGTGACGGGCGCGAGCACGAACAGCATCAACGTTGGCTACTGCGACCACAACGAGTCCGCCGTCGACTCGTGCGAGAGCCATCCGGAGGAGCGGGTGGCGTGGCTGGCGATCGACGACCAGCAGTTCGGACTGTCCAACGTCGACGCGAACCGGAGCAGCGCGAAGCCGGGCGGTACCACCTGGGTGACCGAGTCGCACGGGGCATCCGATCCGGCGGTGGCGCTTGGGATGATACAGGGGGACGAGGGCGGGCAGGACCCCAAGACCACGGAGATGCGGAACGTCGGTGGTGGGACGCTCGACATCCACTTCTGCGAGCACGACTCCGACGATGTCTGCAACGGCCACAGCGACAACTGGCTGGCGTGGCTCGCCGCCGGCGAGGGCATGATCCTGCGGTAACGTTTTGTACGAGCGGCACGGAGATAGGCACATGCGTCGCGGCATCACACCTGTCGTGGCGGTCGTCCTGCTGTTGATGATGACGATCGGGGCGGCAGGCGGTGCCTACGCGTGGTTCACGCAGATCCAGGACGAGGCGCAGGAAGAGGCGGACACGACGCTGGCCTCCAGCTTCACGGTGAAGGACGTGCGGTGCACCACCCAGGAGATCGAGATCGCCGCCAGCAACACCGGAGACGTCGAGTTCGGCAGCGATACTGCGGACGTGTACCTCTACCACGACGGCACACTGGCCCGGGCGGCGGAGATCGACCTATCGACTGCAGGGTTCCGACAGCCAGGCGGGTTCGGCAGGGTCGCGGACTGGCTGCCCGATAACGTCACGGCGGGACGGGAGTACCGGGTCGAGGTGGAGGTACCTGATTCAGGTGTCACTGCCACGGACCGCTGCACGGCGACGCATCCACCGACCTGCCGCGCCATCCAGCAGGCGGGATACGCGACAGGAGACGGACGGTACACCATCGATCCGGACGGGACCCGGGGCGGGTCGGATGGCTTCCCTGTGTACTGCGAGATGGACGCGAACGGCGGCGGCTGGACCCGGCTCTACCTTCGCGACGACGGTCCGGCGGGGGCTGAGGGCGTCTGTTTCGGGGGCCGGGGATGCAACTGGTCGACGGACAGCGAGGCCAACTGGGGGATGGGTCCGGGGTACTTCCAGGACTGGGACGGGAGCGAGACACACCAGTGTGAGGTGTTCGGGATCGGGAACGCGACGCGGCGGACCTACGACGGGGCGACGACGCTGTGGGACTACTACGATGCCGACGGGAACGCGGTGCGGCCGGGACAAATCGCGGCGCTCGGCCGTGAGACGGTCAACGGAACGTACTTCAACGGGACCGCCTGGGTCTCAGACATCGACGGGCCGTTCCCGGACGGCGGTGACGGTCACGGCGGGACGAACTCGTTCAACATCGGGATCGACACCAGCGCGACCTACGCGCCATCGGGCGGCGGACCGATCGTCCTCTGGTTCTCGAACACGAGCGACATGGACACGGGGACGACGCACGCGCTCGGGTCGGACTACGGGAGCGGGACGGAGATCGCGTACGGTGTTGACTGGACGGTGGTTCACAACGGGAGCGTCCCGCGGTTCATGGGAGCGAAGGTCGACAGCAACGACAACCTTTATTCCACGTTCCTCAACGGATGCGAGGACCAGCTGGGATCGACGTTCGAGCTGAGAGAGCCGTACGTCTACGTCCGGTAGCGGACAGGCAGTTTTTTATGCCCTACTCCGCCATCATATCCCACGCATGCCCGATGACGGTTCTGCGGCGCAGACGCGCATCAACAAGCTGACCATGCAGGGGTTCAAGAGCTTCCAGCGGCAGACGGCCGTGCCGTTCTACGATGGGCTGACCGCGATCGTCGGGACCAACGGCTCCGGGAAGTCGAACATCCAGGAGGCCATCCAGTTCGTCATGGGAAAACGGTCGTCCAAGCTCCGGGCGGAGAAGATGGAGCAGCTTATCTTCAACGGCGGCGAGGACCGGAAGCCGGCGGAGGAGGCGGAGGTCACGCTCT
>CAZNTD010000073.1:0-3333 GCA_964575915.1 uncultured archaeon | reverse complement strand
CAGGTCATCACGGTCGAGGAGAACCCGCGGCGCATCGAGGGCGCGGAGCAGCCGCGGGACATCGGTGTCTACCTCCGGCAGGACCTGGTGGACCCGGAGTTCCAGAAGAACGTGACGCCGGGCAACGAGGTCATCGTCACCGGCATCCTGAAGGAGGTGCCGCAGGAGAACGACTCGAAGCGGTACGACCTGTACATGGAGGGCAACCACCTCAACCCGCTGGAGACCGAGTTCCAGGATATCGAGATAAGCGAGGAGGAAGAGGAGGAGATCCGGGAGCTGGCGGAGCAGGACGACATATTCGACCGCATCGTCGGCAGCATCGCCCCGTCCATCTACGGCCACGAACGGGTGAAGGAGGCGGTCGCGCTGCAGCTGTTCTCCGGGGTGCGGAAGGAGCGGCCGGACGGCACCTCGACCCGTGGCGACATGCACCTGCTGCTCATCGGTGAGCCGGGGACGGGCAAGTCGCAGATCCTGAAGTACGTGGGGAACCTGGCGCCGAAGGGCAAGTACGTGGTCGGCAAGTCGGCGACCGGGGCGGGTATCACCGCGACCGTGGTGCGGGACGAGATGACGGACGCGTGGAGCCTGGAGGCCGGCGCACTGGTGCTGGCGAACAAGGGCATCGCCACGGTGGACGAGATCGACAAGATGAGCAGCGAGGACCGCTCCTCGTTGCACGAGGCGATGGAGCAGCAGACCATCTCCGTGTCGAAGGCGACCATCCAGGCGACGCTGCAGTGCCGCACCGCCATCCTCGCCGCCGGCAACCCGAAGTTCGGCCGGTTCGACCCGTTCGAGCCCATCCCGGAGCAGATCAACATCGGTGACACGCTGCTGTCCCGGTTCGACGTCATCTTCCCGGTGCGGGACGACCCGGACGAGGAGAAGGACAAGAAACTGGCGTCGCACATCATGAGCATGCACACCGACCCGGAGGAGCACCGGGGCGAGATCGACACCGACCTCCTCAGGAAGTACATCGCGTACGCCAAGAAGAACGTGGATCCGACGTTCAACCCGAACGCGGAGGGCCGGCTGCAGGACTTCTACGTGTCGGTGCGCGGCCGCGGCTCGAACGAGGACGGGCAGCGGTCCGTGCCCATCACGGCGCGGCAGCTCGAGGCGCTCATCCGGCTGTCCGAGGCGAGCGCGCGGGCGCGGCTGTCCGATACCGTGGAGAAGGAGGACGCGGACCGGGCCATCGACCTGCTGACCTACTCGCTGAAGCAGATCGGGACCGACCCGGAGACCGGCGAGTTCGACATCGACCGGGTGGAGACCGGGATGTCGTCCAGCAGCCGGAACCGGCTGCAGTCCGTGCAGCACATCATCACCGAACTGCAGAGCGGTGACGACGACGCGGTTCCCATCGAGGACGTGCTGGCCGAGGCGGAGGAGCAGGGGATATCCGAGGAGGAGGCGAACAAAGTTATTAATAGATTGAAGCGGGAAGGAGAAGTGTTCGAGCCGAAGAACGGCCACATCCAGAAGATCTAAGATGCCAGAGTCACGCGAACGGTTGACGGCCCGCAAGGTCACCGCGGAGGATATCATCGAGGGCAACTACTACGAGCAGGACGGGTTCGACCCGAACTACCTGCTGACCACGTACGGCCTCCGCGTGTCCCGCGCACGGGTGCTGGGCACGGTGGTGGACCGGTACGTGAACGACGACGAGTCGTACGGCGCGCTGACCCTCGACGACGGCAGCGCGACCCTGCGCGCCAAGTTCTTCCAGGACCTGGAGATGATGGACGGGGTCGGCGAGGGCGACATCGTCGAGGTCATCGGCAAGGTGAAGGAGTACGACGGCGAGCGGTACATCACCCCGGAACTGGTGGTGCACCGGGAGCCGACCATGGAGCTGGTGCGGGCGCTGGAGCTGGCCGAGGTCCGGGACCGGTGGCGGGAGCACGTGAACCGGGCCCAGGAGCTGCAGGGCGACGGGACGGACGAGGAGGACGTCGTGCAGGAACTGCAGGGTGCGGGGCTGCCGGAGCAGGACGCCCGTGCCGTGGTGCAGTACCTCGACATGGCGGCGGAGGCGTTCGAGACCGCGGGCGGAGCGGGTGCGCCCGAGGAGAGCGGCGGGGAGGACGATGCGCAGGACGGCCGTGCCTCCGTGCTGAACGCCATCGAGTCGCTGGACGACGGTGACGGCGTGGAGTACGGCGCCATCCAGGACGAGGCCGACGTGGACGAGGACGCGCTGGAGGACGTCATCAACGACCTGCTGAGCGACGGGACGTGCTACGAGCCGCGGCCGGGACGTATCAAGCGGCTGTGACGGGTTCTCCCGGGGTCCTGCCGCCTGACGCCACCGTTTAAAAATATCGGCTTCTGACCGGGCGGTATGGACTACGAGGACATGCTGTCGAAGGCGCAGGACGAGATCCCGGAGGATCTCGGTGGCGGGGAACGGTTCGAGATGCCGGAGGCGGAGACGCAGAAGGACGGGAACAAGACGGTCATCCGCAACTTCCAGGACATCGCGGACCGCGTCAACCGGGATCCGAAGCACCTGTCCAAGTTCCTGCTCGGGGAGCTCGGGACCGCCGGCCACATCGAGGGGAAGACCCTGGTGCTGAACGGGTCGTTCCGCCGCGGCAGCATCAACGGGAAACTGGAGGACTACGTGGCGACGTACGTCGAATGTCCCGAGTGCGGCCGGCCCGACACCAACATGGTGAAGGAGAAGGGCATCGAGCTGCTGAAGTGCGAGGCGTGCGGGGCGCGCACCCCCATCGACGCGTGATGTTCTCGCTGCACGTGCAGGAGACCGCGAAGGGGCGGGTCGTCGCGGCCTGCGACCTGGACATCCTCGGGGAGACGTTCACCGAGGGCGACGTGACGCTTCACGTGGACGCGGCGTTTTACGGCGGGGACGAGGTCGACCTGGACGCGGTGGTGGACGCGCTGGACCACTTCCACACCGCCAACCTGGTCGGGAACGAACTGGTGGACGGGCTCGTGGACGCGGGCGTGGTGCAGGAGGGAGAACCCGAGCGGGTGGACGGCGTCCGGCACGTCCAGCTGTTCAGGGTTTAAAACGGCTGGTGTCAAGGTGAGGTGTATGGACACGTTCTGCCCGAAGTGTGGTGACGAGACCGAGGGGGTGGGGCCGCGCGGCCTGTGCAGCGACTGTTACCTGGCCGAGAACGACCTCCTGGAGGTGCCGGAGGAGATCGAGGTGACGCGGTGCCGGCACTGTGGCGCGGCCAAGATCGGGATGGACTGGGTCGACATCGTGGACGACCAGGACTTCGTCTACCGCGTGCTCGACCACGAGATCGACGGGGAGGACGTCATGGCGGTCCGGTTCGAGGA
>CAZNTD010000072.1:0-3794 GCA_964575915.1 uncultured archaeon | reverse complement strand
TCATGGTGGACCCGATGGGCATCTTCTGGTCGATGGAGAACCCGAACGAGGAGGATGCCATCGCCCTGGACAGCTGGGATCTCGGGCCGCAGCCCATCGACATCGACCTGTACATCCCGGAGGGGCACGTCTCGGCGTTCCGGGACCGGGACATCCCGTTCGACCGGACGTTCGCCATCCGGCCCGGGGAACTGAACGCGGGGGACTGGGCGCTGGCGTTCGACATCGACCTGACCGAGCCGGCCGGCGTCCTGCTGGAGCGGATCATCGCCGACCTGCAGGAGGACAAGGGGACCGGGTTCGGGATCAGGGATATCATCGACTACGCGGAGAACCACGACGACTTCCCGGACAACGTGCGGAAGGCGCTGGTCAACCGGTTCGAGGCGGCGGACGACTGGGGTATCTTCTCCGTCGAGGGGACATCCGTCGATGAACTGACGAAGCGCGGCACCGTGTCCGTCCTGGACGTGTCGATGTTCGAGGACATCGGTGGCGGCTGGTCGGCCCGCGGCCTCATCGTGGGGCTGCTGGCGCGGAAGGTGCTGCGGCAGCGGATGGAGTCGAAGCGGCTGGAGGAGATCGAGGAGATGGAGGGGATGGAGCTGTCCGAGTCGCCCATCGTCTGGATGCTCATCGACGAGGCGCACGAGTTCGTGCCGGACGAGGGCGAGACACCCGCGTCGGGGCCGCTGCTGCAGTGGGCGAAGATCGGCCGTGAGCCGGGCGTGTCGATGGTGCTGGCGACGCAGCAGCCGAACCGGCTGAACCCGAACCTGCTGTCGCAGATGGACCTGCTGCTGACCCACCGGCTCACCGCGCAGGCGGACATCGAGGCGCTGACCGATATCATGCAGACGTACATGCAGTACGACATGACGGAGTACATCGACAACCTGCCGCGGCAGAAGGGTGCGGGAATCATCCTGGACGACAACTCGGAGCGGGTGTACTCGGTGCAGATCCGGCCGCGGCTGTCGTGGCACGCCGGCGGGACGCCGAGCGCCATCAAGGAAGGACGGACGTGAGCACGGTGCCGCTCGCCTCGCTGGACTACGGGCTGGTGATGGAGCGGTTCACGGCCATCCTGGCGTTCCCGGTGGAGAACCCGGAGTTCATCCCGACGCTCATCCCCATCTTCCTCGGGCTGGTCGTCATCGAACTCTACTTCGGCCGGTACGCGTTCGAGGATCTCGGCTGGAACTCCGCGGTGTCGAACTCGGTGCTGCTCATCACCACCGCGCTCTCGCTCATCCTCCAGCTCGACCTCATCTCCATCCCGCCGTCCGGGCCGCGGGCGGTGGTGGCGTACGGCGTCCTCGCGCTGGGACTGGTCATCCTTTTGCTGAACTTCTACCACGTCTGGCCGGCGGAGATCGCGTTCAACGTCTCCTCCGGGTTCACCGCGTACACCACGGTCTACATCACCATCGCGGCGGTGTACGAGGGGCTGCCGGTCGGCCGGAACACGGTCGCGGCCGGGGTCATGGTGTTCGCCCTGTTCTACGTCACGTTCAAGCTGGTGAAGCGGTCGATGCGGACGGTGCGGCCGCAGCGGTTCCGACGGTGAGGATGACCGGTTCGAGCAGCCCGCTCCAACCGCGTCATATACCGGTTACAGGGCTCCTTTGGTCGTTTTTCGCGGGAAGAACATCCGAACACTTATTAGTTGCTATCACAAAGTAACTAATGGGGTGTCGTGGATGTTCGCGTTCCCGGACAACATCGGCGAGATGGACCTTGACGGCCTGCTGGACGTGCCGGAGCAGGTCGACGGGGAGACCATCCTGGACGTCTACGGGAGCGACAGCGAGACCTGGTCCATCACCTACGGGACCGGGCTGAACGTGGACGACTACACAGAGTTCCGGCGGGAGCGGGACGGCCGCGACACGGTCGAGGACGGGGACATCCCGGGCATCCCGGTCGCCGTCTACCGGGACAGCGACGAGGGCTGGATCCGCCGGTTCACCACCGTCCCCAGTTTCACCCCGCCCGTCAACGGGAAGGAGGGGGTGCTCAACGTGGAGCGGACGGACGATCCCGGCGACTGGTTCAACGGGATGCTCCGCCGGCTCGACCCGTTCGAGGCGCTGAAGTTCCGGCACCGGGAGCGGAGCTACGACCTGGCCGAGGTGGACGCGGACGACGTGACAGCGTACCCCGCCCCGAAGCAGCGGGTGGTGGACGACATCGGTGAGGACGACGCCGCGGACATCTACATGGTGACCGCGAGCGCGGAGAACCACGATCCCGACCTCGAGCGCAACCCGGAGTACGCGCTCCGCGTCCTGAACGGAGCGGAAGATATCGGCGAGCGGCTGGACCGCGCCGCGGAACAGGGCGTGGCGATGGCTCCGGGCCTGGACGACTTCGCCGGCGACTACCTGCGCACCACCGCGGAGGGCGACCGGACCGCCGCCGAGGCGTACGTGGACGGTGTGGCGTACCGGCAGGTGCTGGAATCCGAGGTCGCGCGGGACGCGGCGCAGGACCCCGCCTAGCCGCAGGAGGATTCTTATACCACGGCCGCGCATATCACGCCATGTCGCGCGCCGGCATCACCCCCGTCGTCGCCATCGTCCTGCTGCTGATGATGACGGTGGCCGCGGCGGGCGGGACGTACGCGTACCTTACCGGCACCATCCAGCAGGGCCAGGATGAGACGACCGACTCCCTGACCACCGCCATCGGGGTCCGCGACGTCCAGTGCCACGGCTCCATCGTCACCGTCCACCTGCGGAACGACGGCTCGACCGATCTCGCCTCGACGGAGATGGACCTCTACCTCCACGCGGAGGACCGGCTCATCGGCACCCACACCGCGAACATCTCGGACGCGGCGTTCCGCCAGCCCGGCGGTCTCGACCGGGTGGACGCGGTGCTCCCCGTCGCGATGACGAACCGGCAGCAGCACACCGTCGAACTCTCCTTCCCCGGCGACGACCTCTCCACGACCGCCACGTGCACGGCGCGCAACGAGCTCATCAGCTACTGGCGGTTCGACGAGGGAAGCGGGACCTGGGTGAACGACACCGCCGGGACGAACGACCTGCGGCTGCAGGAGGTCGGCGGAAACATCTGCAGCGGCGGGACGTGCCCGTCGTGGACGGACGGGGTTGACGGGACCGCGCTCGCGCTGGACGGCAGCGACGACTACGGCATCATCAACCCCGCGGCGGAGGTGCCGCGGAGCGCTGCCACCCTCATGTTCTGGGCGCGGACGACAGGGAGCGGCGGGGCGATGCTGTCCTACGCGACAGGAAGCAGCGACAACGAACTCCTGTTCTTCAAGAGCAACAGTCTTGACCTCTACGTCGGCGGTCCCGACTACGACTCGGGCGTGGCCGCGAACGACGGGGCGTGGACGCACGTCGCCGTCACCTGGACGAGCAGCGACGGGACCGCCCGGTTCTACGTGAACGGGACGCTGCAGGACACCGGCACCGTCAACCCGGGCCACACCATCGGGACCGGCGGCGCACTGGTGCTGGGCCAGGAGCAGGACAGCGTCGACGGCGGCTACCAGTCCGGCCAGGCGTACAACGGGACGATGGACGAGTTCCGGCTGTACGGCGAGGCCGTCTCCGCGGAGCGGATCGGCATCGTATACAACGAGACCCGGCCGTGACGTGGAACGCTTTTTAACCAGCGCGGAGAACTACCGGACATGCGACGGGGGATAACGCCGGTGGTGGCCATCGCCATCCTCCTCGGGATGACCGTGGTCGCGGCCGGTGGGGCGTACACGTTCATCACCATGACCACGCAGGGTGCGCAGGAGGAGGCATCGG
>CAZNTD010000071.1:0-3972 GCA_964575915.1 uncultured archaeon | reverse complement strand
AGCAGCAACTGCGCAGCAGTTGATGCGTGGCACAGGTCGCGGACCTCGACGAGCGGGGCCTGCCGTGGCGTCAGCGTTCGAGTTCGGAGCCGATGCTGGTGGCCAGCGTTATCTCGTTCCCGCTGGCGTCGCTCCAGTACAGGTCGTCGACCTGGATGAGGCCGTCATCGCCCCCGCCGCCCTGGTTGTTCTCGATGTAGACGCGGATGTCGCGGCCGGCGAGCCCGGTCACGTCGATGATCTGCTCCTCGGTGATGTCGGTGGTGGCGCCGCCGTTCTCGTTGCCGTACGCCGCCATGTCGTACAGCCAGTCGTCGCCGTCGAGGCGGCCGCGGTCGCCGCGGTCGACGACGAGCGCCCATGCCGGCCCCTCCCCGGCGGTGGCGGCGGACGTGTTGTTCGCGATGCCGTACCACCGGGTGGCCGAGTCGTACCGGCCGGTGTCGGAACTGCGACCCTGGAGGTTGTGCCACCAGTGGACGTGGACGCCCCCGGGGACGGTGACCGTGTCCGACCGGATGTTGCCGTTGTACCCGCCGCCGTTGCTGCTGCCATCCAGCGTGAGTGTGCCGTCACCGAGGACCGGGGTGGGACAGCCCGACCCGGCGGAGCACACCGCATCGCCTGACCCGCTGGACAGGATGCTGCGCGTCGCAGCGGGGTAGCCGCAGGGCCCGTCGCTGGTCCCGGCGGGGTCGGTGCAGGAGCCGGTGTCCGGGAAGTCGTCGATCCAGAACTCGGTCTGGCCGCCGGCGGATGCCGGGGCGGTGGTCCAGCCGCGCCAGTCCCCGGCCGCGAAGTCGCCGTTGACGATGCGCGTCGAGACGGTGGACACGTTGCGGGCGGAGGCGGCAGGGTTGCCGTAGTAGATGAACGCATCCTCCTCGGTCGCCCCGGCGGCCACGTCCGCCGCGAACCGGACGGTGGTCGAGGCGGTGTCGCACGAGGCGACCGAGTGCTCGACGACCGCCCCGTCGTCCACGACCCGGATGTCGCGGCAGTCATCCTGCATCTTCCCGTTGCTGATGGGGGTGGCGGTGTCGAGCGTGACGGACGCGGGGAACTCGGTGAGCCGCCGGTCGTGGCTGCTGGTGACCGTGACCGGACGGCGGTAGTCCCAGTCGCGGTCCCACCACGCCCCGCCGACGACGCAGGACGCCTCGACATCGCCGTTGCCGAACGCCAGTTCGAGGTCGTACCGACCGCCGCGCTGCAGCGACGCGCCGGGGCTGACCGTCAGCACCCCGCTGCCGAACGCACGGGTGAACCCGCCGGAGAGGGAGAGCCCGGACCGGGTGAGCGCGGTGTTCAGCCCGCTGTCGTCGTAGATGTAGAGGTCCGCCTCCCCCTCCACGGGGTACCGGTCGGTGTTGTTCAGCCACCAGTCGATCTGGGACGCGCCGCACGTCACGTTGACCGTTTCGAGCCGGGCCTCCCGGGCCGGGTCGAAGATGAGGTCCTGGTTGCTGGTGACGAACGTGTACGTCGCGAGGGCCATCGAGAGGGCGATGCCAGTGAGGAGGATGATGGCGATGAGCGGCGACACCCCGCGGCGATGCATGGGTATGCCTTGGCGGAGGACCCATAAAAATCCGACCGGTCACCGTCAGCGGAGGATGATGATCGGTGCGGGGATGCGCTGGATCTGGCAGGTGCCGTCCACGCACGAGCCGATAAGGCACTCGTCGTCGACGCTGCAGGACTGGCCGACCCACTTCTTGATGGTGAACTGCTCGGGCGAGCCGGTCGTCCGGCTGTTCCCGACGTTGTCGGTCGCCCGGACCCAGTAGTCGTTGGTGGTGTAGGAGAAGTCCGGGGTCTGGTAGGAGCAGGAGCTCGACACCTCCGCATCGTAGGAGCAGTAGACATCGCTGCACGAGGAGTCCTCGCAGATGGTCACGGTGTCCACGCCGGAGACGCCGTCACCGGTGCTGGGAGTGAACGTGATCTCGTTGCCGTTCCGGACCGGGTCGGGCGAGTCGCAGTCGTTACAGGTGATGGACGGCGGCGTGGTATCGACCGCGAGCTGCACCTGGTCGCTTCCGCTGTTCCCTCCCGTGTCGTCACAGCTCACCGTGACGGTGTACGTCCCGTCCTGCATGTCGCTCTGCGGGGTGCAGGTCCCGTCATAACTGTCGCCCCCGGTGGAGGACTCGGAGCAGCTCCAGGAGACGGAGGCGCCGGATGCGCTGCAGCTGTTGAACCGCGGATCGCTGACCGTGTAGTCAACCTCCTCCCGGCGGTCGTCCGTCGGCGATGTGGTCGAGGCGGACACGGACGGACCGGAGGTGTCGACCGTGAACGACCAGGTCGACCCGGTCGTGGAGTCGCCGTGCGTGTCCTGGGCGACCGCGTACCACGAGTGCTGGCCGTCGGACATGCCGCTCCACGTCACGCTGCACGACCCGCCGTCCGAGACGGAACAGGAGCCGATGTTGGAGTCGTTGGACGCGTACCGGTAGATGAGCGTCCCCGAGTCACCGTCGGGATCGCTGTAGTCGGCGGAGAGCGACTGGGACCCGCTGCTGACCACAGCGCCATCGCTCGGGGACGGGTTGCTCGGCGCGTTCGGCGGGTTGTTGACCGTGAAACTGCCGGTGTCGGAGTTCGTGTTCCCGGCGACATCGTCGGCTTCCACCCGGTAACTGTGGGAGGAGCCGGCGGTGTACGGGCCGCCCTCGTACGTGCACGGTGAGGACGCGCAGGTGTTCTGGAGGGTACTATCGACATAGACACGGATCTCGGACAGACCACTGCCGCCGTCGCTGGCGGTCCCCTCGAACGAGACGGTGTCGGAGTCGGTGGGCTGGCTCGGGGAGTGGGATGCGGAGACCGAGGGGTTGGTCGCGTCCACCCGGAAGTTCCAGGTGCTTGATGTGGAGCAGTCGCCACCAGGGTCGTTGGTGTTGGTGTCACAGCCCTCCACGTACCACGAGTGGGAGCCATCGGAGACGCTTGTCCACGTGGTCTGCGCGGTCCCGCCGGAGGCGATGGAGTCGGTCCCCTGCTGGCTGCCGTCGCCGTAGAACGTCGCGTCGATGTTGTCGCCCTCCGGGTCGGAGATGTCGACCGACAGGGTGACGTCGCGGGTGTTCACCCACTCGTTCCCGGACGGGCTTGGGTTGGTGTACGAGTCAGGTGCGTACGCCGCGGCGAGCTGCGCCGGGAACGTCACCCCGGTGAGCCCGAGCAGGAGATACATCCCGAGGTAGAGCACGACCGAGGTCGTCACGATCGCCTCCTTGTTGTCCTCCAGTGCCATGCGGAGGTGGCCGACCCCGGGATCCATATCACATAATGGAAAACCGGGTCTTATATATCTTTGAGCGGTTGACCGGGTCAATCACAGCCCATTAAAGTTTCTCCTTCCCGTCACGGTGTATGTGGACGGACACGTACCGGCCCCGCACCCTGGACGAGTTCCGCGGCAGTTCGAAGACCGTGGCGGAAATCCGGGAGTGGGTGGAGGAGTGGGAGCCCGGTGACGGCGCGCTGCTGCTGCACGGGCCGCCGGGCTGCGGCAAGACCGCGCTGGTCGAGGCGCTTGCGAACGACCTGGACCGGGAGCTGTTCGAGACGAACGCGTCGGAGGCGCGGACGAAGGGCGCGGTGAAGGACAAGCTGGTGCAGGCGGCGAAGCAGCGGTCGTTCACCGGGAAGCAGAAGCTCATCCTGGTGGACGAGGTGGACGGGATGGGCCGGGCGGACCGGGGCGGCCGGAAGCTGCTGGTGTCGCTCATCGACGAGACCAGGTTCCCGCTCATCCTGACCGCGAACGACCCGTACGCGTCCGGGATGCGGAGCGTGCGGAACAAGTCGAAGGTGGTGGAACTGGGCAGCGTCCATACCAACTCCATCGCGGCCCATCTCCGGCACATCTGCGACGAGGAGGGCATCAAGTACGAGGACGGGGCGATGAAGGCCATCGCCCACCGGGCGGACGGCGACATGCGGTCGGCCATCAACGACCTG
>CAZNTD010000070.1:0-4003 GCA_964575915.1 uncultured archaeon | reverse complement strand
CCGGCGCCGTAGATGATGGATATCTCCGGCTTCGCCTTCAGCCCGGCGTCCTGCACGTCCTCGACGATGGAGACGAGTTCGTCGTGGGAGAGGCCGCGCTCGAGGTGCGGCGAGCCGGCCGCGATGTTGCTGTCGGACACCTCGACGACATCGAACCCGACGGATTTGCACTCCTGGATGTACTGCTCGACGGCGTCCGGCCCCTCGACGACGTACCGCTCGATGGCGCCACCGGTGTCGACCCAGACGTCGTGGTCGTGGCACATGTCGATCCAGTCGATGAGGCGGTCGCGGTCGAGCATCCGGAACGCGCCGCCGGAGAACTTGATGCCGTCGACGTAGTCGCCCCAGTCCTCGAAGATGGCGCGGGCGCGGTCGAGCGTCAGCATGTTGTAGTACGGGCCGCGCATCTCCACGACGTGGGAGTCCCGCGGCTTGTCCGGGATGTCGGGCAGCTCGAGGAAGTCGAACGCTTTCTGTCGCATGGGGACGGTTTGCCGCCGCCGGTTCTTAAGGGTTCACCCGTTCAGTCGAGGAGCGCGGTGAGGTCGCGGACCTGGACGGTGTCGAGGTCGTGCACCGTGGAGACGATGGCGTCGCGCCGCTGCTCGGGGTAGTGGTCGGATGCGAGGCGGTGGAACTTCGCCTCGATCATGTCCCACGAGGCGGGCTGCGTGGGGTGGCCCTGGAACGCGTCCTTCTCCACCGTGTGTTCGGTCCCGTCCTCCATCGTCACGGTCAGGTTCGCGGGCATCTCCCCGTCCTCGAACCGGGCGGTGAGGTCGTCGTCCTCCGCGACCGTCACCGTCCGCAGGAGGCGCTGCACGTCGTCCCGGGTGATGCGGTCCTCGTGGTACTGCGCGCCGGTGAGTTCGCGGTCGATGCAGGCGGCCGCGAGCATGTAGGGGAGGGAGTGGTCCGCCTGCTCGCGCGTCTCAACCGCATGCCGGTCGCCCTCGCCGCCACCGATGATGAGCTTGGCGCCGTGGAACGTGTCGAGGTGGATGGACTCGATGCGCGAGGGGTCGAGGTCGTGCTGTTCGGCCAGGTCGATGATGCCCTCGACCGCGGACTGCGCGTAGGTCTCGGCGACGTACCGCTTGGTCATGGTCGTCTCGACGGCGGTGCAGGACGGGTCGAGGTCGGGATCGAACTCCGTCCCGGCGATGACCTGGTTCCAGCCCTTCTGCCCCTCGAACAGGTCGACCGGGCCGTCGACACCGTTCCGGGCGAGCATGCAGGAGTAGACGGCGTTCCGGGCGGCGTTGGCCGAGGCGAGTCCCTTCCACATGTTGATGCCTGCCGTGCGCGTCACGCGGAGGGCGTTGTGGGCGGTGCCGGCGATGCCGAGGGCGTGCGCGAGGCGGTCCGGGTCCATGTCCATGACCGCGCCGGTGCCGGCGGCTGCTGCGATGACGGTGTGGGTGACGTGGTCGAAGCCGCGGTCCCGCACCGGGACGTCCCAGGCGAGGGCGGCCTGCACCTCGTACGCCACCCCGATGGCCGCGAGCAGTTCGGCGCCGGACGCGTCGCGTTCCTCCGCGGCCGCGACGACCGACGCGATGGTGTCGCTGGGATGCGGGGTCTCGCCCGGTGCGAGGAACGAGTCCATGAAGTCGAGATAGCGGGTGAGCGCGGTGTTGTGCATCGCGGCCTGGTGGGCCGGCGCGGCGGTGCCGCGGAACCAGCACGTGGCGGGGCCGTCACCTGACTCCGAAACGGTGGCGTGGACCGCGTCGGTGGCGTCGGCGTCGAGCGCGCCGATGGCGATGCCGAGCGAGTCGAGGACGCGTTTCTTGAGCGCCGCCACCACGTCGTCCGGAAGATCGTCGCGGGAGACGCTGGCGGCGAAGTCGGCGAGGGCGCGGGTGGTCGTCATGGGGACGGATGTGCGGTGGCGGCACAAATAGGTGTCGGTGACGGGCACGCTTTTTAACCCGCGACCGCCAATGGAGGGACATGGACGAGCTGGTGCCGGACCGCAGCGGGAAGACCGGGAACCCGCCTGGGACGCCGGTGCACGTCGGGGAGAAGCGGATGGACGAGCCCCGCATCACGGTGTTCCGGTACGACGAGGACGGGGTGGTGGCCGAGGAGACCGTTGACGGGCTGGACGACGTGGAGCACGGTGACGGGGTGATGTGGCTCAACATCGACGGGCTGCACGACACGGAGCTCATCGAGCGGGCCGGGGAGGAGTACGGTCTTCACCCGCTGACCCGGGAGGATATCGCGAACACGGACCAGCGGCCGAAGCTGGAGGACTACGAGGACTACCTGTTCGTCGTCCTGAAGATGCTGCGGTACGACGAGGACGCGGGCGAGGTGAACATCGAGCAGGTGAGCTGCGTGCTGACCGACTCGACCGTCATCTCGTTCCAGGAGGCGCCGGGCGACGTGTTCGACCGGGTGCGGGAGCGCATCCGCGGCGGGAAGGGCCGCATCCGGAAGATGGGTGCCGACTACCTGCTGTACGCGTTGATGGACGCCATCGTCGACAACTACTTCGCGGTCGTGGAGCGGATCGGGGACGACGTGGAGGAGATCGAGACCGAGATCGTGTCGAACCCCGACCCTGCGACGCTGCAGGACATCCACCGGCTCAAGCGGGAACTCATCTACCTCCGGAAAGGGGTGTGGCCGCTCCGCGAGGTGGTGTCCGGGCTGGAGCGGAGCGAGAGCGGGCACATCTCGGAGGAGACGCGGCCGTACCTGCGGGACCTGTACGACCACACCATCCAGATCATCGACATCATCGAGACGTTCCGGGACATGGTGAGCGGGACGCTGGACGTCTACCTGTCCAGCATCTCCAACCGGATGAACGAGGTGATGAAGGTGCTGACCATCGTCGCCACCATCTTCATCCCGCTGACGTTCATCGCGGGCGTCTACGGGATGAACTTCGACACGGCGCATCCGCTCAACATGCCGGAGCTGACGCATCCGCTGGGCTACCCGGCGACGCTCCTGGTCATGGCGGTCATCGCGGCCGGGATGCTCGTCTACTTCCGGAAGCGGGGCTGGCTCTAGGAGAACCGCTCCAGCCCGGTCTGCTTCCCCTTGCCGAGCAGCTGGTCGGCGGTGTAGCCGAACACCTTGAGGACGCGGAGCGCGACCGGGACGACCTGGTTCTCGATGTAGTAGGTGGCGTCGTAATCGTCGGCGTAGTCGGCGAGTTCGGCTCGGTCTGAGATGGCGCCGGAGCCGCGGGTGATGACGTACTCGACGGTGTCGCCGGCGGAGATGTCGCGGCCGCGCTTGATGGCGCGTTTCGCGGCCTCGGAGTGCGGGGTCTTGGACTCGTAGTTCTCGGGCCGCTTCTTCATCTTGGTCAGGATCTTGAGGTCCGCGACCGGGACCTCGCCCTCCTTGAGGCGTTCGATGGTGTCCGCGACCGTTTCGACGGCCCCGTCGACGTCGCCCTCGAGGACCTGGCGGATGACCCGCTCCTGGGTCTCCTTGGCGACCGCGGACCAGTCCCGCCGCACCTGCTCGAAGCCGACGATCTTGATCGAGCCGTCCGGGGCGAGGAGGGCGTACTTCTTCTTGGCGCCCTCGCCGGAGTCGGTGGAGGTGAACAGGCCGCGGGTGTAGTAGCCCTCGTACTCGAGTTCCATGAACTCGGGGAGTTCCGCGTTGACCGTCTCCTGGAACGCGTCCACCGTGTCGCGGATGCCGGGGCCGGAGAGGAAGACGGAGTCGGTGTCGCCGTAGACCACCTCGAGGTCCATGTCCTCGGCGATGGCGATGGTGTCCTGGATGTACTGCCGGCCGAGCGCGGTGGTGGCCTCGGCGCAGCCCCGGCTGTACCACCGGGCGCCGTTGTATCCCATGTAGCCGTAGAACGCGTTCGACAGGATCTTCAGCGCGTTCTGCCGCGTGTCCATGTCCCGCCGCTCCTGTTCATCGGCGTCGGCCATCTCGGCCTTGAGCTCGTACCGTTCGCGGACGAGGTCCTCGAGGATGGCGGGGATGAAGCCGGGCTCGTCCTGGCAGAACG
>CAZNTD010000069.1:0-4194 GCA_964575915.1 uncultured archaeon | reverse complement strand
CGGCGAGGAAACGAGCCCGGCAGGATTTGAACCTGCGACCGCTCGGTCCGAAGCCGAGCGCTCTGTCCCGACTGAGCTACGGGCCCTCACCACACGAACGTGCTCGAACGTTTAAAAAACGGGTCGGTCGCCGGGAGGCGGATGCGCGGCAGCGTTCAGTCGCCGCACAGGGCGTCGACCGCGTCCGGGACCTCGGACAGGTCGGTGACACGGCGGTCGACCAGTTCCTCGACCTGCGGGCTGCCCGGCTCGTCGGAGAGCCAGACGGTCAGGAACTCTGCACGCTTCGCCGGGAGGATGTCGCGGCGGAGGTCGTCGCTGACCATGACGTGGCTGTCGGCGGCGAGCGCGTCCCGGGCCGCGTCGAAGAACGCGGAGTTTGGCTTGGTCATCCCGATCTCGCTGGATATGACGGCCGCGTCGACCAGACCGGTGAGACCGGCCTTCTCCAGTTTCATCCGCTGCAGCCGGCCGGTCCCGTTGGTGGCGATGCCGACCGGGGAACGGTCTGCGACCGTCTCGACCACCTCCGCGGCGGCGTCCCGGAACCGGGTGGCGTCGGCCTCCGCGTCCTCCCACGCCGTGGCGAACGCGTCGGACCGCCCGTGGTCCACCATGTCGTGGTCGTCCATGACCCGCTGGATGGCCTGGCGTCGCGGGTAGGTCCAGCCGTTCTGGAAGTACCGGAAGAACAGGTCGGTGTACGACTCGTACTCGTCGTCCAGCGCGGACAGGTCGGCGGCCGCCACCGCCTGTCGGTATATGTCGGCGTAGTCGATGTCGTGCCGGGTCAACGTCCCGTCGAGGTTGAAGAACACGGCGCAGCTCATGCACCGGCATTGGCGGGAATGATTTAAATCGGTGGCGAGGCGCAGCGCTTAAATGCTGTCGGTGCCACCATCGGGGTATGCGCCGCATCCTCACCGTCCTCGTGCTCCTTGCGATGGTGGCGCCGGCCGTGGCGGGAGCGGACTACTTCGCCGAACTCGCGACCGCGGAGCGCACCGCGGACATCCGGGTGGACGGGGACTACTACTGGACCGCGGTGGAGGACGGGACGCGGTTCACGGTGACGTACGACACCGTGCTCATCAACGATGCGTACAACACGACGACGCTGGACGCGTTCGAGCTGTACGTGCGTGACGGGAGCGGGGTCATCGCGACGACGGAGCTGGAGACGGGCGAGGTGACGGACCTTGCCGGGGTGGACGGCATCGTCCGGTTCACCGTCCCGGCGACCGCGACCGAGCTGACCCGGTTCGGGTTCACGGCCAACCACACCGCGACGCTTTCCAGGGGTGGAACGGTGGAGCGGACGGTGGACGGCTGGGTGCCGCTCGACATCACCATCCCGCCGGTCACCTTCCACGAGGTCGCGACCAACGCCTCGGCGGCGGTCCGTGGCGGAGACATCTTCGTGAACGGGACGGTGGAGAACGCGGACGGGCTGCGGGTCGGCAACCGGACGCTGGAGGTCCGGGTGGACGGCCGGTTCTCGGGATGGCTGCCGGTCCCGGTCGACATCGGGACCGGGGAGCAGCCGGTGACGTACCGGTTCACCACGGACCGGGGCAGCCGGGAGAACGTGACGCTCACCGTCCCGGTGGTGAACGTGCCGCCGTCCCTGTCCGTGGAGACGCCCAGCCCGGTGCAGCGAGGGGCGGGGACGCGCATCGACTACACGGCGGTCGACGAGACGCCCGGCCTGAACGTCACGGCGACGCTCGGCAACCGGACCGTCGAGGGCCGGAACGGCCAGATACGGTTCGAACCGGTGACCATCCGACCCGGCAACCACACGGTGACGGTGACCGCGACCGACCTGGACGGGGCGACGAACAGCACGGCCGTGCCGCTCGAGGTCCTGCCCGCGCCGGACCAGGACCCGGACGATGACGGTGACGGCACCCCTCTCCCCGAGGAGGATCCGCTCGGCTTTGCACAGGCGTTCATCGACTTCGTGGTCGGCTTCTTCGTCTTCCTCATCCCCGGGATCTGAACGCGGCCGGCACGGAGAAGACAGGCGGTCACCGTCCCGGACGGTCCACGCCGCGCAGTTCTTCCCCGGGACCTCCCGGTGACGGGGAGAGGCGCGGGGCGATGAGCAGCAGTGCCGTGAGCATCCCCGCAAGCGCATCGGGGCCGGAGTGGTGGCCGATATCGGCCATGGCCGTGGCGGTTGCACGACAGCGTTCCGGCGGTGCCGCGTCGAGGAGGGCGGTGAGGCAGTCGTCCACGGCGGCCGGGGAACGGCCCATCGCCGCCTGCTCCAGCAGGGCGATGCTCATCGTGGTGGTCGTATCGGCTCCCCGGCGGAGGAGGTGGTGGGCGGCGGTCCGGACCGACCGCCGGGCCGGGCCGCTGGTGGTCCGGACCAGCGTGACGAGGAGGCCGGAGAGGATGTCGTCGCCGGACGGGGTGGCGCCGGGGCCACGGCCGACGATCGGGAGGAGCGCGTCGATATCATCCTCGTCCCGCCGTCCGGCGAGGATACCGGTCCAGGTCTCCGTCACGGCGTCGAGCAGTCCATCGGCATCCCTGCCGTCCGCCGCGTCCTGGAGCGCATCGGTCCAGCCTATCCCGTCGGTCAGCCCCGCGTCGGTGACGTGCTGGAGGACGGTGCGGCCGCGCTGCCAGGTCGGGCCGCCGCGCCGGATGGTACCGATATCACCGGTGCGGTCGACCGGGCCGGCGGGAGGGCCGAGGAGATCCGGCGTGAGCGCGACCTCAAGGACGTCGCCGATGGAGAGGATATAGCCGGTATCTGTTGCGGGACGCAACCGGCATCCGTCGCCCCGTCCGACCGTCCCGGAGAACGTGAAGGAGCGGTCGGCGTCCGTGCGAACCAGCAGGGGGCCGTCCCGGATGGTCGGGGTCCCGAGCATCAGGACGTCCGGGGTGGACCGGTCGCCGTCGAACGCGAGGTAGGCGGTGCGGTCGAAGGCCTGGATGACACGGCCGGAACGGACCGGGAGGCTGTCCGGGTCGGCGGCTCCGTCCGTGAGGACGTCCCGTGCACCGGCAGCGACGGCGGTCGCCTCGAGCCGGGTGTATCCAGGTGTGTGCATGGTTGCTGCGCCGGAAGAGCCCTACCCGTCCGTGTCCGGGGCGTCGAGGTATGCATCGCAGAACGCGGCCGCCGCGTCGTCGAAACAGGGCCGGGGCGCGTGGGTGACGCCGGCACCGATCTGGCCGATGCCGGGCTCCTTGTGGGCGATGCCGGTGTTGATGATCGGGTCGATACCGGTGTCCAGCACCTGGAACAGGTCGATGGCCGTCGGCGTCCCCGTGAAATCGAGGGCAGGGATTGTGAAGTTGGGGTTCTTGCCGATGGTGATCTCGTACATGGTCCGGGTGTAGCGGAGGGCGTCAGCGGCGTTGCCGCCGACGAACTGGGTGATTGCCGGGGAGCTGGCCATGGCGAACCCGCCGATGCCGGCGGTCTCGGAGATGGAGCTGTCCCCCATGTCCCGGGCGGCGTCGTCCGTGCTGTACTCCGAGAAGTAGAGGCCGTCGACACGCGGGGATTCGGTGACGAACCATTCGTCCTCGAGCCCGCTGATGCGGATGGCGAAGTCGGTGCCGTTCCGGGTCATGGCCGTGACGACGGTGCTCCAGGGGATGCCGGAGGCAGCGTCGGTCGCGGACTTGGAGGCAGCCATCGACAGGTTCAGGTAGAAGTGGTCGTTGTCCTCCAGGAACTCGGCGACCGCGACGCGCTGGTCGACCGGGACCTCTCCCTGGACGAGCGCCGCACCGATCTTCCGCGCCAGGAGGGACGTGGCGGCGTTGTTGCGGTTGTGGCACTCGTCCCCCATCTGCAGCGCCTCGGCCGTGATCTGCTTGAGGTTGATGCCGCCGAGGTGGTCGAGCACCTCCCGCAGGACCGGGGCGAGCTCGTCCTCCATCCACTCCAGACGGTCGAGCACCTCCTCGTCGTAGGCACCGAACCGCAGCACCTTGCCGAGGCCCTCGTTAAGGTTGGAGTACGCCCGGTTGCCGTGCTCCTGGTTCTCCACGACGGCCACCGGCATCGACGGCGCCATCACGCCGGCCATCGGGCCGACCGCGTCGTGGTCGTGGCACGGTTCGAACGTGATCTCGTCCGCGGCCATGGCACGCGCCTCCTCCGGCGAGTCCGCCCAGCCCTCGTACATCGCCGCGCCGATGACGGCGCCCTTCTGCGGGCCG
>CAZNTD010000068.1:0-4354 GCA_964575915.1 uncultured archaeon | reverse complement strand
CGGATCCACTCGTCGCCCACGTCCTTCTCCAGCTGGATCTTCTTCCCGACATCGTGGAGGAACTCCTTCCGGAAGTCCTGCCCCTCCACCATGATCTCCCGCGCCCGGTCCACGATCTTCGAGTCGATGGCCGGGACGCGCTCGACCTCGGGCATCCAGTACGTCTCCTCCTTGATCTTGTCGAGCGTGCTCCCGCTCTTCCCGATGACCAGCCCGGGCTTCCGCGCCCGGATGATGACCTTGCCGAACGGCTCCTCGAAGATGATACGCTCGATACCCGCATCCTCCGGGACGACCTCCCGGATAGCCCCCTCGGCCGCGTCCGTATCGGTCGTGATGCTCGGGTCCGGCCGGACATCCATCCGCTTCTTGTATTTCGATACCAGTTTCTTGACCACGTTGCCGTTGTTCAGGAAGAAATCCCGGCTCGCGGTATAGAACACGATGTCCGACGCCTCGTACCGGGCGTCCTTGATCATCGCGTCGTCCGGGAGTTCATCAACGATGTCGTCGAGCGTCTCTGCCATAGTCTATCAATCCGTCCTGCGTCCCGTGCCAAGAACGTTGCCCGTCGCTACAGGTGGGCATCCACGTCGGAGGCGGACAGCCGCTGGTAGCCGGCATCCGTGATCTTCGCCACGTCGATGCCGTCACCGGATGCGGTATCCCGCTCCATCGCCGCACTCACTGCACGGACCGCGAGCGCGACACCGTCGTCGACCGTCAGACCGGACTCGTACCGGTCCTCGAGGACACCGTACGCGGTCGGACTGCCCGACCCGGTCGCGGTGAAATCGGTGTGCTCCATCACGCCGCCCATGGGGTCAAGGTCGTAGACGGCGGAGCCGTCCTTGTCCACGCCACCCATGACGAACTGGTTCATGAACGGCATCATCTTGGACCCCTGGAGGATGTTCCCCAGCAGCGTGGCGGCACCCTTCACGGTCAACGCCTTCGTCTCGAGCTTCCGCTTCTTCAGTTCGGCACGCATGATGCGGACGATGCGCTGCGCGTCGCCGACCGAGCCGGCGATGGTCAGCCCCATACTATCGTCAAGGCCGAACACCTTCTGCGCCTCGCTGGACGCCTTCAGGCGTCCCATCGTCGCGCGCTTGTCCGCGGCCAGGATGACTCCCGAGCCGACGGTCAGTCCCAGGGTTGTCGTTCCTGTCTCGAACTGTTCAACGTCCATGTCTTCCATCTGTCGTGCCATCGGTATATGACCTCAGAAGCGGTCTACGCCCGGGAACCGTCCCGGGAACCTGTACGTCCCTTTGCCGACAAGATTTAAATACATACGGCATCCCCCGCGACCGGCCTGTAACCTCTCCAGAGGGACGACAGCGCGGTGGGAGAAACCTTTTTGAGTCCATCTCCCCCACCTCCGTACACCGGTTTTCCCACGGGGGTGGGGACACATCCAGCAGCTACAGCGACGCAACCAACCACGACGCACCGGCTCCGAGACGAAACGGAAGACCGATCTCGACGCAGCCATCACGTCCATCGACGACGAGGGCATCGCGGTCGAACTCACCCGGACCACGCTCACCGCCGACGCCGAACTCGTCCACGAGGACGGCGAGGAGCGGAAACGTATCGATATCCAGGAGGAGACCGAGTCGGAGACGTTCGCACTCACGTTCGTCGAGGAGCACTACGCCGCGGTCCTCCCCACACCGCACGAACTTGTCGCGGAAGCACTCACAGTCGAGGCACCGGGAGCGGTGCACGACGCGACACCCGGCATCCCGGTCCCGGCCGTAGACACCGCCCCGGCCACGTCCATCCCTGATACGGACATCACCCCGGACCGCGCCCCGGCCATCCCCGCGCGTCCCCGGTCCGAGCGCATCGCGCTCACCCCGGACATCCACGACCCGGACCCGTACACCGACGATGATATGCATGACCATGACCCCGTGGCGGACCCGGCACCCACCCGTGCGCTCGAACCCCGCGTCCGGTCCGCGGATGACACCCCGGCGGTGGACACCGCGACCGTCACCCCGGTCCAGCTCTCCGTGGACCGGTACGATGCCGCGGACGGGGCGAACCGGTACGGCGCATCCGAGCGGCTGACGTACCGCGTGGCCGACGGCACCGCCGACACCGCGGCGGACGCGCTCGCCACCATGTTCCGGACGCACACCGGTATCACCGGCTCCGTCGAGCGGATGACGTACACCGATACCGACCACGGCGAGGAACGGACCGCCACCTGGGTCGACATCGACGGCTACGACATGGACGCCGGCGAGTTCTTCGTCAACGGCGAACTCGTCGACACCGCGCTCGACCGGTACGACGTCGCGCCGGGCGACACCATCTCGTTCGTCACCGCCGACGTCTTCGCAGATCCCGACGCGGAGATATGCAGCAGCGACGTCCGCATCGACGACGTCGTGCCGGACGGCTACGATGCCGCCCCGGCCTACGCGGGGTGACCCCTGCTGGACGCGGTCGTGGCGTGGAGCGGCGGCAAGGACTGCGCGATGGCGCTCGACCGCATCCGCCCGGAGGCGGACCGCATCCACCTTCTCACGACATTCACCCTTCCGTACGACCGCACCAGTATCCACGGCGTCCGCCGTGAACTCATGGACCGGCAGGCCGCCGCGCTCGGCCACCCGCTCACCCCGGTGGTCGTGCCTGCCGGCGAGCCCGCGACGTTCCACGGCCGTATCCGCCGGGCGCTCCACGACCTCGCCGGTGACGGGTTCGACACCATCATCTACGCCGACCTCTTCCTCGAGGCGGTCCGGGAGCGCCGC
The DNA here is from genome assembly GCA_964575915.1 of uncultured archaeon. Lineage (GTDB taxonomy): Archaea > Nanohalarchaeota > Nanosalinia > Nanosalinales > Nanohalalkaliarchaeaceae > CAZNTD01. The sequence goes on along the minus strand of CAZNTD010000068.1, from coordinate 1,580 downwards.
GAGGAGCTCGTCGCCGGCACCGGCCTCTCCCCCCGGTGGCCGCTCTGGCAGGAGGACACCGCTGACCTTGCCGATGCCTTCTGCGACGCGTTCACCGCCACCACCGTCGCGGTGGACGCCGCCGTGCTGGATGCGTCGTTCGCCGGCCGGCCGTTCGACCGGACGTTCCTCGCGGACCTGCCCGGGGATGTCGACCCGTGCGGGGAGCACGCCGAGTTCCACACGTTCGTCCGGGACGGCCCCGTCTTCGCCCATCCGGTCCCGGTGCGGCACGGCGAGACGGTGACCCGGCCGGTCGCCGACGGCCGCTACCACTTCCACGACCTCCGGCCCGCGGGTGACGCACCGTGACCACGCTCATCACCATCTCCGGCACCGACGGTCACCAGGGCCCGCTCCCCGTGTTCCGGGACGCCACCGACCTGCCGACCATCGACATCACCGTGCCGCCGCTCGACCCGGCCGCGCTCACCGACACGCTGCACCGGTTCCACGACGCCCTGGCCTCGGTCGACCGCGCGGTCGTGGTCGGGTTCTCCGTCGGCGGCCACCTCGCGCTCCTGCCCTGGAGCCGGGAGGACCTGGCCGTGGACGTCCCGGCCGGCACGGTGGACCGCGTCGTCGCCTGCGACCCGCCCGCCGTACTGGCCCTTCCCGGCGACCACCCGTTCCGCATCGACCGCGTCCCGGCCGCCCCGGACACGACCATCCTCTACCCGTCCATCCGCCGCGACCAGGACCGGCTGGACGGCCCCTGCCGCACCGTCGACATCCCATACCGCCCGGTGCCGTACGACCACGACGACCCATCCACCGACCAGTACCGCCGGATGGACCGTGCACACCGGTTCGCCGGCCGTGACGAGACGGTCCGCGAGGTCGCTGCGCAGGTCCTCCCTGCGGCGGACGACAGGCTTTAATAGCTCCACCCGCCTCCCCGGCGTGGTGGTCCACATCCCACGCGAACGACGGTACGTCATGGTCGGCGGCTTCCCGTCCAACTTCCGACAACACGCCGTTATGCACGATATCGATACGGTGCTGCAGGATGCCGGGGAGGTGCGGGACGCGGTCCGGTTCACCCTTGATGACGATGACGACGAGGAGGATGACCGCGACGACGAAAAGGGACTCCTCGATCCCCGCGACGCCGAACCGGCGTTCCGCGCCACCGACCTCGACGCGGTGCACGACGAGCTGGACGGGGTAGCCGGCGACGATGCGGTCGCCGTCGGCTACTGCACCGGCGGGACGGTCCTCGCGGACTACCAGCGGCAGGCCCACCACGACCCGGACCGCGACGGGTTCGCGGCCGCCGTGGTGCTCGACGCCCCGTCCGGCATCGAGACCGACCACCAGCGGGTCACGGTCACGGACTACCCGCACGGCGACATCGCCGGGTTCTACGACGCGGACATCCCCGCGTCCGACGGCATCACGGTCCCGCGCGCCGTCGTCCCCGGCACCGACCATCTCTGGCGGGACATCCCCGGCGACCTTGGAGAGGCGGTCTACACGGCGATGCATGGACTGGCGGACGGTCACGACCCGGAGACCGTCATCGCCACCGTCACGTCCCG
>CAZNTD010000067.1:3113-4390 GCA_964575915.1 uncultured archaeon | reverse complement strand
GTCAGGTCCACCTCCGACACGTTGTCGCGGGGCAGCGGGAACTCCCGGAACGGGGTGACCGGGCCGACCTGGATGTCGATGCTGGTGCCGCGGCCGACGAACGGCTGCGTGTTGTCGATGACGGTGAAGTTCTGCACCTGCAACGTCTCGTTGTCCGACGCGTACACCTCGCCGTCCGTCGCGTTCAGCGACACGTTCAGGTCCCAGCCGTGCGCGGACGTGTTGAAGTCGATGGGCAGTTCGTACGACGTGTTCCACCACGTGTCGTTCGCCTCCGTCAGCGGCACGGTCGTGATGTTCCCGCTCTCCCCGTAGAACGTCGCGTTCACCGCGGTGGCGCTGCCGGTCACCGCCTCGAACGCGATGGTCATGTTCCCGCTCTTCTCACATTCGAGCGGCGCCGCCCCCTCGCATCCCGCGACCGGGGTCAGGTGGGCGTTCCCGGAGAGCCGCGGCAGGACGTTGATGGTCCGGGCCGCCGCGCCCCACGGCCGGTCGTAGGAGAGCGACGTGTTGGACGCGTTCGCGACGAGGACGTACCGGCCCTTCGACGGGGGCAGGGTGAACTCGGTGGTGTAGTTCGCATCGCCCTGTGTGATCTCCCCGCCGGTCTCCGAGCCCTCCACGTCCACGTTCCCCTCGATGTCGTGGAGCGCGAACGACAGGTCCGCGTGGGGTTCGAAGTCACCGGTGTGGTTCGTGGCGTTCCACGCCACGGAAAGGTTGTTGCCGGCGATGTACCCCTCCGGGTCGAAGTCGGTGAGGACCGAGACGGAGATGTTGCCGACCGGGCCGAACGTCGTGTCCTGCGTCTCCGCCCCGGTGGTCTGCTGGCCGTCGCACTGCCCGTTGGCCACCACGGTCACCGTGTCGTTGTCCGGGTCCACCGTCATGGTATCGTTGTAGAACCAGCCCCGCGTCTTCCCCTCGACCATCCGGACATCAAGCTGCTCGTCCGTGTAGTCGTAAGTGACGTCGATGATATCGCAGTGGTCGTCCGCCACCGGGTCACCGTCGTCGTCCACCACCTTCGCCACGACGACGGCCTCGGAGCCGTTCGTGGTGTTTTGCGGGTAGACCGTGGCCTCCTCGATGGTCCACGTCACCGCGCCGGCCGCGGGCACGAGCACCGCCAGCAGCAGTGCGAGAAGCGCGACCGAACGCAGCGTATCGGCTGCCATACGGGTACATGGACGCCGTCGATATAAAAATGAACCGCCCGCCGGTGGCGCCGGCAGGTCACTCCCGCACGGCACGGACGACCACGAGCCGTTCCC
>CAZNTD010000067.1:0-3013 GCA_964575915.1 uncultured archaeon | reverse complement strand
CCGCACGGCACGGACGACCACGAGCCGTTCCCACGGGATCTTCCGGTCCGCCACCACCGCGGCGTCGAACCCGGCGTCCTGGAACCGGTCGAGGGTCTCGTCCACGTCGTTCTTGCTGCTCTGCAGCAGGAACACCTCGCCGGCCGGGGCGAGATGGCCGGGGACCTGGTCGATGAACCGGTCGATGACCGCGCGGCCGCGCTCCCCGCCGGCCCATGCCTGCTCCTCCATCGTCCCGAGCTCCTCCTCGCCGGGGACGTACGGCGGGTTGAACACGACCACGTCGAACTCACCGGCGACCGCGTCGAACAGGTCGGACTCGACCGTGTCCGGGTCGTAGCCGTACTCCTGCAGCGTGTCCCGGGCCGCGTGGAGCGCGTCCGGGTTGATGTCGACGAGGGTGACGTCCGCGCCGTGCCGGGCGGCGGTGAGCGCGAGGATGCCGGAGCCGGTGCCCATGTCGCACACCGTCCGCCCGTCCATGTCCAGCCCGGCGACGACCTCACGGAGCAGCGCGGAGTCCTCCCGCGGCTCGTACACGCCATCCGGGACCGTGATGTCCTCCATTGATACCGTATCCGTCCCGGAGATTTAAGCGAACAGCGACCGGAGACGGTCGGTGAACGTGGTCACCCCGAACTCGGGATCCATCGTCTCGGCCGTCGGGTCGGACGGGCCGTCGGCGAGGTGCGGCTCGAAGATGGGCAGGGCGGGACCGGCGGTGACCGCGGACCGGTCACGGTCGTAGTCGACGGCATCGGCCTCGTCCAGTTTCGGAAGGTGGGTCTGGATGAACAACGGGTGGACGGTGCTGTAGTCATCCCGCTCCACCTCGTCGAACGGGATGTCTTCTGTCTCGGCGACGTAGTTTTGGGCGATGGACGGGACGTCGAGTTCGCGGTCGATGTCACGGACGTACCGCATGACTGCGCGGCGATGCGGGGATGCGAGGACGCCGAACACGTCGCCCGGGCCGAGCCCCGCGTCGAGATGGTCGCCGAGGATGTCGGCGGTCCCGGTGATGTACCGGTTCAGCAGGCCGGTCCCCTGGGTCGCCGCGACCTCGGCATCGTCCTCGTCGTACCGGGCCGCGACACCGTCCATCCGTTCCAGGTGGCCCTGGTGGAACGCGTTGTAGACGGACTTGTACGTGCTCCGGTCGAGGTCGTCGACCGTCGTCCGCCGCTCGCGGGCGGCCACCGCCTCGGCCAGGCCCCGTTTCGACTCCCGCCGCGTATCGGCGAGGTGCTCGATGGCGTATCGGCGGCGGTCGTTCCGCAGCAGGTCGTAGCCGTCATCCTTCAGGATGTCCGGCTCCGTCCTGCCCGGCAGCCACCGCTCCACCAGTCCACCGGAACCGTTGTCACTCATAGATGAGTAATATTGCCGAACATTTTTAAGGGGTCATGGGGCGAGGACCGCGTCGATGAACCCCTGGTAGAGCGGGTTGGGCCGTTCCAGGCGGGAGGTGAACTCGGGATGGGCCTGCGTCGCGACGTAGAACGGGTGGTCCGGCAGCTCGATGTACTCCGCGAGCATCCCGTCCTGGGACGTGCCGGAGATGACCAGTCCCGCATCCTCCAGGACGTCGTGGTAGTCCGGGTTGACCTCGTACCGGTGCCGGTGCCGCTCCGTCACGGTATCCGCACCGTACAGGTCGTGCACCGTCGTGCCAGGCGCGAGATGGGCGTCGTAGCCACCGAGCCGCATGGTCCCGCCGAGCTCCTCGATGTCCACCTGCTCCGGCATGACATCGATGACCGGTTCGGGCGCGTCCCCGTCCACCTCGGTGGAATGGGCGTCGGCCAGGCCGGCGACGTGCCGGGCGTACTCGATGGTCATCATCTGCAGCCCGAAGCAGATGCCGAGCGTCGGCACGCCCTGTTCCCGGCAGTACTCGGCGACCGCGATCTTCCCCTCCGTGCCCCGCGACCCGAACCCGGGGGAGATGACGACGCCGTCCGCATCACCCAGCACCTCCGCGACGTCCGCCCCCTCCTCCTCGATGCGGGTGGTCTCCACCAGGTCGATGTCCACCCGGGCGGCACGGTGCGCCCCGGCATGCTTGAGCGCCTCCTCGATGGAGACGTACGAGTCATCCATATCCGTGTACTTGCCGGCGAGCGCGACCGTCACCGTCTCGTCCGGGTCGTCCATCGCATCCACCAGGTCCCGCCACCGGGCCATGTCCCCGGATGCGCCGTTCAGCCCGAGCTTCTCCGCGACCCTGGTGTCGAGCCCCTGCTCCTGCAGGATGAGCGGCAACCGGTAGATGTTCGCGATGTCCGGGTTGGAGATGACCTCGTGCTTCTTGACATCGCAGAACAGCGCGATCTTCTCCTTGACCGACTCCTCCAGCGGATCGGTGCTGCGGCCGATGATGAAGTCCGGCTTCAACCCCGCGCGTTCGAGCTCCTTCACGGAGTGCTGCGTCGGCTTCGTCTTCTGCTCGCCCACCGTGTCCAGGTAGGGCACCAGGGTGGTGTGCAGCAGCACCGAATCCTCCTCCTGCCGCAACTGGCGGATGGCCTCGAGGTAGAGCATGTTCTCGATGTCGCCGACCGTGCCGCCCACCTCGACCACCATGACGTCCGCGTCCTCTTCGTCGGCGACGCTGCGGAACCGGTCGATGATCTCGTCGGTGACGTGCGGCACCATCTGCACCGTCTTCCCGAGATAGTCCCCCTCCCGTTCCCGGTCGATGACCGCCTGGAACACCTTGCCCGAGGTGAGGTTCCAGTCCGACTTCCCGTCCACGTCCAGGAACCGCTCGTAGTGGCCGAAGTCCATGTCGACCTCGCCGCCGTCCTCCAGCACGAAGACTTCGCCGTGCTCGTGCGGGTTCATCGTCCCCGGATCGACGTTCAGGTAGCCGTCACACTTGACCGGCACCACGTCGTACCCGCGGCTCTGCAACAGTTTGGACACGGAAGCGGAGACCATCCCCTTCCCGAGCCCCGAAAGAACACCCCCCGTAACAAAGACCCATCGAACCATAGTTGCTCAATGGGAC
>CAZNTD010000066.1:0-4515 GCA_964575915.1 uncultured archaeon | reverse complement strand
TGCCCGATGTCTACCCCGAGCACACCACGGAGAAGGTGCTCGTCATGGAGTACGTGGACGGGGTGAAGTCGAACGACAGGGAGGCGCTGGAGGAGATGGACATCGACGCCGGCGAGATCGCGCAGACCGCGGTCCGCGCCGGACTGAAGCAGACCGTGCGCGACGGCTTCTTCCACGCCGACCCGCACCCGTCCAACTTCCTCATCTCGCCGGAGGGCGACCTCATCTACCTCGACTTCGGGATGATGGGGAAGCTGACCATGACCACGCGGCGGAACCTCGGGCTGCTGTTGCTGCACGCCGCGAACGAGGACGTGGACGCGGCGATGGACGTCATCCGGAAGATGGCGACGCTGGAGGACGACGCCGACCTCGAGGCGCTGAAGGAGGACGTGGAGGAATCCGTGCTGCTCATCCGGAACACCACCCTGTCGGAGCACAGCATCACCATGGCCCTGTTCGAGATCGCGGCGCGCGCCCACGACCGCGGCGTCCACATGCCCTCCTCGCTCACCATCATGGCCAAGAGCATGCTGACCATGGAGGGTATCGGCCTCACCATCTACCCCGAGTTCCAGATGACCGAGGAGTTCGAGAAGACGACCGAGCACATCCTGCTGAAGATGAACAGTCCGCGGAAACTGATGCACACGTTCCTCATCGACATGATCCAGAACCGGGACCTGTTCGTCCGCGGCCCCAGCCAGCTGTCCCGGGTCATCGACGGGTTGAGCGACGAGGGCGACACCATGATCGACGTCGACTCCGGTATCGACACCGGGACGGTCGTCGCGGCCGCGCTCATCCTCTCCTCCACCTTCTTCCTGCTGGAGGCGGTGCCGCCGGACCGGATGCTGCTGGTCGGCATCCTCGAACTCCTCGCGGCGATGGCGCTCATCCTCTTCCGCTGAAAGGTTTTTAACCCGCCACTCCGCATCTGCCGGTGTGATACCATGGATGTCGAGGGACAGGCCGTCATCGTGACCGGGGGATCCTCCGGGATCGGGAAGGCCATCGCGGAACGGTTCGTGGACGAGGGTGCAAACGTCGTCATCGGCGACGTGGACGACGAGACCGGGGAGGACGTGGCGGACAGCATCGGTGCCGACTACCAGCACTGCGACGTGTCGGACTACGACGATGTCGCGGACCTGGTCTCGTACACCGTCGACCAGCACGGGAAACTGGACTGCATCGTCAACAACGCCGGGATCGGCTCCATCGACACGATCGAGGAGATGGACATCGACGACTACCACGACATCATCGCCGTCGACCTGCACGGCGTGATGTACGGCTGCAAGGCCGCCACGCCGCACCTGAAGGAGACGGAGGGCTGCATCATCAACATCGCGTCCATCTACGGCCTCGTCGGCGACATGGGTGCGACGGCGTACAACACCGCGAAGGGCGGCGTCGTCAACCTGACCCGGTCGGTCGCCGACGACCTGGCGCAGCACAACGTCCGGGTGAACAGCATCTGCCCCGGCTTCGTGAAGACCCGGATGACGCGGGACGTGCAGGAGGACGATGCGTTCCACCAGCACATCATCCGGCAGACCCCGCTCGGCCGGATGGCGGAGCCGGAGGAGATCGCCGGGCTCGCCATCTTCCTCGCGAGCGAGGAGGCGTCGTACATCACCGGTGCGAACATCCCGGTCGACGGCGGGTGGACGTCCCACTGAGGTGATGATGATGCCACGCGACCCGTTCCGGGAGATGATCGACAGGATGGGCGAGGTGTTCCGCGACCTTGAGCACGAGTTCCCTGACGTGGACGGCGGGACCGGCCGGGTCCCGGTCGACGTGCAGGAGACGGACGACGAGGTGGTGGTCCGTGCGGACATGCCGGGCGTCGAGACGGACCGCATCCACGTCCGCGCGGACACCGACCGGCTCGAGATCGCGGCGGATGATGAGCAGGAGGTCGTGGAGGAGCAGGCGAACTACACGCGGCGGGAGCGATCGACACGGCGGTTCCAGCGGACCGTGCGGCTTCCCGCGCCGGTCGACCCCGATTCCGCGGAGGCATCGTACGAGGACGGGGTGCTGACCGTGACGTTGCAGAAGGCCGAGGGCACGGGGACGCGCGACGTCCCGGTCGAGTAGGTCACGCCGGGGTGTCGAGGAAGCCGGGGAGGGACAGCCGGTCCAGGATGCGGTCCGGGTCGTCGAGGTCGCCCGGGTCCAGGACGGTGGCGGTGCGGGACACCAGGCCGTGCAGCGAGCCGGGCAGCCGCACCAGGTCGATGTCGCCCGCGGTCACGTCCTGGTCGATGGGGAACTCGGACGCGACCTTCCCGGCAAGTTCGTTCCGGTCCTCCCGGTCCATCAGGAACGCGGCGTCGTCCATCACGTGGATGTGGAAGCCGCGGCCGGAGTGGACCAGTTCCAGGTCGTCGAAGTGGTTGTGGAGGAACGCGAACAGCTGCTTCGTCTCCCGCGCCAGGTCGGCGAAGCAGTCGGTGCAGAACACGTGGTCCTTCGCGGGGCTGTCGAGCCGCCGCCGTTTCATGTCGCACCGGCGGCAGGACAGGTTCTCCGGGTCGAGGTCGAACACCAGTTCCTGCTCCGGGTTGGTCTCGATGCGGTCCTCCCGCTCCACGGTCGTCACGTAGTAGAGGTCCTCCGGCGCGTACGACACGATCTTCTCCCGCAGGTCGTCCATGTCGTCCCAGTCCGTCAGCCGCACCAGCTTCCCCTTGTACTCCCGGAGCCGCGGCCGGTACCGGGTGGACTCGGTGCCGACGTCGACGACCGGGATGAACGGGTCCCACCGCTCCATCCGGCGCCGCACCTGGTCGGCGGGGAACGCCTCCCGGTAGAACCGCTCCCGCTCGTCCACCGTCGCCGGCCGCATCCCGTCCGGGAAGTCGAAACGCATACGAAACGGTTTAAACCGGCAACCCTAAATGCGTTGCGGTATGCCCGTCCGCCCCAGCGTCCGTGACGCCCGGTTCTCCATCCGCGACATATCCGAGACGGCCGACGGGATGGACGACGTGGTGCGGCTGGACATCGGGCAGCCCGATGTCGACGCGCCGGACGCGGTGCTGGAGGCGGTGCGGGAGGCGGCGGACGACCACGTGACGTACACCTCGCTGTGGGGGATGCGGGAGCTGCGCGAGGAACTCGCGGAGTACGAGTCGTGGAAGGCCGATTTTTCATACGAGAACGTCATGGTCTCCACCGGCGGCATCGGCGCACTGTCGTGCATCCTCGCCACCCTGCTGGACCACGGCGACGAGGTGCTGATGAACGACCCGGCATGGTCGCCGTACTCGCTCATCGCGAAGGTGTCGCCCGGCACCTCCCGGCAGGTGCCGTTCGTACGGGACGGGTCCATCGACGTCGACGGGATGCGGGACGCCATCACCGACGACACGGAGCTGCTGCTCATCAACTCGCCGGAGAACCCGACCGGCCGCGTCTACTCGCGGGAGGAGTTCGAGGCGGTGGCGGACCTCGCCGCGGAGCACGACCTGACCATCATCTCCGACGAGGTGTACGACCACATCCTGTACGACGACGCGGACCACGTCTCCATGGCGGCGGTGGCGCCGGACCGGACCATCGTGGTCAACTCGTCGTCGAAGAACTTCGCGATGACCGGCTACCGGGTCGGCTGGCTCGCGTCGATGGACCGGGACCTGGTGCACGAGATCGGGAAGGCGAACCGGGCGATGACCGCGTGCCCGAACTACCTGGGGCAGAAAGCCCTGCTGGCGGCGCTGCGGCACGGCCGGGACGCCACCGAGGAGATGGTGGCGACGTTCCAGGAGCGGAAGGACGCCACCATGGACCACGTGCGGGCGCTGGGCTGGGACTGCATCGCGCCGCGTGGCGCGATCTACGCGTTCCCCGATACCGGGCGGGACTCGTGGCCGTTCGCCCACGCACTGCTCGAGGAGGCCGGCGTGGCGGTGGTCCCTGGCGAGCCGCACGGCACGCACAGCTCCACGAACATCCGGGTCTGCTTCGGCTCCGCCGACATCGACGCCATCCACAAGGGCTTCGAGCGCATCAGGCGGTTCGTGGACGCGTGACGGAAGATATTTGAGTCTTCGGCGAACGTTCCGGGTGCATGGACGACACCGAGCGGCGGGACCTGGTGCTGCGGAACACCGCGGAGATCATCGCGGCGGACGAACTCGACGGTATCCTGGCGACGGACACGCCGCGGTGCTACGTCGGCTACGAGACCTCTGGTCCCGTCCACCTCGGCCACTGGATATCCGTCCGGAAGCTGCTCGACCTGCAACAGGCCGGGTTCCAGCCGGTCGTGCTGTGGGCCGACCTCCACACCTTCCTCAACCGGAAGGGCGAGGAGGACTGGATCGCGCAGATGACCGACTACTGGCAGGCGACGTTCGACGCGCTGGGACTCGACGCGGAGTACGTGCACGGCCGGGAGTTCCAGGAGGAGACGGACTACTTCCACGACCTCCTGGACCTGTCGAAGGAGGTCACCATCAACCGTGGCACCCGGGCGATGTCGGAGGTGGCGCGGGACGC
>CAZNTD010000065.1:1551-4599 GCA_964575915.1 uncultured archaeon | reverse complement strand
ACGCGACGCAGACCACCGAGGACGCGAACGGCTACGGTGACGGCGACCCCATCGCCCGCGTCATCAACGACCACGACGGCACGTTCGACCTCGCATCGGGCGATGACATCCTCAACCTTGGAGCCAACGCCAGCTACTTCGACGGCGGCGATAGTACATACAACGCCGGTGACGAGGTCTACCTTGACGACGACCAGGACGATGTCTACACTGGACAGGGGGACTCGCTGATTGACGCGGACGGCTCATCGACGATCAATACCGGCAGCCAGAGCTCGTCGACGGCCGACCAGCTGGTGCCGTTCCAGGCATCCGACCAGGTCGCGTACACTGGCAATCTCACCGGCACGTCATATGACTTGTGGCTCGACGCGAGTGGCAGCAACGACGATGTCTACAACGGGACCGAGGGGGACGTCATCCTCTACGACGATGACACGTCCCTGATTGATGGAGTCACCGGTAGCGGCGCCGAGACCGTCGCCGACCTCAAGTATGTGGACGAGGGCGGGACTGACGCCTACGTGGACGGTGACGACGTCTTCCTCGACCAGGGCGGCAACGGCACCGTCTCCGCCGGCACTGATACGCATGTCAACGCGGGGACGAACGGGAACTTCGATGCGACCGACGGCGTTTCGCTGCTCGACCTGGACGAGACGACCTACTTCGCGGTCGATGTCGACGGGAACGGCATCGACTCCGGTGATGAGATCGCCACCGAGGTGGAGGGAGACCTTGCGGACTCCGACACGGTCTCCGTCTTCCCGTCCACGACCCGGCACAGCGGCAGCCAGCCGTACGTCTCGTCCGAGACCGTCGTCTCCGACGCGGACGACTCCGGCACGTACACGTCGGGCGACACCGTGTTCGGCTCCACGGCCGGGACGGTCCGGTCCTACTCCTCCGACGCGACCGAGACCGACGACCTGTCCTCCGCGGCGCAGACGCTCATCGATGGCCTGTCCGGGCCGGCCGCCATCGTCATCGAGGAGGCGGACGACGATGACGACCAGGAGGTGTACGCCGCCGAAGCGTCGTGGGGCAGTGACGAGATCGAGATCGGTACGCCCGCGTTCTCCGACAGTGCGAAGGCAGCGACCGCTGCCCTCGAGTCCGATTCGGACGTGACCGTCGGATACGACGTCTACGGCACCTACTCGTGGTACGACAGCGACGGCCAGGGATCGGCCACCCTGTCCATCCCGGATGGCCAGGCCGCCGTCGGCGCCGGGTTCACCACGCCCGGCGGCTCCATCGGCACCGGAACGGCAACGTCCGACGCGTACAGGGCGTTCGCAGGAACCACCGCGCTTCCCGACATGGCCAGGCTCGACACCGGTATCACGTCGGCGCAGCGCGAGGAGCGCCACTTCATCCTCGTCGGCGGACCCGCGGTCAACCGGCTGGTGAAGACGCTCGCCGACCGCGGCAAGACGTGGAGCCAGCAGGAGTGGTTCGACCACGAGGACGAGGCCGTCGTCCAGGTCGTGAACAACGCGTTCACCCAGGGCAAGCACGCGCTCATCGTTGCCGGCTACGGGGCTGACGACACCCGCGCCGCCGCCCGGTACATCAGCGATTATGCCGAGCACGAGCAGGAACTGGCCGACGCGGGTAACCGGCTCGTCCTCACCGCGGACGACTACCCCGCCGACCGGTAGGACGCCCACGGAGCGGCCCCCACAGCGGCCGCTCCACGCGGATCTTTTCTTCCTGTATGGCCGGTATATACCGATCGTGACAGAAAAAACGTGCGATGGAGGTGCCCGGATTTGAACCGGGGACAACGAGATCTTCAGTCTCGCGCTCTCCCAGGCTGAGCTACACCTCCGCCCGGACACGTCCCGTTTCGCGGCAACGTTTATTAAATATCTCCCCGGTCCGGCGGTCCGCGACCCCGGGTATCGCCAGCCCTGCTCCGCCGCTTTTCCATAAGTTATGCGGTGCTTCGCCCCACCGAAACGTTTTTAAACGGAGGGCGGGTGATGTGGGGGTACAGGCATCCCTGCCTGGTGACACATGATGCAGGAAACCGTTGCCGGTGTGAAGATCGAAGGCGACTGGGACGACGTCGCAAACAGCAGCGAAGATATGCAGGATGCGCTTGACGGCGCGGCGCCCGACGAGGACGTCGAACGGTTCGACGAGTGGCGGCCCCGCCCCGACGAGGATGCCGAGGCGGTCCGGGAGCGGACCGTGAAGCACGCCCGGGTCACGGAGAACCGGGTGGAGGCGAACGGGGACGGCCCGCTCGACGAGGCCCGCGAGGCCGCACAGGAGGTCGAGGCCGCCGCGCAGAACGTCGCGGACGGCGATGTCGGGGAGGCGTCCCGTGACGGCCGCACCGCCGCGGTCCGGTTCTTCCGCTCCGTCGAGACCGCGGCGCGGAAGGTGCTGCGCCACATCGAGACCGTTATCTACACCCACTTCCAGTCCCGCACCAGCCCGTACTACCTCGACACCGGCTCCGTCTCCGCGACGCTCCGGCAGAAGGGGCTGCGCGAGGAGCGGTACGAGCTGGCGGTCGACGTGACGGACACCGACGCGAGCACCGCGTTCAAGGAGCGGATGCAGGAGCGTCGCTGATGTCCCTGCTCGTCACCGCCGCCGCGTTCGCCGGCGGCCTCTTCATGGCCTGGGCCATCGGAGCGACCAACGCTCCCGCGTTCGGCCCGGTGAACGCCGCGCATGCCGCCCCGGTCTACCGCAGTTCGCTCATGGTCGGGGTCGCATCGTTCCTCGGCGCGGTGACGCAGGGCGGGGCGGTGGCGGAGACGGTGGGTAGCCAGCTGGTGAACGGCGCCACCATCCTCCCCATCATCTCCGCCATCATCCTCCTCACGGCCTCCACGCTCATATTCATATCCACCGTCGCGGACATCCCGATGCCGTCCGCGTTCCTCCTTGTCGGCGGCACGCTCGGTGCCGGCATCGCGGCCGGCGGCACCATCGACGGCCCGACCGCCTCCCGCATCCTCACGGTGTGGCTGGCCATCCCGGTCGTCGGCATGGCCATCGGCTACGGCTCCGCCCGGGTGATGCGCG
>CAZNTD010000065.1:0-1451 GCA_964575915.1 uncultured archaeon | reverse complement strand
CTCCTCGCCGCCTCCTCCATCGCCCAGGCCGCCACCCTGATGGGCGTCCCCATCTCGTTCGGCCAGACGGTCATCTTCTCCGTCGTCGGTTCCGGCCTCGTGGAGGGCAGCGACGGCATCGGCAGGCGGAAGATGGCGGTGACCGTCGGGGCGTGGGCGCTCGCCCTCGCGGTGTCGATGTCGGTCGCGTACGCACTCACCCGTATCGTGCTCTGAACACGACCCGCCACGGACACGCGGGACGTATATCTCCCCGGACGAACATATATACAGCGAAGGAAGAGATTAAGAACGTTCTCCGCCCCGTGGAGAGCGGAGAACCGGTCCTGGACACCTGCCGGAACTACGGCAGGAAGTCCCCTGACTCGATCTTCCCGGCTGGGAAGATCAGAGATCTTCCTTTAGAGGAAGGATCGAGTCAGGGCAGGAAGTCCCCTGACTCGATCTTCCCGGGAAGGTACTCGGTGGACACGAACTCGAGCGACTGGGCGGCGAGGGCCTGCTGCTCGATGCGGACGCCCTTGTCGATCATGGTCTGCAGCTGGTCCTGCCACTCGTCGTGCTGGAACCACTCGTAGTCCATCATGTCCTTCGCCCGCTTGTAGTCGCCGGTCGGCCCGCCCTTCTCGTCGGGCGCCTTGCCCTTCAGCTTCTCGGTCACGTTCTCCAGGCCGTACTCCTCGATGTCGGCCATGGTCATGCCCACCAGGTTCGCCTCGGGGGTGGACAGCCGGTCGGACTCGAACGCCAGGTTCATCGACCCCGCCTTCAGCACGGAGTAGATGTAGTAGCCCCACGGGTCGCCGTCGGTGAAGATGTAGACCGGGAGGTCGAGTTCGGTGTGCAGCAGCTTCGTCAGCCGCCGGACACCCCGGGACGGCTGGCCGCCGGTGGAGACGATGATGGCGTTGTGCTCCTTGTGGTAGCCCTCCTCCACCAGCCGGTTGACCATCGCGCTGGTCTCCACGACCAGGATGTAGTCCGCGTCGTGCTCCAGGAACTCGTAGTCGTCCACGATGCTCGGCACCGCCAGCCCGGACTTGCCGAGCTGTAAACAGTTGATCTCGTCGCCCTGGTCCTCCAGGGTGAGCGGGCCGAACAGCCGGCCGGTCGGCTCCGCGATGAGGTGCAGCTGCTCCCGCAGCGAGTCGATGGTCGTCTCCAGGTCGACGACGACAGGGTCCGACTCGTCCTGGTCCTCCAGCGTGTTCTCTTCCAGGCCGGGGATGGTGTGTTTCAGCTGGTAGTACAGCTCTCGCACCGAGGCCGTCCGGCCCTGCCGGATGAGCTGCTTGCACTTCGATGCGATGAGCATCGTCTGCATGAACTTCCGGGCATGGCCGATGTTCATGAAGTAGCGCGTGGAGGTGGAGTCGCCCAGGGACAGGACGCCCTTCTCCTCGTCGAACTCGACGTTCGACCGGCTCCGGACCGGCTTCTCGATGTGCGGG
>CAZNTD010000064.1:0-4687 GCA_964575915.1 uncultured archaeon | reverse complement strand
AGATGGAACTGCTGCGGGAGAAGGGCGTCACCGTCCACGTCGAGGGGCTGTACGATGATACGTGACCTGCTGGAGGAGTACCGCATCCATCCCGACCGGGAGCGCGGCCAGCACTTCCTCGATGACCAGGACGTCATCGACCGGATGGTGGACGAGGCCGACCTGGAACCCGGGGAGACCGTGGTCGAGATCGGGGCCGGGCTGGGGGTCATCACGCGGGCGCTCGCGGAGACCGGGGCGCACGTCGTGGCGTACGAGAACGACCGCGACCTCCTTCCCGCGCTGGAGCAGGAGATGGACGGGTTCGACACCGTCGACATCCGGGCCGAGGATGTCATGGAGGCGGACCTGCCCGACTTCGACGCGGTCGTCGCCAACCCGCCGTTCCATCTCTCCTCCGACCTCATCGACCTGCTCGCCGGCCACCGCGCCCGCGCGGTCCTCCTGTTCCAGGAGGAGTTCGCCCGGAAACTGGTCGCGGAGCCAGGGGAGGACGCCTATGCGCGCATCTCCGCCACCGCGCAGTTCCGGTTCCTTCCCGTCTACCTCGACCAGGTCCCGCAGCGCGCGTTCGAACCCGAGATGGACGTGTCCGTCGCCATGGTCAAACTGTTCCCGCGGAACGACACGTTCGACGTGGACGGCGACGCGTACGACAGGGTGGTCCGTGCCCTGTTCGTCCACCGGATGAAGAAGGTGCGGAACGCGGTGGTCGACTCCCGCCACCTCCTCGACCTGGACCGTGACCGGGCGAAGGAGGTCCGGGACGACGTGCCACACAGCCAGCAGCGGGTGCGGGACTGCTCCGTCCACGACCTCGTCGACATCACCCGGTTCCTCCGCGACCACGCCACGTGAATACCATCCCGGTTTAAAACGGTTGGGCGATGTGATGCGACAGGATGCACCAGGACACCCGGCTCGCGCTCGTCGCCCTCGTCATCGGCGCGGCCATCACCGGGCTGTTCGTCGCCGTCGGCCGCCCGCTCGTCGTCGACATCCACCTTCTCACCGGTATCACCATCGGCGTCACCACGTTCCTCGCGCTCAAGCACTGGGGGCGCCGTCGCACCCGGGAGCACGAGCCGCTCCGCGAGATCAGGGAACTCGCTGCCTCCACGGACTACATGGCCGACGATCCGGGCAGCGTCCCGGACGACCCTGCCGCGGTCCGCCCCCGCCAGCAGGCCGGGTAGTTTATCAACCACCGGCCCGCACCCGGGGTCATGGAACACGAATCGAAGCTGGCCATCGGCGCCATCGCACTCGGTCTCGCCGCCGCGGCGCTCACCCTCGGAACCGCCTGCGGCTCCACGGTCACCGTCCCGTTCGCTGGCGGGGTCATCGTCGGTGTCGCCATGTACATGTTCCTCCACGGACTGCAGGAGCGCCGGTGAAACGAAACACCTTTTAACCGGGCCGGGTAACGTTCCGGTATGGCGCACCACTGCGAGTTCTGTGGCGACACGCTGAGCGACGCGGAGGAGGAGCGGTCCGAAGAACTCGGGTTCTGGGTGTGCGAGGACTGCCTCAACCACGGGTTCAAGGTGCTGAAACGGGCGCTCGGCCGCCACACCGACTGACCCCGAACCTTTAAATAGGGGAAGCGGGAAGTCGGCTCCATGCGAAAGCCACTTCTCATCACCGTCGCCGTCCTGCTTGCCGCCGCACCGGCCGCCGCCCAGGCGGACGACCTCGATGTCGGACCGGGCATGGTCACACCTGACTCCGCGTTCTACGGGCTCGAGGTCGCATGGGACAACGCCCGGATGGGCATCGGCCTCGCCTCCCCCGGCACCGTCGTCCAGGAGCGCGCCGCCGAGGCCCGTGCCATGCAGCAGCGGAACAACACCGACGGGATGCAGCGGGCCGCCCGGGAGATGAGTCGCGTCGCGGAACGGGCGCAGAGTCGGGATTCCGAGGGGCTCCGGAAGGCGCAGGCCGTCCTCCAGGCCGTGATGGCGCAGGCCCCGGCAGATGCCCAGGAGGGGCTGCAGACCGCGCTGGACAACATGCAGCAGGCCCGTGAACGTGTCGGCCAGCCCGGCGGGAACAGCACGGACGATCCGACCGGCACCCGGCCGAACGGGAGCGGGGACTTCGAGGACACGCCGGACACCCCGACCAACCCCGGGAACGATTCCGGCTGACCCCGCACATTCTTGAGCCTTCGGTGGCCACGGGGGATGTATGCTTGACAGGATAGCCGCGCTTCTCTCCGGCCCGGGGGAGGTCGCCGTCCACCCGGGGGAGGCCGCCGCGTTCCACGCCGAGGAGCACGCGGACAGCATCGCGACAGCCGAGGAACGGGCCGCGGCGCTACGGCAGGACGCCCTGGACGAGGTTGACGCGGTCCGCGACGCCCTCGATGCGCTCGAATCGGTCGATCACGACATCCAGACCGTGACCGACGTGACCACCAACGTCGCCCGGGAGCGGCGGCGCGCCATCGAATCGTTCGACCCGCCGGAGGACATCGCCGCGTTCCACGATGCGCTGTCCGGCATGGTCGACGACTGGGGGCAGGTCACCCAGAAGGAGCAGATGGTGCTCGACCGTGCCGGCGACGCGGTCGGCGACGTGTTCTCCCGCATCGCCGACGTGGAGGAGCGCGTCGACACCATCGCCACGTTCCTCGACACGGGCTACGAGGTGCTGGCGCGGCAGGACCGGCTGGAATCCCTCCAGGACCGGTACACCGAACTGTCGGAGCGCCGCGCGGAACTATCGGACGAGATCGACGCCATCGACCTCGGCGACCTCCGGGAGAAGAGCGAGGCCGTGCAGCGCGAACTGGACGACCTCGCGGACGATCCGCGGCACGACGAGATGGCGGCCCTCCGGGAGGACATCGCCGACCTGGAGGCGGAGCGGGACGCGCTGGCCTCCCGTGTGTCCGGCGCCGCGTCCGACATGGACCGCGGCCTGAAGAAGCTGCTGTACGCGGCCCGGAACGGCGATGTCTCCCTCCCCGGTCCCCACCTCGACCCGTTGCAGGCGGTGCGGGACGGCCGGCTGCTCGGGGCGGATGCCCCCGCCCCGGACGACCTTGCGGACGCGCTCGCCGCTGCGCGGGACCGTGTCGACCAGGTCGACCTGTCCGACCGGCAGGTCCGCAAGTTCGAGTCCGCCGCGGACACCCTGCAGGACCTCGGCACCATCCGCACCGACATCCAGGAGCTGGAGCAGCAGATCCAGGAGAAACGGGACGACCTCGACGGGTTCTCGCTCGCCGCGGAGCGGGACGAACTGGAGCGGGAGCAGCAACGCATCGAGTCCCGCATCCAGGACCGGGCCGCGACGCGGAAGCGGCTGCGGGAGGAGAAACGGGAGGTGGCGGCGGAGATCGACGGGGTGGTAGATGAGATGGCGGAGGTGCTCGACGGTGCGGTCCGGGCATCGGTCAGGGTCGAGCCGGACGGTCCGACCGGATAGTTTTTAATACCTGCCACGAGGACGTATACATCATGGACAACAGGCAGCAGTATCTTCTCGCCGCGGTCGTCGTCATCCTCGGCGTCACCGCCGTCCTCGTGATGCCGGGAAGCGTCGCGGAGCAGGACGCGGTCACGTTCTCGGTCTACCCCGTGGCACACGCGAACGTCTACCTCTGGGGGGTGCACCAGAACGACACCGAACTTCCCGATGCCGTCGAACTGTCCGAGGTGACCGCGTGGCCCGACACCGCCGAGGCCATCCGTACGGGCCAGGCGGACATGGCGGACGTGAGCTGGATCGGGCTCGACGACGCGCTCGGGGCGGGTGATGTCGGTGTCCTCCCGTACCAGGTCAACGTGCCGGAGGACTCGCTCGGTATCTGGGTGCGGAACGACTCCAGCATCGACGACCCGGCCGACCTGGACGGGACCACCATCGCCGTCCCGGAGAACACCAGCATCCCCTCGTCGGAACGCGCCACCGCCATCATCCTCCGCCAGGAGTACGATATCAACGCCACGTGGGTCGAGCGGAACACCGCCGCCTCCGCCGCGCTCGACACGCTCGACGAGGAGGGCATCGACGCGGTCATGATGACCGGGTCGAACCGGCTGGGTGACCGGAAACGGTCCTGGCTGAAACCGGTGTTCCGCCCGCAGCCGTTCTTCGAGGAGCGGTTCGGGGACGCCGCGTTCCTCCAGTTCTTCGTGGCCCGCAACGACTCCGGGACGATCCGGACCGCGTTCGAGACCATGGACGTGCTGGAGGGCTCGGCGCGGCAGGCGCAGCGCGAGTACCAGGCGTTCAACAACACGTACTGGTTCTGCACCGAGTTCCTGCCGCGGGAGGACGTCGGTGTCGCGTTCGAACCGATGACCCCCGGGTTCCGTGACGCGGCGCAGTACTACCTCGACGCCGCCCACGACCAGGGCATCATCGACCGCCGCATCGACCTGGAGCAGGCCATGCTGGAGCGGCCCGAGTAGTCCGCCGCACCGTCACGCCAGGTCCGTCCACATCCGGTACAGCGCCCCGTAGATCCCGGCGAACGCCACGATGCCGCCGCCGACCAGCGGGACCAGCACCCACAGCAGCATGAGCACGGAGACGAGGAACGGGTCGTGAGCTCCGGACCGAGGACATGGAGACCGGGGCGAAGCCCGAGGCGGTCACGCTCCAGTTCATCATCAACGAAAACCGCGCGGACAACGACGAGAAGATCGATCAGGAGGTCTACGAGCTGTACAGG
>CAZNTD010000063.1:2585-5019 GCA_964575915.1 uncultured archaeon | reverse complement strand
AGACGAAGCTGCTGCGGCCGGCCGACCCCAAGTTCAACCGGGTGGAGACGCTCATCATGGAGTCCACCTACGGGGGGAAGCACGACACCATGCCGGACCGGAACGAGGCGAACCGGAAGTTCGTCGACCTGGCGAAGAACACGTTGCGGCGCGGCGGGAAGCTGCTCATCCCGGTGTTCGCCATCGGCCGGTCGCAGGAGATCATGATGATCCTGGCCGAGCAGGCGAACAAGGACTGGTTCGACTACCCGGTCTACCTGGACGGCATGATCTGGGACGCGACGGCACTCCACACGGCATACCCGGAGTTCCTGTCGCGGGACATCCAGAACAAGATCTTCCACGAGGACAGCAACCCGTTCCTGAAGGACAACTTCCACCGCATCGGGTCGCGGCGGGAGCGGGAGGACGTCTACCAGGAGGGACCGGCTGTCGTCCTCGCCACGTCGGGCATGATGACCGGCGGGCCCATCCTCTCCTACGTGGAGAACCTGGCGATGGAGGAGGACAACCGGCTCGTGTTCGTGGGCTACCAGGCACCGGGCAGCCTCGGCAGCCAGATCCAGAGCGGGGCGAACACCATCGACATCCCCGGCGGGAAGTCGAACGTCCGGATGAAGATGGACGTGAACACGGTGTCCGGGTTCTCGGCGCACAGCGACCGGAAGCAGCTGCTCAACTACGTGGGCAACCTGCCGAACAAGCCGAACAAGATCATCACGAACCACGGGGAGCGGTCGGTCAGTTTCGACCTGTCCTCCACCCTCCACAAGATGCACAACATCGACACGGAGGCGCCGCAGAACATCGAGATGATCCGGCTCAACTGACCGGGCTAGATATCGGCCTTCTGCCAGTAGAGCGATTCCACGGTCTCACCCGCATCGGTCCACGTGTCGCGGGAGAACGCCGTCGGGTCGACCAGTCCCGGCCGCATGAGGTAGACGCGGTCCCGTTCCTCGTGCTCGACGCGGACACCGAGGATGCCCGTGTTCATCGCGTAGCTCGCCTCGGCGACCGTGCCGTCATGCACGTCCAGCCGGTAGCCGGTGTCGGTCTCGGCCAGTTCCACGCCGTCGTACCGGTCGCCGACCCGGAGGTCGCGGACCGAGCGGCGGAGATGGAGCCGCTCCGTGAACCCTGACGGGAGGTCGAACGTCTGCAGCACCGCTTCCACCTCGGGTTCGCTGAACCGCATGGATGCACGGATGGACACGCAGATATATAAATCGGGCGGACTAATTACTACTGTATGATGAACACAGGCCGGGTGGACGGGTCCGACCGGCTGAACATCGTCGCCGACCGGGGCAGGGGCCACTACCAGTTCTTCCAGCGCGCACCCGGGTTCGACGACTACATCGCGGACGGCGCGGTGCAGGAGGGGACGACCGCGTACTACCCGTTCTCCAACGGCGACCCGGCAGCGCTCGGGACCGGGGCGGAGACCGTGGTGATGCAGGACGTGGCCGACGGGGCCGCGGACATGGTCGAGTCGCTGCTGACGGATGCGGGTGCGGCGCGCCGCGTGGCCGACGAGCCGGGCCGCCGGGAGATCGCGGTCGCCCTGGGCGACCAGGAACAGACGGTCATCTGCTACCACGGCGGGGGAAAGGGGGATGCCACCGGCCACATCCCGGATGAAATCGAGGACGGCTACGACATCTGCATCTGGCGGCCAGGATTATCGGTCCCGGAGGATTCGAGAGAAACTGCAGCGTCGTACGCGGACACATACCTCGCGGACGATGGGCTGTGGTTGCACGGTGGCGAGCCGGAAGTCCCGGCCGACCGCCGCTAGTCCTCCTCGTCACGCGGCGTGAAGTCGCCGCCCCGCGGCATCCCGCCCTGCTGGCCGCGCGCCCGCCGCGACGCACCGTCACGGAACTCGTTGATCCGTGCCTGCGCCTGCTGCCCGGCCTTCCGGGAGTGGTGCAGGATGTTCCGGTCGATGTACATCCAGAAGTTGTGGAGCATATCGGTCACCCGGTCGAGGATGGACCGGTCGTGGTACTGGTACGACTCCTTGGACGCCCGGACCGGCCCGAGATCGCTGCTGTACCTGCCGTAATCATCTCCCGACTCGGACGTCCCCGCGTAGAGGTAGATGCCCACCCCCGCGATGAGGCCGAACAGGATGATGAAGATGATGGGCAGGAGGGGGAGGCCGCCGCCGCTCCCGTCGAGCTGCTGCTCCAGCTGCCGCTGGATCTCCGCGGCCTGGGCGTAGTCGCCCTCGTCGATGGCCGTCTCCGCCTCGGAGACGAGCGTGGACAGCGCGGCGTCCGACTCGTTGCCGGACGATTCGACCTGCTGCTTCAGGTCGGCGATGCGCTGCTCGATGGCCTGCTCCTCCGCCTCCGAGGCGGGCTGCACCTTGATGTCGATGGTGGTGGTCGACTCGACCGCGTCCGTCGCCGCGCTGAACGTCGCC
>CAZNTD010000063.1:0-2485 GCA_964575915.1 uncultured archaeon | reverse complement strand
TCCCAGGAGACCGACGTGGTCGTGCCCTCGCTCGACTCCGCTGTCAGCGTCCCCTCGTACACCCCGGTGGACGCGCTGCTGGCCGCCTCGATCTCGACGGTGATGTCCTCCTCGTCCCCGGACGACATGTCGAAGCCGGACGGGGTGGCGGACGCCGTAAGCACGTCGACATCGAAGGAGACATCGACATCATCGAGCGTCAGGTCGCCGTCGTTCTCGAGTTCCACGGTGACCGACTTGGACTTGCCGCGGGCCACGGTCATCGAGGACGGCACACCGCTGAACGCCATCGAATCGACCAGCGTCCCGCCACCACCGCCACTGGTCGTCTCGGCATCCTCCTCGTCGTTGTTCCCGGAGGAACTGTTCGTCTGCGTATTGAACTTCGCTTCGGTATCCCTGATATCGTACGTGTGGCCGACGTTGTCCACGAGCGTGCCGTTGATGAGGTAGTCCGTATCGTAGGACAGGTCCTCGATATCGATCTCCGCCCCGTCCTGCATCCAGTCGATGCCGGTTATCCGGTCGGTGATGTTCTCCCTGCTGTCCTCCGTGTAGAGATAGAGATCGCTGCTGTCCGTGTCGATGCCGGACTCGTCGCTCTCGTCGTTGAACGAGAGGGTGAGCGTCGGGGTCCGGGAGACATCGTCATCCGGGTCGAGGCCGGTGAACGCTGGCTCCTTCGCGTCGACGCGGAGCGTCAGGTTCGTCGCGTTCGTGTTCCCGGCGACGTCCCGGCACGTCAGGTCGTACTCCTCCGCGCCGTTCCGCGTGATGGTCAGGTTGCCCGCGTCAGAGTTGCCCGAGAGGGAGGTGTTCCAGCCGGCGGAGATGGAGCCACCCCGGAGCGCCGCCACACCGGACAGCCCGGACTCCCCGCCATCACCCGATCCCTCGGTGCATGCCACCTCGACCAGCACCTCGTCCATGTACCAGTCGTTATCATCGTCATCCGTGTAGTCCGCACCGCTGTGGACGACGGTGTTCGACACGTTCGGTGCGCTGAAGTCCGTGGAGACCTGCCATCCGGTCGCGTTCCGGGTCCCCGCGGTGTCGGTAGCGTTGACGGTCGCATCGTGACCAGCGAAGTTCGACAGGTCGCCGAGACCGGTCATCCGGACGGTGTACCGGGTGCGATTCTTGCGGTTCTCGCCCGACTCGTCGATGGTCAGGTTCTCGTCCGCGACCATGCTCCCGTTGAAGTAGCCGGTGATGGACGAGCGGTTGATACCTGCGATATCCGTTATCTGGATCGACACGGTATCGCCCCCGTCGGCGAGCCAGTTCGTACGGCGCGCCGTCCCGTTCTCGGGATGGGTAACGAACTGCGGCCCCTCCGTGTCGACGGTGACGTTGCTGATGTTGGACGCGTTCACGTTGCCGGCCCGGTCGACCGTCGTCAGGTTGAACCGGTACTGGTGGTCGGTCTCGAGCTGCTGGAGCGTATGGTTCGGCCCGGTCATCGAAATGTTCTCCAGGCTCTCCCATGACCCCCATTCGGTCATCTGCCGACTCGACGTGTTGAACGACCGGTTCTGGGCGTACAGGCGGAACTCCTCAAGTCCGCTCCCGGCATCGCCGACGGTGTCGTTCGACCAGGTGAGGTTGACGTGGTCATCGTCCAGCAGCCGGGTGACCCGCTGCGAGTGGTTCTGCAGCGCGGACGCGTTCGCGTCCGACAGTGCGAGGCCGTCGGTGCCGTTCGGCGGCGTGTTGTCAACATCCACCACGATATCGTGGGACGTGTTGGAGTTCCCGGCGGAGTCGTTCGCGCGGTACTCGATGAAGTACGGTCCATCCCCGCTCAGGTCCGCCGTGGTGTCCGTGGATGTCCCGTTCGACAGCCAGTCGGTCTCCGCCTCTTCGCTGCCGTTCAGCCAGCGGTGCTCGATGGTGTCGATGCCGCTGGTCGCGTCCGTCCCCTTCGCGGTGACCGCGACCTCGCCCGTGACGTCCCCGTCATCAACCGGGTCGAGCGCGGTGACCGTGTCCGGAACCGTGTTGTCGACGGTGACCGTCACCGTCCGCCACCCGACATCGGTGCCGTTGTCGGCGGTCATGTTGAACATGGTCTCGCCGTCGCTCGCGAGGAACTTGCTCGTGTTGTTCGTCGCCACGTAGAACGCTTCGTTATCCGACTCATTCGTCGGGCTGGAGAAGTTGACCAGATAGTCCTTGCTGCCGGCCGTCTGATTGTATGATATGTTGAGATACTTGACGTTAGGCTGCAGCGAGACGCTGACGTTGAACGTGATGTTCTGCCTGACCGCGTCTCCGTCCGAGGGAGCCTCCTCGAAGGTGACCCCGATATCGCCGCCGGAGGCGCTGGCCACCAGCGTGGCGGCTGCGGTGAGGAACAGGAGGACGGCCAGGAACTTCGGGATCGTCGCCATCGGTGTGTCGTGGCGGTCGCTGCCGGGCATAGCTGGTTGGGTATTTAATTCTACACCTTAAATACCTGTCCATGAAGCTGGTGGCGCTGAAT
>CAZNTD010000062.1:0-5023 GCA_964575915.1 uncultured archaeon | reverse complement strand
CGTGACTCCGCTATGCCTCGCCGGTGAGGATGTCACGGTCACGGAGGATGTCCACGAGGTCGGGGTGGAGCGTGTCGCGGACGTGGGGCGAGGCGTAGCCGATCCAGGAGACGGGTTCCTCGATGCCGAAGTCGACAGGGACGCCCTCGTGGAGCGTGCCGTCGATGATGGTGTAGACCGGGACGTCGAGCGCGCGGATGGCCGCGACCGATGCCAGGTCGTACGGCCGCGCGTGGTGGTCCGCGCCGGCGAGCGGGCGGAGGTCCGTGGCCATGCCGTACCGGCCGGTCGCGAGATGTGCGAGCTGGCCGGCGGTCGATATGTACGTGGCGGGATAGACGGTGTCGAGGCCGGCCCGGTCCTCCAGCGCGGTCCGGATGCCGGGGATGGGCCCGGCGTCACCGGTGAACGGCCGGCTCCAGCACCAGAACCGGTGGGCCATGTCCCGGAGCACCGGGGGTTCCGGGGCGTCGCGGACCTGGAGGCCGGACGCGGAGTGCACGAACCGGTGGCGGGTCGTGGTGCCGCCGGTCCAGACGTACCGGTCGCCCATCCACTGCTTGGTCGCGGGCAGTTCCGCCTGGGCGGCGACGGTGGCGTCGGCGAGGGTCGGCCGGTCCTGCCCGGGGGCGACGCAGCCGACGGTCCAGGCGGACCGGGTGTCGCTGCTGTACTCGCGGGAGCCGTCCACCAGGTCGAGCATGAGCCAGTGGTCGGGGTCGTCGCCGTAGGTGCGCTCCCCGGTCTCCTCGGTGATGAGCGTGAACGAGAGGTCCTCCGCCGCGGCGCGGGACGGGAGGAACTCGTCGAGCACCTCCTCGGCGACCTCGTCCACCGTGAAGACCACGTCCGCGGGGCCGTCCCGCTCCACGTGCACCATCTCGCCGGGTTCGGCGGAGCGCTGCAGTTCGTGCAGCCGGAAGACGATGCGTTCCTGCAGGTCGACCAGGAGGTCGCGGTACGCGTCCGTACTGTCGGTTGTCATCGTGGCTCCTCCGTGAGCGGGATGTGGTGGATGGACGGGTAGTTCGGGTCCTCGCGCGTCCCGGTGACGGTCGGGTCCTTGACGCACAGCAGCAGTTTCTCGTGGCCGGCGCGGCGCTTCGTTTCGCGGTACGTGCGGCCGGTGGCGACGCGCCGGTCGAGGAACGCCTGCGCGGCATCCTCCTCGTGGGTCGCGGTGAACCGGAGCCGGACGGCGTCGCCGTGGCCGTACTCCCACACCTCGAACACCGGCATGCATCTCCACGGCGCGCGAGGCTTAAATGGGTTGTCAGAGCAGGTCCTCGAGCCGCTCCATGCTGTACGCGATGTAGTCCCAGTCGTAGGTGAAGACCTCGAGGGAGAGGGTGCCGTCCCAGCCGGTGCGGACCGGGTCGAGGATGGCATCGAAGTCCAGGGTGCCGGAGCCGAACGGGACGTGGCCGTCCTCGGCGACACGGGTGTCGTTGAGGTGGAGGTGGGTGATGCGGTCGCGGTGGTCGGCGAGGAACGCGGCGATGTCCGCGGATTCCATCCCGTCCATCCGGGCGTGCCCGGTGTCCAGGGTCATCATGGCGTCGGTCTCGTCGAAGATGCGGTGGAAGTCGTGGACGGTGAAGAAGCCGCCGGGGATGTTCTCCACGGCGAGTTCGACGGCGTGGTCGGCGGCGGAGCCGTCGAGGTCGCGGACGGCGTCGACGATGAGGTCGCGGACGTGGTCGCCGTCCCACGCCGCGTCCCACGCGTCGGAGTCGGCGTGGACGACCGCCTTCTCGGCACCGATCATGGCGGCGGTCTCGATGCAGCCGCGGAGTTCCTCGATGCTGCCGTCGCGCACGTGTTCGTGCGGTGAGCCGATGTCGAGGGAGAACGGGAGGTGGACGAGCAGGTCGAGTCCGGCATCGTCCGCGGCCGCCACGAGGTCGTCGGCGTCGACGGCCAGCGCCTCGCGGGAGGTGTCGCCGTCCATCATGATCTCGACGTGGTCGGCGCCCATGTCCCGGGCGTGGTGGAACGCGTCGTGCGGGTCCATCCCGAGCTGCGTGACGAAGCCGAGCCGGGTCATAGGTCGTTCACGACCTCCTGTACCGATTCCCAGACCGCGTCGATGGACCGGTCCCCGTCGATGTCCTCGATGAGGCCGGTGCCGCTGTAGAAGTCGCGGACCTCCTCCAGTCCCTCGCGCTGCCACCGGATGCGCTCCGCGATGGCCTCCCGGGTGTCGTCCTCGCGCTGCACCAGGGATGCGCCGCATTCATCGCACGTCCCCTCCGTCCCGGGCGGATCGTATGTCACGTGGTACTGCGCGCCGCAGTCGGGGCAGACGCGGCGGCCGGTCAGCCGCTCGTAGATGTTCTCGTCGGATACCTTGATGACGAGGATGGCGTCGATGTCGGCGATGTCGCTCATGGCCTCGGCCTGCTCCCGGGTCCGCGGGAAGCCGTCCAGCACGAAGCCGTCCTGCGCGTCGGGCTCATCCAGCCGGGCGGAGAGCAGCGCGGCCAGGGTCTCGACCTCGACCGGATCGCCACGGTCGATGATGTCGCCGACCGTCTCGCCGCTGTCGGTCTCGTACTCCTTGTTGTTCCGGAGGATATCGCCCATGGAGATATGCGGGATACCGTACGTATCGGACAGTTTCTGCGCCTGCGTGCCCTTCCCTGCGCCGGGCAGTCCAAGTATGATGAGATTCATCTGCCTACCGTGAGGTTGAACTCGTCTCTTAAGAACGTTCGCCACGCTGCCCCGTCCAGCGTCAGGTCGGTGATGTCGCGCTGTGCGACGTGGTCGACGAGGTTGGCAGGGACGCCGTCAGCCTGGAGGTCGCCGGACAGCAGGGCGTCAAGCCGGGACGTCGCGGTGGTGTGGTCGCGCTCGATGATGGTGGTGAGCCGGTCGTCCTCCACCCAGACGTGGTCGTAGGCGTCGGTGAAGTTGGCGACGTGCTCCGCGTTGTGGAACACCTGCGGCCCGCGGTGCTTCCGCATCGCGGGGAGGTCGCCGGACAGCAGTTCGAACAGGAACCGCACCTCCTCGTCGCCGACGTGGAAGCCGGAGTGGACGGTGCGGAAGTCGTCGTCCTCCAGGACCTGGATGATGCGTCGGTGGAGGCGGCGCAACTGGGGATAGAGGATGTCGTCCAGCATGTCCGGCGCGGGGAAGGCGACCTGCACGAAGTCCCCGCGGCCCGGCACCCGGGCAGCCAGGTCCTCCTCGTCCACCGGTTCCTGCTCCGGGAAGAAGAACGACACGTCGGGGTCCTGGCGGAACCGCCAGGCGGCGTAGACGAACCGGGCGTAGTTCTCGTGGGAGAGGACGGCGGCGACGTTCCGCTCCGGGTCGACCGGGTCGATGACCACGAGGTCCTCCTCGTCGAACCTGTCCTGGAGGTAGCCGGGGATGCCGTCCGGGTGGTGGCCGGCCGGGTCGATGACCTGGTCGTGCGTCCACTCCCGGGATGCCGCCGCCAGGAGGTCGTCGAACGAGCCGTACGCGGCGATGAGCAGCTCGCAGAGGTAGCCGGAGAACCCCTCGATGCGGAGGGTGGAGCCGTACAGGTCCTGGCCGCGGAGGAACGCCTTGAGCAGCACGACCTCTTCCTTCTCCGCCGCGGAGAGGGTGTCGTTGACCCAGTCGGTGTGGAACGGGGTGCGGTCGACCGCGGACCTGATGTCGCGGCCGGAATCGACGTCGTATGCCGGGACGATCTCGACCTCGTAGCCGTCGATCTCGCCCTTGGTGTACGGGTGTTCGGCGAACTCGACGTCGCAGTCACCACCGAACTCGTCGAACACCGCCGTGCCGATGGCGATACCGTCCTCCTCCAGGTCGTCCTCCGGTGTGCCGGTGTCGAAGAAGACGAAGATGTCGAGGTCCTTGTCGCCGGACATGAACGTGTCCTTCGCGGTGGAGCCCATCAGGGCGGCGTCCTTCCCGAACTCGTCGGCGATGAAGTCGCGGATCTGAGCGAACCGGTCCTGGTTCTCGGCCCGCTCCGCCTCGCCGGGCAGCACCCGGTCCAGCACCTCGTCCCGTACCGCGTCGGTATCCATGCCGGGGTGTGCGGGGGGAGGATAGAAATAAGTTTAGGTGACCTGTACCGGGTGGTCGTCGTCACGCATCCCCGCGAACTCCTCCCCGAGGTCGCCGTACGTCAGCAACGGGAGGTCGTCGGCATCGGCGACACTCCACAGGTTCAGCTGGTCGCCGGGCGGGATGAGGCTGCTGCGGTGGACCGTCTCGCGCATGATGCGGTCGTCGACCTTCAGCGGGTTGTACGTGAGGCCGCGGTGGTCCGCGGAGCCGACGACAAGGGCGTCACCGGCCAGGAACGCGTCCAGTTCGTCCGACCGGAGCAGGTCCCGCGCGACGTGGTCCGGGACCGCGGTGACCCGCATCTGGTACCGGTCGGCGGTCGCGGCACGGGTGTGCTCCGCGGTGACCCACTGGCCGTCCGAGAGGCCGTGGTAGTCCTCCTCGAGCAGCCGGTCGTAGAACCCGATCTCCGTGTCGCCCATGGCCGGGGTTCCCGCGGCGACCCGGGTGGTATGGTAGTTGGGCTGGATGCGGATAGGGTTGCGCCGGTCCACGTCAGCGAGCTCCGCCGCACGCTCCAGGAGCGCGTCATCGTAGTCACTCATCCAGCACAAATGGGCCGACGAGATACATAAGCGTTTTGGTGAGAGGTTCCTGGCCGAACGGATGGAAGAAAAGAACGGTGAAGGCGTGAACGTCCGTCACGCCTTGCCCTTGACGAGGACGCGGCCCTCGATCTCCCAGAACTTGATCTCCTCGCCCTCGGCGACGTCGAGGTCGTCCGGGAGCTTCATCTCGTCCGTCTCGTACGTCTCCATGTCCATGACCTGCGCCATGGTGCCGTCCTTGGAGACGACCTGGCCGGTCTTCTTGTGGATGGTCGGGGCGAGCATCTTGTGCTCCGCCGGGACCGTCTCGCGGTAGGACTGGCCGTCGAAGATGCCTTCCGCACGGATCTTCATCTTGGCGTGGCCGTGCTTGCCCGGCGCGGACTTCTTGGCAGTCT
>CAZNTD010000061.1:0-5078 GCA_964575915.1 uncultured archaeon | reverse complement strand
GCGGACACGTCCGACCTGACCGAGCTCATCAACCGGACCGGCCGGTTCGAGGCCACCATCCCCATCACGGTCGAGGACGGGACCACCTTCACGCTGGGCGAGGAGGAGTACACCGCGTCCGTGACACCGGACACGGTCGGCGTGAACGGCGGGACGTACCGCGTGAACGAGTCGTTCGTCCTGTCGACCGGGCCGCGCCAGGTGAACATGACCGTGACGAACCACACCGGGGAGCGGGTGGTCCTGGCCCCGCTGGCGTTCACCGGCGAGGACATCCTCGGGGTGGACATCAGCACGCAGGCGTCCCGGTTCGACTGCACCGGCGGCTCCGGCTGCACGTTCCAGTTCCAGGTCGCCACGTCCGAGGAGGCGGCGCGGCGGGTGCAGGACATCGCGCAGGCGTTCGACGGACGGAGCGGCTACCTGGTCTCGCCGGTGACGAACCAGAACGCGAAGCTGACGCTCTACCTGGACGACGAGCAGATCAGCGCGCTGAACATCGCGACCGCGTTCCGTGACACGCTGGTGCAGCAGCCGGTCATCTCCGGCGGCGAGGACAGCCGGGAGGCGGCGCGGCAGGAGATGAACCAGCTGAAGTCGGTGCTGCAGTCCGGTGCACTGCCGGTGCCCATAGACGTGGTGCAGGAGACCCGGGTGTCTGCGACGCTCGGCGCCCAGTTCCTGCAGTCCGCCATCCTCGCCATCATCGTGGCCATCCTCGCGGTCGCGGCGGTCGTGTTCCTCCGGTACCGTGACCCGAAGATCGTCGTCCCGCTCACCATGACCGGGTTCTCCGAGCTGGTGCTCATCTTCGGGTTCGCGGCCTGGGTGGGGTGGACCATCGACCTGCCGAGCATCGCGGGCATCATCGCGGCCATCGGCACCGGGGTGGACGACCAGATCATCATCACGGACGAGCGCGGGAACAGCGAGTTGCGGAGCTTCAAGGAGCGGTTCAAGCGGGCGTTCTTCATCATCTTCACGAGCGCCGCATCGACCATCGGTGCGATGCTTCCGTTGACGCGGATCGGTGCGGGCGCCATCACCGGGTTCGCGGTGACGACCATCGCCGGCGTCCTGCTCGGTGTCATGTTCACCCGGCCGGCGTACGCCCGGGTGCTCCAGTACATGGACGAGTGACCGTGGCACCGGCTTCTTAAAGACTGGCGGGTATGGAATGGGTGTAGCGATGTTCAACCCACAGAACATGGAGAAGATGATGAAGCAGCTCGGCCTGGAGATGGAGAGCGTGCCGGCCGCGCGGGTGACGGTCGAGACCGAGGACGGCCGCGAGCTCGTCTTCGAGTCCCCGGAGCTGAACAGGATGGAGGTCCAGGGGCAGACGATGTTCCAGCTGCAGGGCGACTACACGGAGCAGGACGCCGGGAGCGATGAGGACATCGAACTCATCATGGAGAAGACCGGGGCGTCCGAGGCGGAGGCGCGGGATGCGCTCGAGGAGCACGACGACCTGACCGCCGCCATCATGTCGCTCCAGTAGGACGGCGGTACCGGTTCTTCCGTTCTTCCATCCGGTGACGGGTGGTTCCGCGGCAGGGGTCCGAACGTTCGGAGTGCCGTTCTGCCGGGGTCGTGGAAATCCCGGGGAGGCTTACCCGTGGTGGCCGCGACCGGTGGGGCATGTGGCTGGTGCTCGCCGGGCTCGCCGCGGGGATGGCCGCCGGGACCGGCACCGGATTGCTCCCGGGGCTCCACCCGAACACCGTCCTCTTCCTGCTCCTCCCTGCGGCGATGGCGTGGGACGGCCCGGTCATGGTGTTCGTCGCGTTCGCGACCGGGATGAGCGTGGTCCACACGTTCGTGAGCTTCGTGCCCGGCGTCTTCATGGCCGCGGCGGAGGAGGGGACCGCCCTTGCCGCCCGGCCGGGACGGCGCGCGGTCATGGAGGGGAGAGGTGGCGAGGCGGTGCGCCGCACCGTGTACGGCGGACTGGTCGCGGGCGGCCTGGCCGTCCTGCTGCTGCCGGCCATGTGGGTCGTGGTGCCGCCGGTCTACGATCTGCTGGTCCCGGCAATGCCGCTCGTCCTCGCCTCGGTCCTGTGCCTGCTCGTGATCGACGCGGGGGACCCGGTCCGGGCCGCGTGGATCGTGGTGCTGTCCGGGGCGCTCGGGCTGGTCGCCTTGGACGCGCCGCCGGCGAACACGCGGTACATCCTCCTGCCGGTGTTCGGCGGCCTGTTCGGGGTGGCGACCGCGCTGGCCGGGCTCCGCGGACCGGGAGACGTGCCGCCGCAGGACCGGGACCGGCCGGTGCCGCTGCCCGTCGCGCTCCGCGGCGGCGTCCTGGGCCTCTGCGGCGCGGTCATCGCCGGGTTCCTCCCCGGCCTGGGAACGGCGCAGAGCGCGGTGGTGGTCGACCGGGGCCTGGACGTCCGCCGGTGGGAGCGGCTGGTCGTCCTCGGCGGGATCACGACGGCGGACCTGTTCCTGTCGCTCGCCGCGCTGGTGGTCATCGGCAACCCGCGGTCCGGGGCGGCGGTGGCCATCGGCCAGCTGCTGCCGGACCTGCCGTTCCACCGGTTCGTCATGGTCACCGGGATGACGCTCGTCGCGGTCGCGGCGGGGGCAGTGGTGACGGTCGTGGTGGCGGAGCGGGCGGCGATCCTGTTCGCCCGGGCGGCACGGCCGCTGCTCGCCGGGGTTGTCTGCTGCATCGCGGCCGCGACACTGGTGCTGACCGGGCTGTACGGCGTCCTCGTCCTGATGACGGCGACCGCCATCGGTCTCCACGCCGCCACGCTCGGGACGCGGCGGAGCCTGTGCATGGCCGCGCTCATCCTCCCGACCATCCACTTCTACCTCGGGCTGTGACACGGGACGGGTCCGAACGTTCGGACCGCCGTGTTTCCTGGTGGAGAGAACGGAGAGGGTGATGCCAGGTCCCCCGAGCCGGCGGATCTGCCAGTTGGGTTAGAACGGGATCTCCCGGTCCCAGTAGAGGGTGAGCCGGTTCGAGATGTCGGAGCGGTGCGCGGTCCCCTCGGTGACCAGGACGTCGAGCCGCTTCTTGGCGGTGTGCCAGTCGACCTCGGCGCGCTCCGCGATCTCGTTGGTGGAGAGCGGCTGGTCCGCCTCGTGAAGGATGCGGCGGATGTCGTCCATGCTTCTCCGAACGTTCGGAGCGATTAAAAAACTACCGGAACCACCGGAAGTTACCCCTCACCCCCTTGGGTTCGGGTGGAACCCTGTGTGGTGGTGGGTGGTGTAAGATAGGTATATTATAACAACGTTATAGACAGGGATGGATGGATGGTCCCTGTCCACGTGAAACCAAGGGGTGGTGGGGTCGGTTCAACATGGAAATGGATATAAAACTCCGTCACCCGCACACGGAACACACCCGTTCTGGTGATACCACGCATGGGCGATCAAGACCTCCAGGAGATGTTCTCCGACTACCTCGAGCAGGACAGCCTGTTCCAGAACAAGGAGCTCCTGGACACGTCCTACCGGCCGGACGAGATCCTCCACCGCGAGGACCAGGTGTCTGACCTCGCGTCCATCCTCGCACCGTCGCTCAAGGGCGACGACCCGTCCAACCTGTTCATCTACGGGACGGTCGGCACCGGGAAGACCCTGTGCGTGAAGCACGTCGCCGGCGAGCTGCGGGAGGCCGCCGAGAAGTCACCGGACGACCTCAACATCATCTACCTCAACTGCAAGATGAAGAAGGTGGCCGACACGGAGTACCGGCTGTCCGCGCAACTTGCCCGGGAACTCGGGGAGGACGTGCCGAGCACCGGTCTCCCGACGGACGAGGTGTACGACCGGTTCTTCACCGCGCTCGAGGACGGGGAGGACGACGTGGTCATCATCGTCCTGGACGAGATCGATGCGCTGGTCAAGAAGATCGGTGATTCGTTCCTGTACAACCTGACCCGGATCAACGACGACCTGGAGCAGACCAAGGTGTCCATCGTCGGTATCTCGAACGACCTCAACTTCACCGACTACATGGACTCCCGCGTCAAGTCGTCGCTGTCCGAGGAGGAGCTCATCTTCTCCCCGTACAACGCGCTGGAACTGAAGGAGATTCTGCTGCAGCGGACCGAGGACGCGTTCCACGAGGAGGCACTGGAGGACGGGGTCATCTCCAAGTGTGCCGCTCTCGCCGCCTCGGAGCACGGCGATGCCCGGCGCGCCCTCGACCTGTTGCGGGTCGCCGGCGAACTGGCTGAGCGGGAGAACGCGGGGGAGATCACCATCGACTTCGTCGACCGGGCGCAGGACAAGATCGAGCAGGACCGGCTGAAGGAGACGGTGCGGTCCCAGCCCAAGCAGTCCAAGCTGCTGCTCCATGTCATCCTCGACCACCGGGATGAGGCGGACGGCAAGATGGCGACCGGTGATATCTATGCGGAGTACAAGGACGCGGCGCGGGACGCCGGGCTGAAGGTCCTCACGCAGCGCCGTGTCTCCGATCTCATCGCGGAGCTCGACATGCTCGGCGTCATAAACGCGAAGGTCATCTCGAAGGGCCGGTACGGGCGCACCCGGCAGATCTCGGTCGACCTCTCCGAGGACGTGGTCGACGAGGTCTCGGAGATGCTGGAGGAGACGCTCTACCTGTGATGGCGCGATGACGTCCGAGACGCGGGAGGCCGTGCAGCGGCTGACGGAGGCCGGCTGCATCGTGGAACCCTCGGCGGTCGACCGCCTCGACCAGGACCACGTCGACCGCATCACGTCGCTCTCCCCCACCCCGATGGTCGTGAACGGCACGCTCATCGACAACCTCGAGGCCCGGGTGGTCGACGGTCCGTCCGCATCGGTCGAGATCCACACCGATATCGAGACGGAGAAGGAGAAGCGTGACGTCCAGGACTTCGTCGACTTCTACAACGACCGGTACGAGCGCATCCGCGACCTCCTGCTCCGCCGCCGGGACATCAGGAACGCCGTGTCCATCTCCCGGCTCGACGGGATGCAGGAGCGCGACGAGGTCTCGGTCGTCGGTATCGTGAACGAGAAGTACAAGTCGAGCACCGGGAAGTTCATCGTATACATCGAAGACCCTACCGGGCAGACGAAGATACTGGTCGACGAGGACGACGGGG
>CAZNTD010000060.1:0-5218 GCA_964575915.1 uncultured archaeon | reverse complement strand
CGGCCTTCTCCCGCTTCTTCCGGCGTTCCGCCTGCTCCGTCGCCTTCAGCTCCGGGGCCTCCCCGTCGAACACGTAGACGACGTTCACGTTCTTCGCGAACAGCTTCGCGGTCCGGTAGAACAGGCCCGACAGGTGCGAGGTGACACGGCCCTGCGAATCCTTCAGCGGCGTCCCGTCGCGCTGCCGGATGATGCTCAGGAACTGGTAGAGCGTGTTCATCGCGTCGACCGCGACGACCCGGTCGTTCATCGCATCGAACGATATCTCCTCCGGCTCCACGAGTTCGCCGAGATCGACGCCCATGCCGTCCTTTTCGACCACGCCGTTAAAACGGTTACTCCAGCGCCCGGTCCAGCAGCCGCGTCACCAGCACCGCGTACCCGTCCCGCATCGTCCCATCGTCGTACCGGTCCCACGCCGTCGCGGCCTCCACGGGCGGCGGCGAAACGTGGTACGCCACCCCGTCACCGTCATCGCGCACCGTCACGTCAAGGATGCGCCGGTCGACCTCGCTGTGGTAGAACCCGGCATCCCGCACCGACACCCGCGCCGCCCGCAGCGACCCGGTGTCCGCCAGCCGCTCCACGCCGTACGTGTGCTGCCGGTCGAGCGCCCCGTTCAGCTCCCGCTGCACCTCGTCGAACGCCCGCTCCACCGCCAGCCAGAACCCGTCGTCCCGTGTCATACCTGGACGCCGGACTGAACCTTTATATGTGGCCAGCGGCCCTCACGGTCCATGGCAGCGACCTGCGACCACTGCGGCCGCGTCACAGAGAATCCCCGCACCTGCGATACCTGCGGCGCCACCGTCTGCCCGGACCACGACCGCGACCACGGCTGCGACGTCTGCCAGGGCGGCACCATCCGGGTCTAAACCGCCATTAGGCGGTGGAGCCTGCAGTGCAGGCGACCGTACTGCACGGGCTTCACGCTGAAGCCCGTTCGAGCAGCGTTCCCGCGGGGAACGATGCGCTGTCAACTGCTACGGCAGTTGGTCAGAGCCGGTTGAGGTCCGTCACTTCGACCGACCGGACATCGTCGATGCCGGACAGCGCGTTCTCGATGGCGTCCGTCCCGCCCTCGTCGTCCGCCACGACCGTCGTCACCATCAGCGCCTTCAGCCCGAACGCGACCTCCTCGCGCTCGATGCTCTCCACGTCGATGGCGTCCCTGATGGCCTCGTCGATGGCGTCCAGATCGGTTTCGGTGCTTTCCGGCATGACCTTCAATTTGATCGCGACGTCTCCCATTGTATCACAGCTCGATCTCCATCCCGTCCTCCACGACGGTGAACCCGGCGTCCTCGACCCGCTGCCGCTCCTCCGACCCCGCGTCCAGCACCGGGTTGGTGTGGTTCATGTGCGTGAAGTAGATATCCGTATCCATATCCGCCAGGACCTCCAGGCTCTCCTGGATGGGCGGGTGCGGCACGTTCTCGTACCGCTCGATCTCCTCCCGCGACCAGAAGCAGCCGTCGATGATGGCGATATCCGCGTCCGCCACCCGCGCCACCGCGTCCTCCGTCCACTCGTCCAGGTCGCTCACGTAGAACAGCGTCGTGTCCTGCGTCCTGATGACGAATCCGTACGTGTCCGTCGGCACGTACCCCTTGTTCTCCACGTTCACCGGGGTCACGGTGATGCCCATCACGTTCTCCGCCTTCCCGGCCGAGAACTCGTTCACATCGATGTTGTTCCGGTCGATGAGCAGCCGGTACGGCGATGTCTCCGCCAAGAACTCGGCGACCGTCCCGCTGCAGTGCACCGGCACCTCCTCCGCGTTCGCGGCCTCCTTCCCGAAGTAGAGCAGCCCCGTCACGTGGCCCAGATGGGCGTGCGACAGGAAGATACCGTCGATGAACGCGTCGCCGACGTGGTGGCGGATGTCCGGCGACACGTCGAAGAGATAGTTGACACCGCGTCCCTCGTCGGAGACCATGATGCTCGCGGCCGACCGCGCCAGGTCCCGGTCCGCCCGGGCGTCCTCACACCGGTCGCAGCCGCAGCCGAGATGGGGGACGCCGCCGTCCTGCGCGCTGCCGAGGATGGTCACCTTCATCCGGCTCACCTACGGCCCGCGCATCCCGCACTCGTCACATTCCCACTCGTTCCGCAGCTTCTTGCACCTGCGGCACCGGGCGATCTCCGCGCCACAGTCCGGGCACGGGAAGACGACGAACGAGTCCGCCGAGTCCAGGTTCGTCCCGCACGTGATGCACTCCGTGGAATCCATACGCTCCCGGTTGCGGAACAAGATTTAAATAGGGCGTGGTGTCCCGGGAAACCGGCCGCTCCCCCGCCTCCCCGCGGCAACCTTATTAAAATCCCGGCCGCACATCACCGTGCAGGTCCCCGTGGTCTAGTCCGGACAAGACGGTGCCTTGCGGAGGCACAGATCCAGGGTTCAAATCCCTGCGGGGACGCTGTCCTCCTCGGGATTTTCCTCCTCGCATCTCCTCGCGGAGAAGCTCGGGTTCAAATCCCTGCGAGGACGCTCAGATTCGTTGCCGGCCACATTTTTTAACCAGCGCCCCGACATGGATGCCATGCGACGCGGTATCACCCCGGTCGTGGCCATCGTCCTGTTACTGATGATGACGGTGGCAGCGAGCGGTGGCGCCTACGCCTGGATCACCTCCACGACGCAGCAGGCGCAGTCCGACGCGTCCCAGGGGCTTGCCACCGAACTGGTCGGCCGGTCGGTCTCCTGCAGCGGGAGCCTGGTCGACATCGGGATATCCAACACCGGTGAAACCGGGGTGGACGTCAGCGAGGCCGAACTGTACGTCGAGGCGGACGGGGACCTGGTGAGCGGCCGAACCGGTATCGACACGGGGGAGGCGACGCTCTCGCCGGGCGGGTTCGGCCGGTACCGGTTCCTCGCGGCTGCCACGCTCGCTCCCGGGACGCGGTACAGCATCGAGGTCCGGTTCCCGAACGACGACGTGACCGTGACCGGGACGTGCGACGGCGGAAGCGCCACCAGCGCCATGTCGGGATGGTGGCCGCTGGACGGTGACACGCTGGACCGGTCAGGGAACGGGAACGACGGGAACCGCGAGCAGGGGATGCGATCCGCGTACGCGAGCGGCAACATCCAGATCACCGCGAACCAGTGGGACGGCAGCAGCAACAACGGCGAGTTCGACATCACCTGTCCCGGCGGCGATGCGGCCTGCTGGATGATGGACGCGAACGGCAACCACTCCGGGTTCACCATAGACAACGGCGTCGCCTGCGGCGACTCCAACTCCGGGACCGGCTACATCATGTACTCCGCGGAGAACGTCCACGACCGGTTCTCCGGCGACTCCCCGCATAGCGCGAACGCCCACCGGTTCATCTGCACCCGGTACAGCGGTGGCTGGGAGTACGACACGAACAACGACTGGGTCTCCTTCGACCCGCGGGCCACCGACACCATCGTCGCATCGGTCGACTTCGACGCGGACACCGTCTCGGCCCGCTCGTTCTTCCCGGAGCCGGGGCCGGGCCAGCGTGGAGAGGCGTTCACGTTCGACGGCGTGGAGGACCGTATCCGCATCCCGGACTCGGCCGTGCTCGACGACGATCTCGCGTCCGGCTTCACCCTTGCGGTATGGGTCAATATCACCGTCCCGGACGGCGGCGACGGCACCGCCCACCAGCTCATCGGGAAGGACACGGACTACTCGCTCCACATCCAGCCGGACGGGACGCTCCGGCTTGACAACGACGGCAACGGCGGATTCGAGCATGACATGGGTGCGATCGACGGCTGGACGCACATCGCCGCGAGCGTGGAATCTGACGGGGACGGATCCCTGTTCGTCGACGGGCAGCGCATCGGCACCGGGACGTTCCCCCTCGCCCAGATGGGCAGTTCGAACCCGGTCTTCATCGGCGCCCGCGAATGGGGCGGGGAGCGGTACGCCACAGGGCCCATCGACGAGGTCCAGATCATCCCTCACACGGTACGCTGAGCAGTCCCACAATGCTTTTCTACCAGCGGTGCGACGGAAGGGATATGCGGCACGGTATCACGCCGGTGGTGGCTATCGCCATCCTCCTCGGGATGACCGTGGTCGCTGCCGGCGGCGCGTACACGTTCTTCACCGGGGCGACCGAGGCGGCGATGGAGGACGCGTCGGCGTCGCTGCGGACGGACACGACGGTCCGCGACTTCCGCTGCACCGAGACCACGGCGACGGTCGGGCTGTCGAACACGGGGGACCGGGAGCTCGCGGCGACGACCGCCACCGCCTACCTCTCCCGGGACGGCACCCTGCTGGACTCCGTCGACATCGACCTCTCCGGTATGGACGTGCTGCAGCCGGGCGGGTTCTCGCAGTTGCGGTTCCCGTTCACCACGTACCTCGAGCCAGGGAGAGGATACCAGGTCGAGATCGAGTTCACGGACAGCGACTACACCCTCGAGCGGGGGTGCACCGGTGAGACGGGCGACCTCGTCGGCTACTGGAACTTCGACACCATCAGTTCCCGCACCATCCGGGATGCGACCGGGGACCATGACGGTACGTTCCACGGCACGGCCCTGAACGGGACGGTTAACGGGATATTGCATCAGGGGATATTAGGTGGTAGCGGTTCAAGTGAGGATGCCGATCCAAACTGGGTAGAAGGATGCCGGTATGAGGGATGCCTAAACTTTGATGGTTCCGACGATTTCTTTGATGTAGCGGACTCGGATGAACTTGACCTTGTGGGCCGGCCGCTAACTCTTGCTGCGTGGATTAAGACGACCGCGAACGATCGGGGCGGAATAATCCGGAAAAATGATAACGACAGTTGGAATCCCTATTACGAACTCGAAATCAACCGGAACAATAATGGGCGGGCTCAACTCGTTGTGGAAGACGATTCAGGTTCGAATGTGGATATAATCGGGGACACGAACGTGACCGATGGGGAATGGCATTTCATAGCAGGTACCTATGACCCGGATACGGGGGAAGGGGTCCTGTACGTTGATGGACAGATCGACGGGACCGAATCCAATACCGTATCCGCCGATGATACTACAGGGGCACTGCAGGTTGGGCGGATGGCCCAGGCTACGACCGACAGTGAAAGTAGTTCCGGCCAGAACTTCGACGGGAAAATCGACGAGGTCCAGGTGTATGATTGGACGCTGTCACAGTCCGAGATACGGGGGATCATGTCCGGGGCGCTACTTGACGACGGCCCACTCGTGTACTATCCGATGAACGAGGGGGAG
>CAZNTD010000059.1:0-5413 GCA_964575915.1 uncultured archaeon | reverse complement strand
CTGATGCAGGCGCTGGACATCGTCCACCTCGACCTCGACCTTGCCGTTGCGGGCATCGACCAGCGGAAGATCCACATGCTGGCCCGGGAGAAGCTGCCGAAACTCGGCTACGACAAGCCGACGTGCCTCCACTGGCCCATCCTCCCCTCCCTTGCGGGAAGCGGGGACAAGATGTCCAGTTCGAAGAAGGAGACCATGTTCCCGCTGCACGCGGACCCGGACCACGTCCGGGACGTCATCGAGGGCGGCTACTGCCCCCAGGGCGAGGTGGAGGACAACCCGGTGCTGGCCATCGCGAAGTTCTTCGTGTTCGGCGCCGACGAGGAGTTACACATCGAGCGGCCGGACGAGTACGGCGGCGACGTGCACTACGCGACGTACCAGGACCTGGAGGACGACTTCGGGAGCGGCGACCTCCACCCGGCCGACCTCAAGTCGGCGGTCGCCGACCAGGTCGTGGACCGGCTGGAACCGGTGCGTGAACGGTTCCGGGCGGAGCCGGAGCTGCTGGAGCCGCTGCGGGAGATCGGCCACGACGACCCGGCATACCTTTCGAAGTGACCCACCGGCATCCCGCGCCGCTCCGCCACGACGCACCTGCACCGTTACTATACGCGCTCCCGGAAGGTCGTTTCTCACATGTGCGTTCCCGGAGGGGCGGCATCGCGTCGCGGCGACCGCCCCGGTCAGCCGTGCCGGTCCGTGATGGCGGCGCCGTCCAGCAGGACGAGACCGTTCGCCTCGGCGTACCGCGCCGCACCGTCCCGGGACAGGGAACGTCCGGTCTCCCCGTCCAGCATCTCGCAGACGACCGCCGCCGCGGGGTGGGACGTCCGCTCCATGAGCGCGACGGACAGTTCCGTGTGGCCCCGCCGCCGGTCGAGGCCGCGGGAGACGAGCAGGTGGACGTGGCCCGGGCTGCGGAACGCCTCCATCCCCTCCTCGCCGGCGACCAGGTCGGCGACCGCACCGATGGTGGTGGCGCGGTCCCGGTCGGTGATGCCGGTGTGCGTGTCGCGGTGGTTGACCGTGACCGAGAAGCTGGTGCGGTCGCCGTACGGCTCCACCTCCGTCCCCCCGATTAGCTCGTCGCGGAACGGCAACCCGTGCTCGCTGGCGGTGGCGCCCGGGATGGCGGCGCAGACGAGCCCGCCCGCGTCCTCGCGGAGCGTGGCGACATCCTCCCACGTCACGGTCGCCGCGGGGTACACCATGTCCACCTCCTCCTCGCGGCCGTCCGCGTCGTACACCAGCACCGGCTCACCCCGGTCCAGCGCATCGACGGCCCGCTGCACGTCGTCCATGCCCGCCGATGCGCGCTTCAGTTATTAAAGTGTTGAAGGCGCAGCGGGAGGCATGCTATCCATCGAGCGGTTCCGGGAGGAGCCGGAACTCGTGAAGGAGAACGAGGAGCGGCGGGACAAGGACCCCGGGCTGGTCGACCGGCTCGTCGAGCTCGACCGGGAATGGCGGGACACCCGGCAGGAACTCGACGAGCTGCGGCACGAGCGGAACGTCGTGTCGGACGAGATCGCCGAGGCGAAGCAGGCCGGCGAGGACGCCGCGGAGCAGATCGCGCGGATGCAGGACGTCAAGGCGAAGATCGACGACCTGGAGGACGAGGAGGAAGAACTCCTCCGGGAGCGGGACGAGACCCGGTTCAAGATCGGGAACATCATGCACGACTCCGTGCCGGACGGCGACGGCGAGGAGGACAACGTCCCCATCGACCACTGGGAACCCGACGGCGGGAAGGCGGGCGACGCCGAACTGGGAGCGGACGTGATGGAGGCGAAGGACCTCATCGAGACCGAGAAGGCCGCCGCGGTGGCCGGG
Organism: uncultured archaeon; assembly: GCA_964575915.1. Lineage (GTDB taxonomy): Archaea > Nanohalarchaeota > Nanosalinia > Nanosalinales > Nanohalalkaliarchaeaceae > CAZNTD01. Next base: position 3,577 of record CAZNTD010000059.1, on the reverse strand, counting down.
GAGCGCGCCTACTACCTGAAGGACGACCTGATGCGGCTCAACCTGGCGCTCATCCAGTACGGCGTCGACCGGCTCGTCGAGAACGGGTTCACCCCGGTGCAGACCCCGTACATGCTGAAGCGGGAGCCGATGGAGGGGGCCGCGGAGCTGGAGGACTTCCACGAGCAGCTGTACAAGCTGGACCGGGAGGACCGGTACCTCATCGCCACCTCGGAGCAGACCCTGGCCGCGTCGCAGTACGACGAACTCATCGAGGCGGACGACCTGCCGCTGAAGCTCGGCGGCTTCTCCACCAACTTCCGGCGGGAGGCCGGGAAGCACGGGACGCAGACCCGCGGCATCTGGCGGGTGCACCAGTTCGAGAAGATCGAGCAGTTCATCTTCTGCGAGCCCGGCGCATCCTGGGACCTCCACGACGAGCTGCTGGCGAACGCCGAGCAGGTGATGCAGGACCTGGAACTGCCGTACCGTGTGGTCAACGTCTGCACCGGCGACCTCGGTGACACGCCGGCGAAGAAGTACGACATCGAGGTGTGGCGGCCGCCGCTCGGCGAGTACGGCGAGGTCGTGTCCTGCTCCAACTGCACGTCGTACCAGGCCCGGAAACTGGGGGCGCGGGTGCGGCGGCCGGGCGAGGACAACGAGACCGTGCACACGCTCAACGCGACGCTGCTGGCGACGTCCCGCATCATGACCGCCATCATCGAGAACAACCAGACCGGGGACGGACGGGTGGAGATCCCGGACGTGCTGCAGCCCTACATGGGCGGCCAGGCGTACATCGACTAGTGCCGGCCCTGCGCGTGCAGCTCCTCCATCACCGCCGGGACCGGGCCGGCGACGAGTTCGAGGATGCGCACCCCGCGCTGCTCCCGCACACCGCCGCCCGGCGGCAGCCGGAACAGGAAGTAGGCGTGGACCAGGAAGAGGAGCACGGCCGGTGCGGCCTGGAGGGAGAGGACGTGGATCTGGCCGCCCGCCAGGAACGCCGCGACGACCGGCGAGGCACCGAACGCGACGGCGAGCATGACGCCGGACCAGTCCGCCGCCGGCAGCGCGATGACCAGCCCCGCGAAGCCGTACGCCGCACCGAGGACCATGGTCAGGAAGAGGTAGAGCGTGGCGCGGTCAAGCCGGTCCATACACATCCCGCGCGGCATCCATGCTTTTACCGGTTACGGGATGTGCGGCGGCCGGTCCCGGTCCGGGGCCGTCCCTCCGGTGCAGCCGCGCCGGTGAAGAAGACGTAGGGGACGACGAGGACGGGGCCGAGCACGCCCTGGATGGCGCGGAAGCCGATGCGCCGCCAGTCGTCCGCCGGTGCCGGGGCCTTCCCCGCGAAGTAGAGGTGGACGCCGAGGACGAGGACCGCAGCGGCGGTGCGGATCGACGGGAGGAGCAGGAGTTCACGGGCGGTGTTGAGGGCGACCATGACCGGACTGAGGCTGAACACCGTCGCCATCCCGATACCCAGCAGCCGCGTCGCCCCGCCGGGAAGCGCCACACCGGCGTAGAGAACGGCGTAGACCAGTCCGGCGGCGACCGTTGCCCCGAGATACGTCAACGCGGTCCGTTCCCTGTCCATGCTCACCGCCTGGGGGACGGCCACTTTTCAACGTTCCCCCCCCTTCACGTCACGGGGTGACGGTGCGGTGCGGGCAGGCACGGGGATGGAACGTGGCACGGTCCATGTCGGGGTGGACGCGGCGCCGCAGCCCGTCCGCGGGGAGGGACAGCTGCTCGGTGCGGAGCACCTCGTCGCCGTCGTGGAGGACGAGGGTGCCGGTGACCGGGAGCGGCCCGTCGTTCCGGAGGATGACCGCGTCGCCGCTCCGCCACATCGAGATGTCCATCAGCTGGCAGTGCGCCATGAGCGACCCGGCCGCCAGGACGGCGAGGACGGCGGCCGCGACCAGGACGCGCTCGTGGGGTACCGAACCGGGAAGGTCCATGGAGCACTGGTTGCGGCCGGTGCTTTAAGCATTCACCGGCCGGGGAAGAAGACGTGGTCGCACCCGGTGACGGTGAACGTGGCGTTGGTCGCGGACGGTGCGGCCAGGCTGCCGGACCCCTGCGGCTCCAGGGAGAGGCTGGCGGTGTCCGTCACGGTGCCGTCCTGGAACGTGCGGAGGGTGCCGTTCACCGTCCGCTGGCCGGTGTTGGTGACGACCGCGGTCCCGTCGGCGAGCCGGACGTCGGCGTCGATGCCGGTGCACCGCATCCGGTCCTGCAGGTCGCCCTGCGAATCCCGGATCTCGTCGTGCACCAGGTAGGTGAGGACGAGCGGGCCGAACTCGAGGACGGCCCCGGCGAGGAGGCCGAGGGCGATGACCGCGATGGCGAGCCGTCGCATGGTCCGGGACGTGGGGACGGACACTTTTGTAATGGAAGGATTCTTATGCCGGCGTTCCGAACCCGGATGCATGCTCGAACGCGTCCTGCTGCCGTTCGCGAAACGGTTCGTGGCCGGGACCGACAGGGACGCGGCGCTGGACCGGACACGGGAGCTGAACCGGGACGGCATCACCGCGCTCATCGACGAACTCGGCGAGCACGTGGAGCAGCCCGCGGTCGCGGCGGCGGCCCGGGACGCGTACGTCGACCTCATCGAGCGGATCGACGCGGAGGACCTGGACGCGCATCTCTCGGTGAAGCCGACGCATCTCGGGCTGGGGTTCTCGGAGCATGCCGCCCGGAACCACATCGCCGACCTGGTGGAGACGGGTGCGGAGCACGGCGTCTTCGTGTGGATCGACATGGAATCGTCGGAGTTCACGGACGCGACGCTGCGCATCCACGACGACATCCAGGCGGAGTACGACAACCTCGGGGTGTGCATCCAGGCCTACCTGAAGCGGTCGCTGGCCGACGTCGAGGCGCTGGTGGACCGCGGTGCGCACGTCCGCCTGGTCAAGGGCGCGTACAGCGAGGAGCCGTCCATCGCCTACCAGGACCGGGACCGGGTGCGCGACCAGTTCCGCGCCATCCTGCGGGAACTCGCGGCGGGGGACGACTGGTTCGCGGTCGGGACGCACGACGAGGTGCTCATCGACGAGGCGCGGGAGCTGCTGGACGAGCACGGGCGGGACGACTGCATGTTCCAGTTCCTCATGGGCGTGAAGGAGGATGTGCAGCGGGAGATGGCCGCGGAGGGGGTGCGGGTCGGGCAGTACGTGCCGTACGGTCCGGACTGGCCGGCGTACTACTGGCGTCGGGTGCGGGAGCGGCGGGAGAACCTGTTCTTCGCGCTCCGCGCCATCTTCTCCCGGTGAGAAAGCGGTGGCGGCTTTTAACGTTTTGTCCCCAATCCGGGATGCATGACGACGCTGATGGTGGCGGAGAAGCCGAAGGTGGCGCAGCGGCTGGCGGAGGCGCTGGGCGACTACTCGGTGGAATCCAACCACGGCGTCAAGAACTACGTCCTGGAGACCGACCGGGACGAGATCATCATCGCGCCGGCCGTCGGCCACATCTTCACCCTGGAGCAGAAATCCGGGGAGTGGACCTACCCCGTCTTCGACATCGAGTGGGTCCCCAGTTTCGAGTCGGAGGACGGCGCGGACTACGTCAAGAAGTA
>CAZNTD010000058.1:0-5588 GCA_964575915.1 uncultured archaeon | reverse complement strand
TCCCCGTCCCGATGTGGGTCGCGTTCCTCGGCTGGGTGTTCCTCAACTGGGCCGGGCTCGGCGGTGGCGGCACCACGGCGTTCGCCGCCCACCTCTACGGCCTCGCGGCCGGCCTGCTCGTCGGCCTCTACCTCCGCCGCGACCACGCCCCGGACCGCGACGACGCGGACGACGACATCGACATCGATATCGAGGCGTGGGAAGACGAGTACATGCGGTAAGATATTTATGCCGGGCGCGCGGCTGCCTGTGTATGGAGACATCGCTCGACTGGAGCGTCTGGCTGCCAGCATGGATCGTGGTCATCATCGTCTACGCGGGGATACAGATCGCGACGTCCGGCGGGGTGGTCCTCACGGATGTCGCCGGGGTCGCGGCCGGGTTCGGACTCGGTCTCCTCGCCATCGAGGTCTACCGCCGGGTGAACGGGACGGATCCGGGGGAGGAGGCCGATGGCTGACCTCCTCATCGTCGCAGGCATCCTCGTCTGGATCGTCATCCTCGGTGTCATCGCCGTCTCGTGGGGTGCGATCGGCGATTACATGCGCGCCGCGCTGACCATCCTCGCGCTCGGCTACCTCAGCATCCTCGCTGCCCAGCTCCCGGACGTCCCGGAGGTCGGCGCGCTGCTGATGCAGGTCGGCGGCTCCGGCCTCCTCTTCGCCGCCGCCTACTTCACCTACCAGGCCGTGGAGGAACGGCAGGACGGTGACGGGGACTGACGCCCGCCGCGTCCGCACCGCTTACCGGTCGTCCCGGTCGACGATTGTCCGGAACCCGCCGTACGCCATGCGTTCCACATCGAACGGCATCGGTATCTCCCCTCCGTCCGGCTGCATGGCGGGATCGCTCATCACCTTCTCGTTGACCTCGTCCCGGTGCTCCCGCGACTCGTACACCACGAACGCGAACACCACGGTCTCGTCCTCCGCCGCATCCACCATCTCGGTGAACGACCGCACCCCGGCCGGCTTCCCGTCAGGCCCCACCGGCTCCATGTCGTCACCGACCGCCTCGACGTACTCCAGTGCGCCGTGTTTCACCCAGATTTCGCCCGCCTCCGCGGCCATCTCCCGGTACTCCTCGACCTGGTCCTCCGGCACCGGGAGCACGTAGCCGTCCACGTATCGTCCCATACCCCGACCTGTCCGGCCTCGCTTAAATAGAGTGTCCGGTTCGATCCTGCCAGGAGTGCGGGGGGGAAGGATTCGAACGTCGCACCTTGCGGTGCTCTGGTGTCGGATCCTGGCAGAAGCACGGGAAAGTGCGGGACGCAGCAGGCGCGGAGCGCTGCTGCTTGAAGCAGCGATTCGAAGAATCGATGCGGGACGCACGGTACCGCGAAGCGGACCGTGCTTGAGCACTTTTTGCGAAAGTGCGGGGGGCAGGATTTGAACCTGCGAACCGCTGAAGGACAGGGTATCTTCCCTCGGCTTTCCTCCGGAAAGCTGTTCGAGCACGCTTCTCCTGGAGGGAGAAGGTGCGACCCGAAAATCCTGACGGATTTTCTTCTCCTCACACCGTCGCTCGCGCTCCGGTGCTCGGGACCTAAGCCCTGCGCCGTTGGCCGCTTGGCTACCCCCGCGCCAGCAGTCGATCCGGCGGCGATCTCCGACGGGTTCGCACGCGAACCCGTATCCGGCCGGACACGGAGGGATGGGGCGGCAAGATTGATAATTGCGCGGGGCGGGATCAGGGTTCGATGACCTGCAGGTCGCGGGTTGACGCGGTGAGCCGCTCCGCACCGGTCCCGGTGACGCGGTAGGCGTCCTCTATGCGCACCCCGAACCGGTCGTCGAGATAGATGCCGGGTTCGATGGTGACGACCATCCCGTCCACCAGTTCCTGGTCGCTGCGCGGGGAGAGGTTGGGTGATTCGTGCACCGCGATGCCGACGCCGTGGCCGGTGGAGTGGGTGAACGCGTCGCCGTATCCGGCATCGGTGATGACGTCGCGGGCGGCGGCGTCGACCGTGGCGGCCTGGACCCCGGCGGACAGTGCGTCGGCCGCTGCCTCCTGCGCACGTTTCACGACGTCGTACACCGCGAGGAACTCCTCGGACGGCTGTCCGACGTGCACGGTGCGGGACATGTCGCTCGCGTATCCCCTGACGGTGGCGCCGACGTCCAGGAGCAGGGGTCCTGTCCCGAGTTCGGTGTCGCGCGTCGTGTGGTGCGGGACCGCGGTGGCCGGCCCGGTAGCGGCGATGGTGGGGAACGGGGTGCCGTCAGACCCGCTGCGCCGCATCACGTACTCCAGTTCGGCGGCGACATCCCGCTCGGACATGGACGGGGACACGTCTGGGAGGACCGCGCCGATAGCGTCCTCGACCACGCCGTACGCCTCCCTGATGCAGGCGACCTCCTCGTCCGTCTTCACCGCGCGGAGGTCGCCGAGCGTGTCGGTGTCGACGGTGACCATGAACCGGTCGGCGAGCCGCTGCTCGAACGCCATCCGCGTCCCGCCCGTGACCAGGATATCGTCGCCGCCCGCTGCGTCGGCGATGGCGTCCATGAACCCGTCGTCCGGCACGGTGACCGGGATGGCGGACTCGGTGCGGGCGGTGGCGGCGTCGAGCGGTGAGGCGAGCAAAACGGCATCATCCGGTGTGACGATGACGACCGGGTAGTCGCCCTGGCCCGGTGCGCGGAACCCGGTGAGGTAGAACGCATCGTCGGCCCCGGTCACCACGAACGCGTCCGCACCGGCATCACGCACCGCATCCCTGACCGACTCGATCCGCGACTCGACGTCCATGCCCATGATGGGGAGACGATGGCTTTTATGTCTGGCCGCGTCCCGGTCAGGCGGCGGCGCGGCAGGGAAGGAAAAAGGTATAAAAGCGTTCCCGGGGCACTACCGTGTACGTATGCGCATGGCAGCATCCATCACGGGCTGGATCGGTTCTCACACAGATGCGATGCTGTCGATGGACGATTTCCGCTCCACGTTCACAGGCAAGCGGAAGTGACGTCCAGGACCATGCGCTCCATGTTCTTCCCGTCCGTTCGTACGGGTGTCCTCTCATGGTTCTGGAGCGACTCGATTATGGCGCCCAACGGCTTGTGCTCGTCCTCTGTCTCCCGCTGGTAGACGGCGTGTTCGCCACGCTGCTCGTCACGGGGGCGGTGGAGACGTTCTCGGACGTGGTCGCCGTCGCGCTGACCATCTTCGCCGGGGCGGGGTCGCTCGCGGTGCTGTACGCGCACGCGGAGACCGTGGCGGAGGCGCGCGGGATGGTGCTGCAGGCGGCGCCGCTGCTGCTCGCGGGCGCGGTCCTGGTCGCGGTGGTCGCCCCGGTGTTCGGCCAGGTGTTCCACGTCGGCCGCCTCCAGCTTGCCGCGGGACTTGCCCTCCTGGTCATCGCGGCCACCCTCGCCGGGGTCGACGTGGACGACGCGTTCACCGTCCCGGGCATCATCGTCACCGGGTTCGTCCTGTCGGTCCGTGATCCCGGTGCGCTCGTCCTGACCGCGGACTACGTGGCGCCCGCACTGGGGACCGCACTGGTCGCCATCGCCGGCCTGTTCGCGGCGGCGTCGATCGACCAGTCCCGGCTGGATATCGGCACCATCAAGATGGGCGGTGCGGCGGTGCTGGTCACCATCGCCCTGTCGCTGTTCGGGGTGAACGTGCCGTCGGAACTCGGCCTGGCGGTGCTCGCGCTGTCGCTGGTCGCCTCGGTCCGCTAGTCGACGCGGTCATGGACGTCCCGGAGGGCTGCGCGGAGCGTGTCCATCTCGGCGTGGACGAGGTGGCTGTCGCAGGTGCAGTCGGAGCAGCCGAACCCGGGGAGTCCGGCTCCATGCGGTCGTGAGGGGACGCGAGGCTTTAGAACGTGTGGTCCTCTTGGCTCCAGCGGCAGAACTCGCAGTCCGGGTCGATGGGGGGTTGCGGCCCGTCCAGCGTGGCGACCGCGTCGCGCACGAGGTCCTGCGCCGCACCGAGGTCGACCGGCACCTCGCGGAACTCGGTGTGGAACACCACGCTCCCGTCCTCGGCCACCTCGTCGGGATAGTAGTAGAGGAGGAGGCCGTGGTCGGCCGTGGCGTGGCCGTTCTGCCGCAGGATGAGGTTGTACAGGTTGACCTGGCGCTCGTAGTAGCCCGGGACGCCCTCCTTCGGCGGGTAGCCGCGGGTCTTGTAGTCGAGGACGATGACCTCGTCGTCCGGTGTGAGCAGCAGGTCGTCGACCGCCCCGGCGACGACCGCCCCGGTCTCGGGATCGGTGTACCGCGGGTCGGTCCGCCAGTTCCGCGCACCCTCGAGCAGCTCCGTGTCGGGATGCGGGACCGCGTCGATGTCCGCCGCCGCCAGTTCCGGCGGGACCTTCCCCGCGTCACGGTACCGGTCGAAGTGGTCCTTGATGATGGAGTCCATCCCGCTCGGCAGGGAGGGGAACGGGCCGCTCGGCCGTTTCATGTTGTGGTTCTCCTTCAGCCAGAAGCACCGCTCGCACTCCATGAACAGGTTGAGCTTCCGCGGGGAGAGCCGGATATCTGCCATGGGGGACGGTTCGCGGGACAGCTATAAAACGTGCCCGGTGCAGGTTCCGGTACGTCCGGGACGGGAAGGCTTACCGGGAACACATATAAGGCGGGCGCGGCAACCGGGATGTATGCGGGAGATACTGGACCGACTGGCGGCGCGGCAGGAGGACCTGATGGTCGTGGGACTGGCGGTCGTCCCGCTCGTCGCCGGCCTGTGGAAGCTCGGGGCGTTCACGGTCGTCGATGCCGCGGCGTTCTCACCGGCAGTGTGGGAGGCGTACAACCCGTCGTGGTTCACCGCGCTCCTCCCCGTGTCCCTCGGGACGTGGACGCTGGTCATCGGGGTCGTGGAGACGGCGGTGGGCGTGGCGCTGCTGGCCCGGTGGAAGACCCACCTCGTGGCGGGTATCGCAGCGGTCTGGCTGCTGAGCATCACCGTCGCGGTGGGAAGCGCAGGGTTCTACGACATCGCGCTCCGCGATCTTGGCCTGGCCGTGTTCGCGCTCGTCGTGGCGCTGGACGCGTACCAGCGGGCGTGACCACACGACCGATGGCGGAGCACCGGTCACGTCTCGATGTATCCGTCCTCGATGTCCTGCAGCAACGTGCCGGTGTAGAGGAGGAGCACGAGGGTGAGGTAGACGACCGCGAGCGCCAGCTCCGCGGCCAGCCCGGTGAACGGGACATCCGCGGATGCCCGGGTGAAGCCGTAGAACGCGGAGACCCCGCCGAGGACACCGCCGAACGCCCCGCCCCAGTAGTTGAGGGTGTCGCGGCGGATGAAGAACAGCGGGACATCGAACCGGTCGACGAGCCGCCAGGACACGTAGAGACAGGCGGCGAACCCGAGCATCGACGCGATGTAGATGAGCGGGGTGTGCGCCGCGTAGTTGATACCGGTCAGCACGAGTGCGCCGACCACGGCGACCAGCCAGTACACCGTCCTGCGCTCCATGAGTCCACGTAGAACAGCGGGTCGTGCGTTGAAATATCTACCGCAACTGCCGCGGCAGTTGGCAGCGCATGACGGGTTGCGAAGCAACCCCTCCTTTGGGCTCCTAAGCCTTTTGAAAGGATTAGTGCGCCGGCCGGGATTTG
>CAZNTD010000057.1:0-5751 GCA_964575915.1 uncultured archaeon | reverse complement strand
CGTTGCCCTCGGTCTTGCCGAGGATGCAGATGATGTCGTCGGCCGCTATCTCCCCGGAATCCAGGAGGTCCTCGAGTTCGCTCGTGTCGTCCGGCGCGTCGGTCGGCAGTCGGTAGACGTCGATAGCTGTCATACCCAGTATATACCGCGCTCGACTTAAAAATGCGCCGGGGTGTCAGATAACTCCCCGGTATGGATGCGGTTCCGGGGTCGGGCGGCTGACCGGAGCGCGGCCGCGACCGACGTGACCCGGGGCGGGAAGACGTTCAGCGTGGCCGCTGCCCCCTCCGCCAGGCCGCGTGCATCACGGCCGAGCACCGCGGCCGCGTCGTCCGTGACCATGGACAGGACCGCCTGCTGCTGGGACCGGCCGTCCATGTGTGCGGCGTGGGAGAGGAGCCAGGCGACCTCGAGCATGTTCCCCTGGCCGTACGGGTAGAACCCGTCCTGCATGTTGTCCTGGCCGGCGGCCACGGTGATGTCCGCATCGCGGAGCTGGTCGACCCGGGTCAGTCCGCGTGGCCGCGGGTACGCGCCGCGTCCCTGCAGCAGGAGGTTGGTCGCCGGGTTGGTGACGACGTTGATGTCCGCTGCCGCGACGGCCTCGATGACCTGCTGCGCATCCTCGTCGGGGTAGGAGGACAGTGCACATGCGTGGCTCGCGGTGACCCGGCCGTCGTCGAGCCCCCGGTCCCGCGTCCGGTCAGCCAGCATGGAGAGGGTCCGGGACCCGGGGTCGAGCGTCTCGTCGATATGCATATCCACGGGGGCGTCGTGGCGTTCCGCGATGTCGAGGACGGTGTCGATGTGCGTCCCGGCCGCCTCGGCGGTGTCCTCCTGTGCGGGCATCCCGCCGACCACGTCGGCACCGTTCCGCATCGCCTCCCGCATCAGGTCCTCGGACCCGTCCGGGGTCAGGAGTCCCTCCTGCGGGAAGGCCACGATCTCGATGTCCGCGGCGCCGTCGTACGTGTCGCGCGCGGCCACCACCCCTTCCAGCGCGGTGAGGCCGCATATCCGGTCGATGTCGACGTGGGTGCGGATGGTGCTGCAGCCGTGGTCGAGGTGGAGCCGGATGGCCTGCTCGGCCCGGTCCTGCACATCGTCGCGGGTGTACCGCTCCTTCCGGTCCTGCATCAGGGCGATGGCGTCATCCAGACTCCCGGGTGCCCCGTCGAGATCATCCAGCACCATCGCCTTGTCGAGATGGGTGTGCGGGTCCACGAACCCTGGGAGGACCAGGCCGCCCGCCGCGTCGATGACCGTCTCCGCCCCGGCGTCCGTGTCCCCGATGTCCACGACCGTGCCGTCCTCGATGTGGAGGGAAACGGTCTCCTCAGCACCGGGGACCGACGCGTCGTCGATACGGATGTCCTGTCCCATGGAGTACAGTTACCCCTGGCGGCCTATAAGCGTTGACCCGGTCTGCAGGACGGTCATCCCACGATGCCGCCGAAGATGACAGCCATCAGGATGGTCACGACGCCCATCGCAACCATGTAGGGGAGGTTGTTCCGGACGATGTCCATGATGTCCATCTCGAACCCGTGTGCCGAGGCCACCACGCTGATCTGGACCGGGCTGATCATGGCTCCCTGTGCCACCACGATGGCGATGAAGCCGTACACCTCGGTCGGGACGCCCATCCCCTCGAGGATCGGGATGATGATGGTGAGGAGCGCGACCGTGTATGCGCCCGCGGGCACCGCGACCAGGAATCCGAATATCATGGCGCCGACACCGACCAGTGCGAGCGGGAAGATACCGACCGAGGAGGCGATCGCCTCGAAGGTGCCGAACTCGCGGATTATCGAGATGAACCCGAGGAATACCCCGACCATGAACAGGTACCGGAGGATGGGGATCGCGCTCTCGACGAACGTCTCCCCGATATCCTGCGCCGCGTCACGGACGAATATCACCAGCAGACCAAGCGTGAACGCCGCGATGGTGACCGGGTTGAAGGCCTGGTACCCGACCGTGTCATTGATATACGGACCGACCACGATGGCCGCCAGGAGGAAGAGGAACGGCGTCGCCTTCCGGAGCTGTGTCCCAAGATCATCCATACCACCCTCACCGGAATCTGCCGCCTCGACAGGAGCATCCTCCCCGTCATCGCTGCCACCGAACATATCGCCACCCTTCTCCAGCATCTCCCCCACCTTCCCGGGCTCGATGGCGTCGGCCTTCTTGGCCCGCCACGCGGCGACGAGCGCGACGCCGACCGCGATCGCCCAGATGGCGAACGTGTACGGCCGCATCATCGCGGAGTACTGTGAGGCGCTGATCCCCATCTGCGACGAGATGAACGCCGCCTCGGCGGATGCCGGGGACGTCGCCCACGAAACGCTTGATATGATACCGATAGCGGCAATGATACCGCGGATACGGCCCAGCGCGGCGTATGCGAGCGGTGCAGTCACCAGGACGTTCGCGGCACCGAGACCGGCCGCGTACGTCGCCATCCCCTGGATGAGGACGATACCGCCGGCGATAAGTTCCAGCCGGCCGCGGCTTGCCTTCCGGACGAGGCCGAGCAGGGCGCGTATCGAGCCGGCGTCGGCCAGGGTGAGCGCGGTCGCCGCGAAGATCATCACGCTCGTGATGCCCATGATACCGCCCAGCCCACCGAAGAACGCCTCCGTGAACATGCTCGGGGCGAACTGGCCGGCAGCGATGGCGAACAGTGCACCGAAGAAGCCGGCGACCAGAACGTGCATCCGGAACGGGGGCAGCAGCAGGACCAGGATAAGAAGGATCGGGATCGCCTTCAGGACGAGCTCTCCCAGTGCGAGTTCTGCCGCCATTGGAGTCACCTGTGGAGCGTCGGCTTATAAATCTTTGGTGAGTCGGTCCGGTCCACTATCCGCACCCGCAGCTGTACGGATGCATCCCCGGACGTTCCCTGGGTGCCGGTGCTACACGACGTTCTCCTCGACCGCCTCGATGAACGTGTCGGTATCGGTGACCCAGCCGAACACGCCGCCCTGCATCTTGATCTGCTTGATGGCCGCCCGGCAGTTGCCGGCGTCCGTGGCACCGGTGGCGTTCTTGAGGAGGATGCACCAGTAGCCCATGTCGTTGGCCTGACGCATGATGGTGTGGACGCAGACGTCGGTCGTGATACCCGAGATGACCAGGTACTTGATGTCGAGATCGTTCAGCACCATCTCGATGTTGGTGAAGCCGAACGCGCCCTTCCCCGGCTTGTCGATGACCTTCTCACCGGGCTCCGGGTAGAGCTCGTCGATGATGTCCCAGTTCCGGTTCCCCCGGGTCAGGAGCGGGCCGATGCCGCCGGGCGGGGTCTCCCCGATGCCGTAGCCGTCGCCCGCAAGCTTGCTGCGGAGCACCTTGTTGAACGGGGCGTCCGCGAGGTCCGGTTCATGGCCCTCCCGCGTGTGGATGACCTCGATGTCCGTCCCACGGACCGTCTCGAGGACGTCCTTGATGGGTTCGATGGCCTCCGCGGTGAGTTCCCGGTCGTACCCCATCGCGTCGACGTATCCCTTCTCGCCGCAGAAATCCTTCTGCATGTCGATGGAGAGAAACGCGGTGCGGCCGGAGTCCAGTTCCACGTGCGCGGTATCGCCGAAGTCGGGGCAGTCCTCGACCTCGACCGTGAACAGGTCGCCCTTCGGGGGACCGTACATGTGCTCCGGGTACCGGAACGTCTGCGTCTTCTGGAAGTGCTCGTACGCCTCCTGGACCCGCTGCAGTTTCTCGTCGCGACCTCCATCCTCCAGGAAGTCCTCGTACCGCCGTTGCGACCGCTTGCGTTCTGGAGCCATGGTGTTCTGCGCCGGGGTGCGCGCCGCTGCCCTTTAAATCTTCGGGCGCACCGGCCAGGTCACTCCCCGAGCCCGACCCGCTCGGCCAGCGGTTCCTCCGGGAACAGCAGCTGCTCCAGCAGGATGACGAGGAGCATGACGAAGATGACCGGGTTGGTCATGATGGTGCCGACCACGTTCGGCACCTGATCGTAGAACGCATCGGGAAGGACGTAGGCGCCCATCGCGAAGAAGACCGAGAAGCTGACGATGAACACCTCGCGGCTCTCGAACGTGGTGTCGTACCAGATCTTCGCACCCTCGCCGATCAGCGTCGAGGCGACACCGAGCAGGATGGCGCCGGCGACCGGGCGCGGCATCGCCGCCATGAACCCGCCCACCGGGCCGAGGAAGCTGACGATGATGATTGCGAGGCTGGCGTAGATGATGAACCGGCGGGCGGCCACCTTCGTCGCGGTCAGGAACCCGAGGTTCTCGCCGTACGACACGTACCCGGGGACGCCGAACAGGCCGGCGAGAGAACCCTCCACCAGGCCGAACACGCTGAAGTACCGCTTCTCCCGGCGGTCCGCGGTGTCGGGGTCGGCGAGTTCGATGCCCGCGATGGACTCGTAGGCCTCGACGTTCCCGTACAGGTTCACCGCCGAGAGGAGGTGGACGATGGTCATGGTGGCGATGAGGCCGAGCGGCGGTATCTCGGTCCCGTAGGGGAACGGCTGCGGGACCGTGAACATCGGCATCTGGCTGACCAGCTCCCAGTTGAACCGGCCGGTCACGATGAACACGGCGTATCCCAGCGCGATGACGATGAGGACCGGGATGGTGGCGAGCATGCCGTCCGCCCGGAGGGAGATGTAGCCGGTCAGCAATGCGAGGCCGATACCGACGAGGAACGGCCACGACGCGCCGAACTCGGCGATGAGCTGCAGGCCGACCGAGGAGGTGGCCAGCCCGACGGTCATCACCATGGATCCCAGGACCAGCGGCGACCATACCCGCTCGATCCAGCTGATAACGCCGAGGACGCCGAGGAGGAAGACGATGATGCCGGCGATGATGAACGCGTTGAACGAGAGCAGGGCGTACTCGGTTCCGCCGATGGCGAACGCCGCGACGACCGCGAAGGAGGTGATGATGTTCGGCCCGGATATCATCGACAGCCGGTGGCCGTAGTAGGCCTGGAGCAGGGTCGCCACACCGATCATGAGGACGACCCGCGACATGTACCGGGAGAGTTCGGCGTCGGTCAGGCCGATGCCCAGGCCGACGATGGCGAACCCCCAGACGACGGGGTAGAACCCGATGAAACACCACTGCAAACTGTACAGGAGGGTGTCCCGCAGCGAGTCGCCCGTGTCGTCCGGCCCGTAGACGAGGTCGACCTCGCCGTCACCGGTCTCCACGAACTCGCCGTCGTGCTCGTCGTCCATGCGTCATCCACCGTGCCGGCCGGGCGATGCCTGTCGCCGTCCGGTGGAGACGCATTACAGCGACCCCTATATAAAACCATCCTGCGGCCGTTCCCCGCCGGCTCCTCCCGGATTCAGCGTCCGAGGAACCGGAACGTCAGCGAGATGATCGGTGGGATGGCGAGCGCGATGTTCAGGACGACCCATATCAGCAGGACCGATGCGCCGGTGGCCATGTATCCGAGGAGGGAGTACAGCGCGATCAGTGCCGGCCCCGTTAGCAGGAAGACGTTAGCGTAGAACGGGAGCGTCCCGGCGACCGAGAACCCTGCTGCCAGGAGCAGCAGTCCCAGCCATCCGACGGGCCAGTACCGGTCCTCCTGGAACTCGTTCCGGTGGAGGAGGTAGCCGGCCACCGCGACCGCGGGGAGTATCAGCAGCACCGCCCGGTTGGTGAGCGAGATACCGGGGAAGAACGCCAGGATGGCGTTCTCGGTGACGATGAGCTGGAGCAGGAACAGCATCCGCTGGTTCGCCACGTAGGCGGA
>CAZNTD010000056.1:0-5872 GCA_964575915.1 uncultured archaeon | reverse complement strand
GACCAGGCGGAATGCGTGAATATGAGGGCGTGGCCGGGACAGTTCATCGGCTTCAACCCGAACTCGTCGTCGCCCAGTTCGAACAGGAACATGTCGTCCGCGTAGTTTTCATAATGTCCGGACTCCTTCCACAGCTCGGTCTTGAACAGGTGCGGCGTCTCCACCGGGTCGCAGCCGCGCTGCTCGTTCAGCTCCTGGATGTAGTCCCGCAGCTCGTCCAGGACGATCTTGCCGTTCGGGTGGTAGAGCGGCAGGCCCGGTCCGGCGGTCGGGTTGATGGAGAACAGGTCCATCTCCTCGCCGATGGTGCGGTGGTCCCGCTCCGCGGCCTCCGCCCGCATCTCCAGGAACGCCTCCAGGTCCGACTCGTCCGGGAACGCGGTGCCGTACACCCGGGTCAGCATCTCGTTGTCCTCGTCACCCCGCCAGTACGCGCCCGAGATGTTCAGCAGCTCGAACGCCGCGACCTCGCCGGTGCTGGAGACGTGCGGTCCGCGGCACAGGTCGCGGAACTCGCCCTGCTGGTAGAACGACACGCTGTCGCCCTCCCCGGCCTCCTCCGCGAGGATCTCCCGCTTGAACCGGTTGTCGCTGTAGAACTCCTCGGCCTCCACGCGCGGCACCTCGACCCGCTCGATGGGAAGGTCCTCCGCGACGATATCCTCCATCTCCTCGGCGATGGCGTCCAGGTCGTCCTCCGCCAGGTCGACGCCCGCCACGTCGTAGTAGAAGCCGTCGTCGGTCCACGGCCCGATGGTCAGTTCCGCATCGGGATACAGCCGCTTCAGGGCCTGCGCGAAGACGTGCGCCGCGGAGTGCCGGAGCACGTCGATGTACTCGTCGCTCTGCTGGGTCACGATCTCGAGTTCGCAGTCCTCGTGCAGTTCGTGCTCCTTCGCGACGAGGTCGCCGTCGACCTTGCCCGCTACCGTGTCCCGGCCCAGCCCCGGGCCGATGTGGAACGCCACGTCCTCGACCGTCGACCCGTCCTCGACATCGAGGGTGGCACCGTCCGGCAGGGTCACCGTTACCATGCGTCCCACCTGCAGAAACAACTCTTAAGTTTCGACCGGGACTCAGCGCGGCCGGTGTGTAAAGCGTCCACCCTGCATACCCCACCAACCGTCACGGCCGCTTAAAAACCTGTGCCCACCGGGCAGTTTTATAAACGGCGCGTGCCCATGCAGGGCCATGTCTTTCGATGTCATGGGCGCCCTGGTGGACGGCGCGGAGCGCACGTTCGCCAGGAACGGCCTGATGTTCATCGCGGCGTACTTCCTCATCAACCTCACCGGAACGTTCATGGGCCAGCAGGCGGCCGTCGATGCGATGAACGTCGGCGCGGTCGACCCGGCCACGGCGGGGATGGTGGCGGTGCTCTCCATCGTCCTCACCCTCCTGTCCATCTGGGTGTCCATCGCCGCCATCCGCACGTTCGTGAGCGATGAGACCGATACCGTGCCGGACGAGTTCGTGCAGCGGAACATCGGCCACGCCATGCTCCACATGATCGTGGGCGGTATCGTCTTCGGCATCCTGCTGGCTGTCGGGTTCATGCTGCTCATCATCCCCGGCATCTACCTCCTCATCTCGCTGTTCTTCTGGTCCATCTACGTGGTGACGGAGGACATGAGCTTCGTCGAGGGGATGCAGCGGTCCTGGGGCCTGGTGGAGGGCCACCGGTGGTCGCTGCTCGCCGTCGGCATCGCCCTGTTCGGCATCAACCTCGTCATCAGCGCGGTCATCTCCCAGGTCGGGACCGCGACCGTCCCGATGATGGCGGTCACCCAGCTCCTGTCCGCGGTCGGCGGGACGTACGTCCTCGCCACGCAGGGCCGCGTGTTCGACCGGCTGGCCTAAACATCGCCGCGCGGGACCCGGTTCCCGCGCCCATTTAAACCTTCGAGCCGGTCCGTGATAGTATGATAACCGTCCTCCGGCTCGGCCACCGCAGGGGCAGGGACGACCGCATCTCCAGCCACGTCGGCCTGACCGCGCGGCAGTTCGGTGCCGACCGCATCATCTACAGCGGCGAGCACGACACGAACATGCTCGAATCGCTGTCGGACGTGGTGTCCCGCTGGGGCGGCGACTTCCAGGTCGACTACACCGACGCGTGGCGGCCGGTCATCCGCGACTTTTCCGGCTCCAGGGTCCACCTGACCATGTACGGAATCCCCCACGCCGACCGTCTCGACACGGTGCAGGAGGCGGTGGTGGACGGGGACGACGACCTGCTCGTCGTGGTGGGCGGGGAGAAGGTGCGGCCCGAGGTGTACGACATGGTCGACCACAACCTGTCCGTCGGCACCCAGCCCCACTCCGAGGTCGCCGCCCTGGCGGTGTTCCTCCACGACCTGTTCGACGGCGCGGAACTGGACCGGACGTTCGCGGATGCGGACATCCGGGTGGTGCCGCAGGAGCGCGGGAAGAAGACGGTGGAGCCCGGCGATGCGGACGCTGGTTCTTAAAGTTCACCTCCCTTCCCGTTCACATGGACCGGATAACAGGGGACGACATGGTCGCGGACGTGGCCACCTACCTCGCGCTCGACGGGGCGGACGCCGTGGCCGCGTGGGACGCGTTCCAGGCGCTGCGGGAGGAGTACCGTGCCGCGGAGACGGACACGGGCTACCGCCTGTCCCGCGGCGACCAGGCGATCGAGGTCGGTCCGCCGTCGCTCGACACGCTCGTCGCCGCCTACGACCGGGAGGTGGCGGCGGACGTGGACCGCGCCGCCGACCGGTGGCGGGACACCACCCGGGAGCCCGCCGGGGACCGGGAGAAGATCGCGTCCGAGACCCGTGACGACGTCGTCTCCGTCCTGAACAGCCACTACCGCGCGTTCGGGACGATGGACACGTTCGTCTACCGGGACGACGACTCCATCGTCGTCCTCGAGGAGGACGCGGACCGGGTCGACCCGGTGGAGCGGCCGCAGGAGAAGGTGTCGCTTGAGGAGATGGCCGAGTTCTACCGGATGGCCCGCGACATGTACGGCGACGTCGATGCATGCCGGGAGCTGTTCGGGCTGATGCGGGAGCTGTACGGCGTCGGCGAGTTCGGCTACGAGGTGTTCCACGACCTCCGCCGCGGCCACACCCTCCTGTTCGACCGGGAGGACGTCCGGCTGGTCGATCCGCGGGAGGAGCGGCACCGCGTCGTCGGCCACGTCGACATCCCGGACGTCATCGATGCGGAGGAGCCCGACCCGTCCGACCACGTTCCGGACATCGCGTTCGACAGCGACGAGACCGTGTTCGAGCAGCTGTTCGACACCGACACGTTCGGTGCGGACGCGTGACCGCCCGCTACACTTTTTTAACGGCCGTCCCGAAACGTACCGTATGCGTCGCGGGATCACCCCGGTCGTCGCCATCGTCCTGTTGCTGATGATGACGGTCGCGGCCGCGGGCGGCGCCTACGCCTGGATATCCCAGGTCCAGAACGAGGCGCAGGAGGACGCGACCGACACGATGTCGACCGCAGTATCCATCGAGGACGCACAGTGCTTCCGGTCGACCGTCCGCCTGGCGCTCAAGAACCAGGGAAGCACCGAGATCTCGGGGAGCGGCACGGTCTACGTCTACGACGACGCCATGCAGCTCGCCGGGACGGACGGCTCGGTCGACCTCTCCGCGACATCGACGCCTGGCGCGGTCGGCTGGACGAACGCCACCATCGACGGCATCATGGATCCCGGTCGGACGTACACCGTGGAGGTCGAGACGGACGACGGTGTGACGACCTCCACGCCCTGCCGGACCGACCGGTGGTGGTACCAGCCGGTGAACAGCGACCTGAACGTGGACGTCGACTCCCCGGCCACGCTGGAGACAGTGTCCGTCGACCAGTCCGGCTGGTATCGCATCAGCTACGGTGCCGCCTGGGACGCTGACATCAACACGGTCGGCCGCCACTACATGCGGTCATGGGTGGAGTCGGACGGGGGCACGGTCGTCCCGAGCGAGACCATCTGCTACATCCGCGGTCGCGAGGAGTCGGCGGGCGACCGGTGCAGCAACAGCGCCACCCTCCTCGTCCAGGCGGACGAGGATGAGTCGTTCACGCTCCGGTCGGAACTGTACGCGGGCGGGAACGGGGAGACGGTCACCGCCGAGGACACGTTCCTCTCGGTCCGCCGCGTCGGCCAGCCGGTCGCCCAGGTCCGGGACGGGACCGGTGGCCAGGACTACAGCACGGGGCCGATCACCGTCAACCTCGACGCCCCGACCCGGGTGGACGACACGTACACGTTCGACGCCGCCTCCGACGCCATCCAGGTCAACGAGGCGGGCCGGTACCGCGTCCATTACACCATCACGAACGACGACACAGGCCAGGGGAACCGGCAGACGGTACGATCGTGGATCCGGCTGAACGGGAACAGCCTCCCTGCCGGACACCCGGCCGACGCGTACAGCTATCTGCGGAACACCGGCAGTTACAACCACCAGACAGCGAACACCGTCCTCGACCTCGCCAGCGGGGACTCGATCCAGCTCCGGCAGGACAAGATATTCAACGAGAGTTCTGGCAGTTCCGTCACGGTGACGAACATGTCCTGGCTCCTGCTGGAACAGGTCCCGTCGTCGGACATCCTCCACGTCGTGGAGTCCGGCGGCGGCCAGCGCATCTCGTCCGGCTCCACGGCGAGCATCACGTTCGACACCACCGTGGACGCCGGTGACAGTTTCAGCCACAGCGGCGCCCAGGTCACCATCAACGACGGGGGATGGTACGAGGTCGCGTACACGTTCTCGTGGGACGACGACGGGGGGAGCGGCCGCCACGGTGTCACCGGCTGGGTCGAGAAGAACGGCAACGTCAAACTGACACCGTCCGAGCAGCACGACTACACGCGGGGCGACGCCCAGGGCCGCCGGAACGGCATCGCGGCCAACACCGTCCACCGGTTCGCGGACGGTGACACCATCACCCTTGAGGTCAACAGCGAGGGCGGCTACGCGGACGTCATCGCCAACAGCACCTACCTCACGGTGACGCCGCTCACGCGCTGAATCACTGCTCGCTCGCCGGCCGGTGCGGCTCGATACCGAAGTGCTTCCCATCCTCCGCCAGCTCAGTGTTCGCGAAGACCTCCCGCGCCTCCTCCAGCAGCGGCGACGGGTCCTTGTCGTACCGCCGCGAGAAGTGGGTGAGGATGAGCTTCTCCACGTTGGCACGCCGCGCCATCTCCGCGGCCTGCAACGCGGAGGAGTGCCGCTCCCCGCGACCCCCGAGATCCTCCTGCGTCGTGGTCGCCTCGTGCAGCAGCACGTCCGCGTCCTGCGCCGCCTCCACGATGTTCCCGTGCGCCGCTGTGTCGCCGGTGTAGACCACCTTGCGGCCCCTGACGGTCTCGCACAGGTCCTCCGGGCCGTACGTCTCCCCGTCGATCTCCACGTGCTCGCCCCGCTTGATCTTGCCGATGGCCGGGCCGGACTCGAGACCGTGCTCCGCCATCTTCGCCCGCGACACCTTCAGTTCCTCGTCCTCCTCGAACACGTAGCCGTACGCGGGGACGCCGTGCATCGCCTCGAACGGCCGCACCTCGTAGCCGTCTCCCTCCACCACCTCGTCCGCGTCCAGTTCGTGGCCGACCACCTCGTAACTTCTATCGAAGTAGCCGATGGTCAACAACCGGTCGGTGAACTCACCGGTCCGCTCCGGCCCGTAGACGTGCAGCGTCCGATCCCGCCCCTCCAGCGACAGGGTCTGGATGAGCCCGAGCAGCCCGGAGAAGTGGTCGGCGTGCCAGTGCGTGATGAACACCTTCTCGATGTCCATCAGCCCGACCTGCAGCTTCATGATGCTCTTCTGCGCGCCCTCGCCGCAGTCGAACAGCAGCCGCTCCCCCCGGAAGTTCAGC
>CAZNTD010000055.1:0-5977 GCA_964575915.1 uncultured archaeon | reverse complement strand
CTAGTGCTCCATCCCCTGGTGGATCTTGAGGCCGCGCTCGGACTCGAACGTCTTGCCGCACGTCCCGCACTCGTGCTCGCCGGCGCCCTCCGGTTCGTCGATGTCGACGTCGAGGGAGACGGACGGGAACACCTTCGACATGTGCTCCTGGAACGAGCCGGAGACTGCCTCCAGGAACTCGCGGGTCTCGTCAGCGACCTCGCCGACCAGTTTCGGGACCTCCTCGCGGCCCCGCTCCGTGATGGCCAGGACCTGGTCGCCGCCGGACTGCACCGATTCGATGTAGTCGTGGTCCTTGAGGTCGTCGACCGTGTCCTCGACGCGCTCCCTGCTCCACTGCAGCGAGTCCTGGAGTTCCTGGACCTTGGTTTTGCCCTCGCCGATCAGCCGCATGACCAGCAGTTCGTCCTTCTTGGATTCGTTGTCCGCCATTGTATCACACCCTCCAATGGCCGCTCCTGCTTTAAATGTTGCCCGGCCACCACCATCACAACGTTTTAAAATGTAATTGTCGCGGGTTACATCTGTCATGGACGATTCCTCGCTGAACGCGGTGAAAACGGCCGAGAAGAAGGCGGACGAGATGGTAAACGAGGCCGAGGACGATGCCCGGGAGATGGTCACGGAGGCACGGGAGGAGGCCGAAGGTATCGTGGCCGGGGCGGAGGACGAGGCAGCGGAACTGCGGGAGGAGACGCTGGCCGACGCCCGCGAGGACATCGAGGCCGAGGCGGACCGCATCCGGCAGGAGGGCGAGGAGGCGGCCGCGGAACTGCGTGACGCCGCCGAGGACATCGACGGGGCGGTCGACCTGCTCGTCGAGGCGTTCAGGGAGCAGTACAGGGAAGCATGATGATCCATCCGAAAGATATGACGAAGGTACGGATCGTGGGTCCCCGGTCCCGGCTCGGGGCCGTCGTCGAGCGGCTGCACGATCTCGGTGTGCTGCACGTCGACGAGTACGACGCGGAACGGGAGGATATCGATATCGGAGATCCGCAGGAGGATGCTGAAGAACTGTCCGACCTGCTGGTGCGGCTGCGGTCCGTGAAGTCCCGGCTGCCCGAGGCGGAGGCGGGGGCGGACGTGGACACGGACGTGGCCGCGGCCATCGACGAGGTGGCCGACCGGCTTGACCGCATCGAGGACGAACTGGCCGAGACCAGGCAGATGCAGGAGGAGAAGGAGGACCTGCTCGGGCTGCTGGAGACGGTCCGGGGGCTCGGCCTCGACCTGGACGCGTTCCAGGACTACGACCGGCTGGACATCCACGTCGGCACGGTCCGGGACACGGCGTTCATGGACGATCTGCCGGACGGCCGGTCCGAACTCCACCAGGACGGGAACACCGTCGCACTGTTCGTCGACGCCGACCTGAACGTGGAGGAGGCGCTGCGGGACAGCGGGTTCGACCGCATCGATGTCTCCCCGCTCATGGGCCGTGACGGCGATGTCGCGGACGAGATCGCGGATGTGGAGCAGACGCTGGCGCATCTCGAGGGCATCGAGCAGGGCCTGGAGGAGGAGCGCGCGGAGCTCGCCGCGGAGTGGGGCGGGGCGCTTGAGGACTGGGAGGGCGATCTATCGGATGAACTGGAGAAGGCGGAGGCGCCGCTGCAGTTCGCGACGACCGACTCGGCGTTCATCGCGGAGGGCTGGCTTCCCGAGGAGCGGTTCGACGAGGTCGTCGCGGCGCTCGAGGACGCCACGCAGGGCAGTATCCATATCGAGACGGAGGAGGCGGGGCACGACGCGCCGGTGGCGCACGACAACCCGCCGGGGGTCAACCCGCTGGAGGATCTCATCGGGCTGTACGGCACCCCGAAGTACACGGAGGTCGACCCGACGTTCCTCCTGTTGACCTTCCCGCTGCTGTTCGGGTTCATGCTGGGCGACATCGGCTACGGGCTGACCACGTTCGCCCTCTTCTACATCGGATACAGGAAGGTGCCAAGTATGAAGGGGCTGTGGCTGTCGCTGATGTACGCGTCCGTCGCGACCATCGCGTTCGGCCTGATATACGCGGAGATGTTCGGCTTCGTCATATTCGGGAGCGACTCCGCGCTGACCGCGGTGACCGGCATCGAACTGTTCAGCCAGATACCGGTGCTGTTCCACCGGGCGCACGAGCTGGGCACGGTGCTCACCCTGTCCCTGCTCATCGGTATCGTCCACGTCAACCTCGGCTTCCTGGTCGGGGCGTACAACGAGTACCTCCACCACGGCGTGATGGAGGCCGTGTTCGCGAAGCTGTCGTGGATCGTCATCGAGATCGGTGCGGCGGTCGCCATCGTCACCGGCAACACGATGGTCGGTGCGGGCGTCATGGTGGCGGGCGTGGCGATGCTGTGGAAGGGCGAGGGCATCGAGGGACTGGTCGAGATCCCCTCGCTGCTGTCCAACGTCCTGTCCTACCTGCGGATATTCGGCGTGTCCATCGCCGTCGTGTCGCTGGCGCTCGTGGTCAACGTCATCGCGGAGCCGCTGTTCCAGTCCGGGAGCATCCTCATGATGCTGTTCGGCGTTATCATCCTTGTCCTCGGCCACACGATGAACACGTTCATCAAACTGATGGAGGCGGGTCTCCAGGGGATCCGGCTCCACTACGTGGAGTTCTTCACGAAGTTCTTCGAGGGCGGGGGAACATACTATAAACCTTTCGGAGCAAAGGAGGTTCAGACGAGGTGACATAGATATGGCAACTGAACAGGCAGCGATCGGTGGGATGCAGGCCATCGGCGCTGGTATCGCGATCGGACTCTCTGCGATCGCCACCGCGTGGGCGCAGGCCAACATCGGCTCTGCGGCTGTCGGTGCGATGGCGGAGGACGAGTCCCTCTTCGGCCGCGGTCTCATCATGACGGTCATCCCGGAGACCATGGTCATCTTCGGACTCGTCGTGTCGCTGGTCGCGCTCGGGTTCATTTAGATCCAGGCGCGGTCGCGGGTAAGAGCGCGATCGCCCCCTTCCAACCCGTCCAACGGGAAAATCACGGTGAACGATACATGGGACTAGACGACGTCACCCAGGAGATCCTCGACGAGGCGCAGCGCGAGGCGGAGCAAATCCGCGCGGACGCCGAGGAGCAGGTGGAGGAGATCCTGGACGAAGCGGAGGAGATGAAACAGGAGATCCTCGACGAGGCGCAGCGGGACGTGGAGCAGGAGGTCGAGGCGCTCCGCAAGAAGGAGCTGTCCAACGCCAGGATGGACGCGCGGCAGACGAAACTGGCAGCGCGCGAGTCCGTCATGGAGGACGCGTTCGACGCGTTCCGCGACCGGGTCGCCGACCTCGGCGCGGCGGACGAGCGGGAGCTCGTCGCGGCCGCGCTGGACCGGCTTGACGGCCGCCTCGACATCGGGACCGTCACGGTCGCCGGCGACCTCGAGGACCTGGCGGCGGAGTACGGTGACGTCGAGACCGCGGACATCCGCGGGGCCATCGTGGAATCCGCGGACGGCACCCGCCGGTTCGATCTCCGGTTCGATGCCATGGCCGCACGCGCCATCGAGGCGAACCGGAAGGCGGTCGCCGAGGTCCTGTTCGACTAGCACGATGGGAATCGACATCACGGGTCGCGTCGCGGGGCTGAAGAACTACTCGTACGTGAACGCCCGGGTCCGGGCGATGCGCGGCGACCTCATCACCGATCCGGAGTACCGGAAGCTCGGCAAGATGGAGCTGGCCGAGATCGCGGAGTTCATGGGGAACCGTGGCTACGACCGGGAGATCGAGGAGTTCGGCGGCGACCTGGCCGGTGACGAGCTGGTGGAGCGGGCGGTGCAGCAGAACCTGGTGCGGACGTACCAGAAGCTGACCGACATCTCCCCGGACGCCATCAGACGGCTGCTCTGGCTCTACTTCCGGAAGTTCGACATCCACAACATGAAGGTCGTGCTCCGGCGGGCGGCGCGGGACGCGGACGACGTGTCCGGCATGCTGCTGCCGACCCGGGAACTGGACCGGGAGACGCTCGACCGGTACCTGGGGATGGATGACATGGAGCGCATCCTGGACGCGTTCGCGGTCGACGGGTTCGACGGCGACGTGCTGGACCGGGTGGACGACCCGTCCGACCTGCAGCAGGTGGAGGACGCGCTCGATATCTACTACTATACCAACCTGGTGACGAAGGTGGACGCGGTCGGCAGCAACAGCCGGCTGTTCCAGCGGTTCCTCGAACTGGAGGCCGCGCTGAAGAACGTGTCGCTCATCCTCCGGATGAGGCGGCGCGGCGATTACACGTACGAGGACATCGTGGACCGGCTCATCCCGGTCCCGGACCGGCAGCAGGTGGTGGACGAGGAGGAGCTGGCCCGGATGGACTCGATGGACGAGATCATCGCTCACCTGCGGGATAGCCGGGTCGGCGCCCACCTGGAGGAGGACGCGGACTCGCTGGCGCAGGTGGAGCGCGCCCTGGAGAAGTACAAGCTGAAGCAGGGCATCCGGATGATGCACACCGACCAGCTCGGGGTCAACCCGGTGCTCGGCTACATGGTGTGCAAGGAGGTGGAAGCGGGCAACCTGCGGATGATCGCCCGGGCGAAGGCCGAGGGACTGGGCGAGGCGTTCATCGAGCGCAACCTTGTCGGGGGTGTCGCACGGTGAGGGTGTCCGTGGTCGGCAGCGACACGTTCTGCCTCGGGTTCAAGCTGGCAGGCGTCGCGGCGGCCTACGAGATGGAGAAGAGCGGGTTCCCCGGCTCGGTGGACGACATCGTGATGGACGAGGACGGCGTCGTCATCGTCGAGGGCGAGTATATGGATACGCTGTCGGAGCGGAAACGGCTGGAACTGCAGAACAAGGTCGACCCCGTCGTCATCCCGATCCGGGAGGAGATGGAGAGCACCGACCTGCGGCGGAAGATCCAGCAGGCCATCGGCGTCGACCTGTGGCAGGACGACTGACGTGAACGAAAATGATGTTAAAAAAGTGTGGTAGCACGGTGAAGACACGATGAGTGGAGAAAACGGAGAGATTTACAAGGTGTCCGGTCCGGTCGTGGTGGCCGAGGACCTGGACGCACAGATGTACGACGTTGTCCGGGTCGGAAACGAGGGCCTGATGGGCGAGGTCATCGAGATCGAGGGTGACCGGACGTCCATCCAGGTGTATGAAGACACGACAGGCATCAAGCCGGGCGAGCCGGTGGAGAACACCGGCCGGCCGCTGTCCGTGGAACTTGGGCCGGGGATGCTGTCCAGCATCTACGACGGCCTGCAGCGGCCGCTGCCCGCGCTGGAGGAGGAGTCCGGGGCGTTCATCGCCCGGGGCGCCGATGTTCCCGGGGTCTCCCGGGACGAGACCTGGGCGTTCGAGCCGCGGGTCGAGACGGGCGACACGGTCGCGAAGGGCGACGTGCTCGGGACGGTCGAGGAGAAGGGGAAGACCCATCGCATCCTGGTGCCGCCGGACCGGGAGGGTACCATCGCCTCCATCGAGGCGGGCGAGTTCACGGTCGACGAGACCGTCGCCACGCTGGAGGACGGCACGGAACTGCAGCTGATGCACGAGTGGCCCATCCGTGAGGCGCGCGAGGTCACGGAGAAGCTGGATCCGCGCGTCCCGCTCATCACCGGGCAGCGCGTCCTGGACGCGCTGTTCCCGCTTGCGAAGGGCGGGGTCGCGGCCATCCCGGGCGGGTTCGGGACAGGGAAGACGGTCACGCAGCAGCAGCTCGCCAAGTGGAGCGACGCGGACATCATCGTCTACATCGGCTGCGGTGAGCGTGGCAACGAGATGACGGAAGTGCTGGACGAGTTCCCGGAGCTGGAGGACCCGTGGAGCGAGGAGGGCAAGAAGCTGATGGAGCGGACCGTCCTCATCGCGAACACGTCCAACATGCCGGTGGCGGCGCGGGAAGCGTCCATCTACACCGGTATCACCATGGCAGAATACTACCGGGACCAGGGTTACAGTGTCGCGCTGATGGCCGACTCCACCTCGCGGTGGGCCGAGGCCATGCGCGAGATC
>CAZNTD010000054.1:0-5982 GCA_964575915.1 uncultured archaeon | reverse complement strand
GGTCATCGGCGGCGGCCTGCTCGGGTTCGACCTCGTCGGCTCGTTCATCGGCGCCGACGTCGATACGACCTACCTGGTGCGGGAGGAGAACTGGTGGCACGCCGTCCTCGACCCCGCGGGAGCCGAACTGGTCCACGACGCGATGCGGAACCACGGCGTCGACCTCCACCTCCAGGAGGAGGCCCGGGACATGGCCCAGACGGGTGACCGGGTTCGCATCGACACCGGGCAGGACTCGCACACGGTGGACGTGGCCGGGGTGGCGGTCGGCAACGACCTGCACACGGACCTGGCGGCGGACGCCGGGCTGGAGACGGACACGGGCATCGTCTGCGACGAGTTCCTGTGCACCGGCGACCCGCACATCTACGCGGCGGGCGACGTGGCACAGTACCACGACCCGGTGCTGGACCAGGAGCACATCGCCGGCTCCTGGGTGACCGCACAGGAACACGGACAGGTGGCCGGGGCGAACATGGCCGGGCAGGAGACGCGGTGCGACTTCGTCGACACGTACACCGTGGCGCACTTCGGGACCAACGTCGCGTCCCTCGGTGACCCGGTCTCCCGCGACGGCCGCAAGGTAATCACCGCGCTCGACGAGGATGCGGGGACGTACCGGAAGGTGGTGGTCGACGGCGACCGCATCGTCGGCGCCGCCATCGTCGGGGCGATGCAGTGGATGCACCCGCTCAAGCAGCTCATCCGTGGAACGGTCGACGTGTCCGGTGCGCTGGACGACCTCGCGGATCCCGGGTTCAACCCGAACGAACTGCTCTGACTACTCGACCACGACCGTGCCGCCGTCGTTCGCCCGCCGGTGGTTGTGGTACGACCACGACCCGGTCTGCTGGAAGGTGAACGTGTACGTCTCACCGGCCTGGCACTGGTCGAACGCCGTCGCGGCGTCGCCGTTGCAGTGCTCACCCATCGACGTCCCGGCGTACTCGGCATGGGTCGGGTGGACGTTCGACGCCACCCACATGTCGGCGGTCGGGTTCCGGTCGACCCAGGCCACGGTCTGGCCCTGCTGCACCGTCACCGTCCCGGGCGTGAACCCGTCAACCGTGTAGTTCACCACGACATCGGCATCCGGCGCCTCGACATCCCCGCTCAGGTCGGACGCCTCGTCCGGCGCCGTACATCCCGCCGCGAGGACGGCCAGGACCACCGCCGCAACGATCCCGTGCCGCGTGTTCATACGTCCCACATCCGGACTGGCGGCTTAAATATCCTCCGGGGAGCGGAACGGAGAGAAGAAAGGGTGACGTGGTGGCGGCCGGTCCGCCACCATGTCACGGGTAGGTATGGGTCGTGATCTCGGATCCGTCACCGTCACGGAGGATGGCGGTGTCGCCGCCGTCGTTCCAGACCTGCTGGTCTCCCCAGCACCGCTCGTGGTGCGGGCCGCCGCTCGGGTCGCAGACGGTCGTGTTGCCGGCATCGCCGCTGTACACGGTGACCTGCTCGCCGGATGCGAGGGACAGGTCGGTGAACGTGTACGTCGTGCCGGCCGCATCCTCCAGGGTCCAGCCGTCGAGCGTGGCGCGGACCGGGCCGGTGTTGGCGAGCGTGATGGATTCCATCGCCGCATCCACCTCGGTGACCGACAGGTCGGGGTCGATGAGACCGACATCGGCCGCGACCTGCGCGAGCGTCGAGGCACCGTCCTCGAGCCGGTGGGTGAGCACCTGACAGCGGGACCGGACCGCCGCCCGGTCCGTCCCGCTGAACGACGTGGCCGTCGTGCCGCGGTGCCGCTCGGACGTGAGGACGCCGGCCACCGTCTCACACCGTTCCACGACCCGTCCTCCTGACCGGTTGATGGTCAGGGTGTCGGGGCCGCTGACGATGCGCTGAACGCGGCTGTCCGGGGATGACCGGACCGTCACGGTCGCGGTGGGCCGGTCCAGTTCCATGGTGAACCGGTCCGCCTCCCCGGTGAGGGTAGCCGCACCCTGCCCGGTCTCCACCGTGTGGTGGAAGCCGTCGGGCGACCGGGTCATCTCGACCGTGTGCGGCGTCCCGTTCGCCGGTTCGCCGGTGAGCGCCGTCACCGCACCGGTCGGGTCGGCGAGCAGTGCGGGGGCGGCCGGGACGGCGACGAGACTGGCGATGACGGATCCGAGGACCGCGATGGTCGGGATGTTCATCGTGCCGTCACCGGTACAGTCCTCGCAGCGACCCGCCTTTAAACAGGGCCGATTTTCCGTCTTCCCTTCTCCCGGCCTGGATTTCCGTCCGCACCGGTCCGCCACCGCCTTACCGGAACGGGGCGGGATGCGTACCGGTTCCATTGCGGGCTGCGATGATACGCTGGAGCTTCCGGAGCTCGCGCTGGAGCGTGGCGGTCCGGGCGTCCAGACGGCCGGGCGGGACGGCGCCGGTGCGAGTGACGGTGGTGCTGCCGCCACGGGCCACCGCCTCCACCCGTCCGTCCGGCGTCACGAGGCTGCGGTGGGTGCCGTTCTCCCGGGTGGCGGTGCGGACCGTCCAGTCCGGCGTGGAGAGGGTGGCGGTCCGGCCGGACACGGTGTCGCGGACCGTGAGCGTGGCGTCCGTCCCGGTGCGCGATGCCCGCGTGCCGTCGACACGGACGTCGGGCATGGTAAACGCGAGTCCGGTGGCCGTGGTGCGGATGTGGTCGATGACCGTCCGCTCCGTGACAGTCAGCGGGACGCTCCCGGTGCGGTTCCCGGCGGTCACCGTGACCGTTGCGGGGCCGGCCCGGTACGCGTGGAGCGGGATGTCCACCGTCCGCTCCCCGTCTCCCGGGACCGTGACCCGGCGCGTCCCCGGCTCCATGAAGACGGGCTGCACCCCGTCCTGTCCCGCGACGCTGACCCTGGCCTGCCGGGGGTCGGGCAGCGGGTTCGTCACCGTTGCGGTGACGGCGAATCGGTCGCCCACCGCCACCGTGTCCGGGACGGTGAGAGCCGATCGCGGCTCGTCCGGGACGACGGTCGTCGTGGCGGTGCGCGGCCCCGCTGTATGGTTCCCGGCGCGGAGGTGGGCGGTGATGGACCAGTCGCCGGTGGCCGGGAGCGGGACATCGACGGTGTGGTCGGTTCGTCCCGCCCGAAGCGCGACCGGGACCTCCCTGGTGTGGACCGTGGTGGCGTTGGCTGTGCGGACGTGGAGGGTGGCGTCCCGGGCGGTGTCGCTCCACGCCGTCACGTCCACGGACAGGTTCTCGCCGTGGATGACGGTCCCGGGCGTGTCGATGGCGAGGTCGAGCGGAGTGCGGTACGTGACCGTGATGGCGATCTCGTCCATGACGGTCGCGGTGCGGGACGCGGGGTCGTACCGCAGCCCGGCGTGGACGATGTCGATGACGGTGCGGCCGTCCACCGTCTCGCGGACGTCGATGCGCGACGGGTCGTCCGGGAACGTCCCGTTCCGGACGGGCGGCTCCGGCGAACCACCGCCGTGGGATGCGAGCCGGGTGACCGGGACGGTCACGTCCCCCACGCGGCGGGTCGCCGTCTCCCCGGCGATATCCAGGACGTCCGCGTCGCCGGGCAGTCCGAGCCGGGTCTTGAACAGCGGGATCTGCGGTCGGCCGGCGCGGAGGATGGTACCGTCCGCCGGCATGGTGAGGACGCGGTCGCCGTCCACCGTCCTGATGCGCGTGTCGGGACGAGCGGTGAACGTTACGGTGCACCGCGTCCCGGTACAGTCCCGTTCCACGTCCCACCGGTCCGGTTCGACGGGCGGGTCCTTCCGCATGGTGGGGTCGCCCCAGAGGATGAAGGAGCGCAGCATCTTGCCGCGGACACCGTCCCGCGCGATGGTCTCCGGGGTCGGCCAGTCGAGCGTGTCGGTCGTCATGCCGTTGACGGCCTGGCGGAGCGCCTCGCCGACGGTGTGCCCCTGGTCGTGGAACCGACGGGCGAGCTCGGTGGTGTACGGCGTGTAGGTCGTGGCGGTGCTGCCGAGGTATGCTGCCGCGCCGTTCTCGAGGAACGCCCGCCAGAGTTCCGGGCGGGAGTCGTTCATCCGGGCGCCGAGGCTGGACGCGTCGAACACGAACCGGGCGTCCGTCCCGGGGAGGTCGTCCGCCGTGACGGGCCGGTGGCCGGACCCGTTCCCCGGCAGGAGCCATGCGGAGCCGTTCCCCCTGCCGGCGTAATGGACGGTGTCCGCGTCCCGGATGCCGTCCTGCACCCGGTCCGGGGTGAGGCGGGGATGCCGGTTCGGCCAGAGGGCGGCCCACGATGCGGTGAGCGCGGCGTCGCGCAGTCCCATCCCCAGGGTCGGGACCGCCTGGCCGGTGCGGGCTGCCGCGGCGACCAGGTCGCGGGCGATGCCTGCCGGGTCGCGGCCGCCGACGAGCCGGTCGATGGCGCGGTCACGGTCGAACCCGGCCGTCGTCCAGTCGTGCTCGAGGTACTGCTCGAGGCCGCGCTCGGCCTGGTGGAGGGCGCGGACGGTGAACACCGCGCCGCCGGCAGCGATGCCGGCCGTCGAGCCAAGCAGGCCCGTGGCGACCGTGCGTGCGGCCCGGGTCTCTGTGATGAGGCGGCGGACACCGAGCGGCGTGATGCCACGGAGGAACGTGTGGGTGTCGGCGCGGTGCTCGATGCTCCGGTTCACCCGGTAGCCCTGCCGGTCCAGGATCTGCCCGACCATCTTGCCCTGCCACATCCCGCCGCCCCGCGCGGCGAGGATGGACGGCCAGTCGTCGTGGAGGTAGGCCGAGGCCACGAACGCCCGCTTCCCCGGTGCACGGTCCTCCCGGTCCAGCATCGCCATGGCCAGCTCCGGGTCGGCCGGCAACCGCCCGACCGCCACGTCCACGATGCCGTCCCCGTCCAAGTCGCCGTACGGCAGGTCCGTCAGGTAGTGATCTCCGTCCCGCGAGTCGTTCGTCCCCCACACCGTCTCCACCGGATCCTCCCTGACGACTGGCGGGATTCCTATGAGAGTAACATATAGTAGGGAAGCGGGGTTGTTTTTCTGCTTTTCTCCAAAACTCTCTTTTATTCGTGAACGGACTGCCTCTAAATCAGCATCTTGTAGGTAGATTGGTTGTGCCTCAATTTGTTCAATTATTGAGGCATATCTCTGTGAACTGGATTCCGGCAGAATCACAAGATGATTAATAACATGATCGTTCTGAAAACTACTCTCTCCTACAAAGACATCCCTAATATATACTGTAGCAGGATAAAATCCTGTCCGCCATAGGAAAGAGACCTCGGAATAGTCGACCTCTTCATCAAGAGGAGAAACAAAAAGCGCCTCGCCCTCCCAGTAAAATCGTATCTCCCTTTCCTCATTCACCCTCACCGTAAAATTATATTCCCCCGGGGATAACCAGTTCCTTCCTCGTAAATCCTGCTCCACTATGGTATCATTTCCCTGTTTTCTACGGACCAGATAGAGGCCTCTGTCTTCGTGTATCTTAACGTAGTACCCTTCCGTAAAATTTACCCAGTTAGGGTTACCTGAACGGCCATATGCGCCAACAGCCCTCCCGTCATTCCCTAATACAATAGCCCCCCAGCCTTCGCTCTTTGAGATAGAAAATTCCCCGGTAATCACAATACTTGATAGCTGTTCATTCGAAAGATTTTGAATGATGCTCCCCGCAGAATAGGTTCTAGAATCGATGAGCTCCCGATTATCTTCCTTTTTATCTGCAGTTCCTGAGAATCTCCAATCCCTGCCGTATCCAGCCGAAAGGTCAAGGAATAAAAGAAAACAGAGTGATAGCAGGATTATCCGGCGGAGATTCACGTTCATGGAAAACACGCCAACGGTCGAAGGTAAATAATATCCCAGAACTTACGGGAACTCTAAGGATGACTAAAAACTACCAAAATATCGTTGTCATTGTATCGGATTCCTTACGCCGAGACTTTGTTCCTAATAAGATCTCAAAAGATGCAGATATCGTCCCCACCCTCGCCCCGTCCCTCCACACCCCGACGTCGTTCGCGCGCCGCGGCGCGCGCCGTCTCGCGCTCGGACAGTTCC
>CAZNTD010000053.1:1746-6319 GCA_964575915.1 uncultured archaeon | reverse complement strand
GTGAAACGGCCCACCCCTGCGGAGCAAGTCGATAGGACGCACAGTCGAATCGGTCCCGACATCCGCCATGCGGATGGAGGAGAAGAAAACGGCGCAGCCGTTTTCGGAGAACAGAAGCGGGATTACTCCCTGCACCACACCACTCCTTTTTCCCCGTTCTATACGTCGTAGGTCACGATCTCGGTCTCCGGGGTGCGCATCGTGATGACGCCTGTACCCGTGTCAAGGATGGCGTGCGCACCGGTGACGCCGCCATCCGGGTGCTTGCGTGCGAACGGTTCGAGGGTGATGTGTGGGATGCTGTCCTGGACGGTGCGGTCGTGGGCATGGAGGTGGGCGTTGACGACGGTCCGAACGTTCGGAGTGTCTGCGAGGATGCGGCCGACCTCCTTCTTGTCCCCGCAGAACGCCCGCTCCGGGTACTCATCCCACCACGGGCTGTCCGACACGTCGTGGAAATGGACGGGGTGGTGGACGAACAGCAGGGCGTCATCCGCCTCGTGAAGGGCGCGGGCCAGCCAGTCGCGCTGCCGCCCCCCCAGTTCACCCCGCGACCCGGAGAGCCGGGGGGCGGACGAGTCGAGGAAGACGATGTCCTGGCCATCGACGGCGAACCTGCCGTACGGCTCCTGGCCGAGAACACCACAGACCTGTGGCCGGGACAGGTTGACGACCTCGTGGTTGCCGAGCAGGACCCGCACCGGGACATCGATCCGGGCGGCCCGGTCACGGATGTCCCGTATGAACCGGCGGTCATCGTCCGCGGTCTCGCTGTAGGTCACGAGGTCGCCCATGACGAGCACCGCATCAACCCCGTCCGCCTGGAACCCGGAGAGGACCGCGTCAAGATGGTCATGGACGGCCTGCCGGTTCTCCCCGTCCATGTGGATGTCGCCCACCAGTCCGATCGTCGCCATGTATCACGGTTCCGGTTGACGGTTTAAATCGGCACCGCCGCGCGGATTTAAAAGATTGCGCCGGTAACGGGTCGGCATGGCCAAGGACGAGGGCGGACAGCTTCCCGGCGGGATGGGCGGACTGGTCCAGTACTACGACGAGTACGACGCACCGCTCCAGTTCGACCCGCAGACCATCGTGGGATTCATCACCTTCTTCATCCTCCTCGAGATCGTGGTCCACGCGATGGGCAGAGGAATCGTCTGACCCCGGGCCGATTTAAACCTGGACGGGTATGCTGCAGTGTGAGGGCCCGTAGCTCAGTCCGGACAGAGCGCTCGGCTTCTATGGCCGGCTTCTCGCCAGAGAAGACAGGACGAGAAGATCGCGCTAGCGGTTTTCGCTGAAGCGACCGAGTGGTCGGCGGTTCGAATCCGCCCGGGTCCGTATCCTCTACCTACAGGGGGATTCGACCGGAGAAGACCGTTCCGGTCTTCGACTTCGAATCCGCCCGGGTCCGTATCCTCTACCTACCGGACCCGGTGGCGGGCGACCACGCCACCGGGCTACCGGACGTCGACCTCGATATCCGCCTTCGAGATGTCCGTCCCCGGCCAGTACTGGGTGATGGTGAAATCGTCGTCGGCGGTGAAGGTGACCGTCGTGGTCCCGCCACCGTCGACCTGGCCGGACGTGCCGAACACCGACCGGGGATCGCTGCGATACTCGGCCCCGCTGGGATACGTGCATCCCTGGCGGGGCGCGAACGTGACCGTGTACTCCGTCCCGGCCTCGACCGTGATCTCGTCGACCGCCTCGCCGTCGTAGTAGAACGACTCCGTGTCGCAGTCACCGCGGGCCTCGGTCGATGCGAGCCGGAAGGACGTCGGGACCGTGGCCTCGTCTGCCTCGTCCTCGTCATCGGTCTCGTTCGTCTCCGTCTCGTTCTCACGGTCCTCCTGCTCGTCGTCGGTGCTGTCCGTGTCATCGTCGGGTCCGACGGTCACCGTCTCGGATGCGGTGTGGACCTGCTCGCCGTCCACCATGACCGTGAGGTCGACCGTCCAGTTGCCCGGGTCGACGCGGACGCGTCGCTCGGCCTCCGCGACACCGAGGCACTGGACGCCCGGACCGTCACGGGCGGTGAACGTCAGGTCGATGGATACCGTGCCGGCCTCCTGGTCGATCTGCACCGTGTCCCCGGGGACGTAGTTCGGGGTGTTCAGCGCGACCTCCCCCTCGGCCTCGAGGTAGCCGTCATGGCCGGAGATGTCGAAGTCGGTGCGGACATCGGAGTCCGCACAGGTCAGTTCGACCTCGTACCGCCCCGCGGTGCTCCGCTCCCGGATGCGCTCACGGGAGTCGCGGAGCCGTTCGTGGAGGTCGCCGCGCGTCTCCTGCGCCTCCTCCATGAGTTCGCGGATGCGTTCCCGGCGCTCGTTACGGAACTCCTCGATGATCTCGAGGCGCTCCTCGACCGTCAGGTTCTGCTCCATCTCCTCCGCGAATTCCCGGTTGAGTTCGCGGAGCTCGTCGACGCGCTCCTCGAGGTCCTCGGTCTCCTCCTGGACGCGCTCCTGCAGCTCGGCCGGGTCGTCACGGACCTCCCGGTACCGGTCCGCATGGATCTCGTTCAGCGCCTCCTGCGCCGCCTCCCGCGCCTCGACGTACTGGCCGTCGGAGAAGAGTGCGCGGGCTTCACGGAGCGCCTCCCACGCCTCGTCGGATGCGTTGGCGTCGACCAGCCGGTCGGCGCGCATCAACGTCCGGTTGGCGCTCTCCCGGATGTGCTGCACCGCCCGTTCACGGGCGTCCTGCCAGATCGCCATGTCGTGGCGGTGCTCCCGGATGAACGCCGGGACGTTCTCGTTCGTCAGGTTGGTGTTCATCCGGATCGCCTCGGCGGCACGGGCCACGACGAGGCGGACCGCGGCATCGGTCTCCGAACGAAGTCGTTCCGCCGCGTCCTCGGCCAGACCGGGCTGCCCGGCCACCGTGACGGACGATACGTTCCGGTCGTTCACCGTGGCGACGAGCGCGTCGATGTCCTCGTCACCGGTGATGTGATAGGTGGAGGAATTGGGGAAGTGCGTCGCCGCGATGCTGTGCCGGTAGGAGCTCGTGGCGACGACCACGAGTTCTGTCGACGCGTTCACACGGTTCGACACCCGTTCACGGATGTTCTCCCGGACCTCCTGCTCCGTCGCGCCGGTGACCTCCTCATCGATCTCGATACCGATGTCGGCCAGGCTGGACCGGTAGGACGCGGTGACCGTGGTGCCGGCGATGGTCACCTCCTCGACCCCAAGGTTCTCCAGGGAGGAGAGGACGACGGCCGGGATGGATCCCTCCGGCGTCAGGTAGACCGGGGATTCACCGTCCCCGGCAAGCTCCCGGGCCGCGGCGAGGACCGTCCCGTTCTGGTCCTGCAGCGAGTTCTGGACGAGGACCGCCTCGTCAGCCCCCTCCACCCAGAAGTGCTCGGCGACCTCGACCGCCGTACCGTACCGGGTCGTCCCCCACAGCCGGGTCACGTTGTGGTCCTCCTGGAGGGCGGAGATGACATCGTCGGAGACGACCGCGGGACCACCGACGACCACGACTTCCGACGGGTCGAGCGTGGAGAGCGCGTCACGGGTCTCCTGCGGCAGCGTGTCCTGGTCGGTCAGCAGGACCGGCGACCCGATCTTCGCCGCTGCCGACCCGGCGACCAGCGCGTCCGGGTAGTTGGCGGTGGACGCGAGGATGACCGTGTCGACGGTGTCCGATGTTTCCTGGGCCGCGGCGGGCGTCACCGCCACGGCGAGGATGAAGGCAGCCAGCACCGCGAGTCGTCCGGTTCTCATGGGAACACACGGACATCCGGCGTATATAAATGTTGTATCACTCGTGCGCGAACGTATTTCAATCCGCGGTGGGAACGGTGCAGCATGCCGCTGAACCGCGAGGAACTTCGCGAGCGTATCACGGAGCACGGACTGGTGCAGGACTATCCGCACCTGAAGACGCAGCTCACCCCGAACGGGTTCGACCTGACCGCCGGCGAGATCCATACCTACGCCGGGCCGGGCCGACTGGACTTCTCGAACGACGAGCGAGAACTCCCGGACACGGATCCCCTGCCACCGGAGAAGCAGGACCCGGGCGACGCGCACGGCTGGTGGGAACTCGACCCGGGCGTCTACAAGGTCGTGGCGAACGAGACCGTGGACATCCCGAACGACCTGATGGCGTTCACCTTCCCGCGGTCCTCCCTGCTCCGGATGGGCGCGACCATCGACAACGCGGCGTGGGAGGCCGGGTTCACCGGACAGGGCGCGTTCATGCTGGACGTGCGCAACCCGGACGGCATCAGCATCAAGGAGAACGCCCGTGTCAACCAGATCGTGTTCGTCCACATGGACGAGGTCGGGGACGGCTACGACGGCATCTACAGCGACTAGCGCGGCGGGGGGGCGGGCGAGGATACTAAAATGTTCGCCCCGAGGTGGAACCCGTGCCCCGGTGGCTTAGCCCGGTATAGCGGCTCCCTCGTACCGTGATGCGGAGGATCCAGTCCCGAGCAGGCGGGTGGCTCCCGCACATGCGATGACGACGTGAACACCCTCCAAGCGCGAGTAAGGAGCAGGTCGTGGGTTCAAATCCCACCCGGGGCTTTTCTCCCTCATATTCTCGC
>CAZNTD010000053.1:0-1646 GCA_964575915.1 uncultured archaeon | reverse complement strand
GGAGCAGGTCGTGGGTTCAAATCCCACCCGGGGCTTTTCTCCCTCATATTCTCGCAGTATCCTCCTGTTCGCTCCCGACCGGATGGATAACCTTAATATAGCGTGGCAGGGAATGTCCCTGTATGCCACGTGACGCGACGGGCGACGGGGACGACTCGCTCTACATCAGGATCCCGGAACACCGGGACATCGTCCAGGACATCGAGGGGATCAAGCAGATCATCGGGAACATGCGGGAGTCCATCGAGGTCCTGAACGAGGTGCAGCAGGTGAAGGAGAAGTCGGTCGAGGTGTTCGTGGAGAACGTCGACCGGCTGAACCGGCAGCTCGAGGATATCGACGGCGCGCTGCCCGAGGTCCACGACATCGAGGTTCACCTTGAGCGTGGCGGCGAGATCGCGGAGGGTGACGACGAGGTCATCGACGAGTCCATCCAGGAGCTCCGCGGCGATCTGGAAGGGTTGCGGGACGAACTGGGCCGGCTTGAAGACTGAGTGCTGGCCGCACCACCTGTTCCACCGGTACCGGTCACCGTGAACCGGCGGAGCGTATTTAAATCCGGGGACGCAATCCTTCCGTATGAGCATGCACCTGGTCGCCGCGGGCGGCGCCGTCGTCCTCCTGGCGCTGGTCACGGCCTACTATTACAACCGCATCGTCTCGCTGGAGAACCGCATCGACAACGCCTGGGCGCAGATCGATGTGCAGCTGAAGAAGCGGGCGGACCTGGTGCCGAACCTTGTCGAGACCGTGCAGGGATACATGGAGCACGAGCGCGCGGTCATGGACCAGGTGTCCGAGTCCCGCGAACGGCTGATGGCAGCGGAGACGCCGGCCGAGGAGGCGGAGGCCGGGAACATGATGGCGGACGCGCTGAAGTCCATCTTCGCCATCGCGGAGGACTACCCTGACCTGAAGGCGTCCGAGAACTTCAAGAAGCTCCAGGAGGAGCTCGCGGCCATCGAGAACAAGGTCGCGTATTCGCGGCAGCATTACAACGATGCCGTCCTGACCTACAACAACACGGTGGAGACCGTTCCGGCCGTCATCTTCGCCAAGGCGATGGGCAAGGGCGAGCGGGAGATGCTGCAGATCGAGAGCGCAGACCGGCAGCTCCCCGAGGTCGAGTTCTAGCACCGCGGGGAGCAGGAGGCGGTCACGATGATGTTCGAGGACCAGATCCGGTGGAACAAGCGGAAATCGTACGCCCTGCTCATCATCGTCCCGCTCATCCTGCTCGGCCTCATCTACGTGACCGGCCGGGTGTTCATTCCCGGCCTGGACCCGTTCGTGCTGCTGTCCGTGGGGATCGCGTTCTCGCTCATCTACGTCATCTTCTCCTACTACCGGAGCGACAACATGATCCTGCGGGTGGTCGATGCGCAGGAGGCGGATCCGCAGCGGCACCGGCGGCTGTACGACCTGGTGGAGGGGTTGACCCTCGCGGCGGGCGCACCGATGCCGACCCTCTACGTGCAGGAAAGCCCGGACATCAACGCGTTCGCGACCGGTCGTAGCCCGGAGGACGGGAAGATCTGCGTCACGACCGGGGCGCTGGAGAAGCTGGAGAAGGAGGAACTGGAAGGGGTGCTGGCGCACGAGCTGGCGCACATCCAGAACGACGACATCCTGTTCATGACGCTGGT
>CAZNTD010000052.1:0-7205 GCA_964575915.1 uncultured archaeon | reverse complement strand
CGCGAGGTGTGGAAGGCGTCCGGCCACCTCGACACGTTCGTCGACCCGCTCATCCTCTGCAGCCAGTGCGAGGGCTCGTTCCGCGCGGACAAGCTCATCGAGGAGGACCATGACGTGGTCGCGGACGGCTACACCGACGAGGAACTCCTCGCGTTCATCGACGACCACGACATGACCTGTCCGTCGTGCGGCGGCGAGTTCGACATGGATATCCATGACTACAACCTGATGATGCAGACCGAGGTCGCGGACCGGGAGGCGTACAACCGGCCGGAGACCGCGACGACGACGTACCTCCCGTTCAAGCGGTACTGGCGGTTCTTCCGGAAGAAGATGCCCATCAAGGTGTTCCAGATCGGGAAGGCGTTCCGGAACGAGATCTCGCCGCGGCAGCACGTCCTCAGGGGGCGGGAGTTCACCCAGGCCGAGGGGCAGATCTTCGTCACCGACGAGATGAAGGACGACTGGGACGAGTTCGACCGCGTCGCCGACATGGAACTCCCGCTGTGGACCGCCGACCGGCAGGACGCCGGGACGGGACCGGTCACGGTCACGCTCCGGGAGGCCGTCGACCAGGGCCTCGTCACCAGCCAGGCGTACGCGTGGTGCCTCGGTGTCGCCTACGACCTGTTCCGGTCCGTCGGCATCCCCGCCGAGCGCATCCGGTACCGGGAGCACCAGGATGACGAGAAGGCGCACTACGCCGCCGACGCCTGGGACCTCGAGATAGAACTGAACAGTTTCGGCTGGACCGAGTGCTGCGGCGTCCACGACCGCGGCGCCTACGACCTCGAGCAGCACGCGGAGCACTCCCCGGAGAAGATGACG
Organism: uncultured archaeon; assembly: GCA_964575915.1. Lineage (GTDB taxonomy): Archaea > Nanohalarchaeota > Nanosalinia > Nanosalinales > Nanohalalkaliarchaeaceae > CAZNTD01. Next base: position 6,377 of record CAZNTD010000052.1, on the reverse strand, counting down.
TTCAAGGACAACCAGGGGAACGAGGTTTCGCCGCACATCCTCGAGATCGCGTTCGGCACCGACCGGCCGACGTTCGCGCTGTTGGACATCTTCTACGAGCCGGACGAGGACAGGCTCGAACTTCCGATCCACGTCTCCCCGGTCGACGTCGCGGTCTTCCCGCTCATGACGAAGGAGGGGATGGACGACGTCGCCCGGGAGGTCTACCGGCAGCTGCACGAGCAGGGGTTCGACGCGGAGTACGACGACTCCGGCAGCATCGGCAAACGGTACGCCAGGCAGGACGCCAAGGGGACGGCATGCTGCGTCACCGTCGACTTCGACACGCTCGAGGACGACACCGTGACGCTGCGGGAGCGCGATACCTCCCTCCAGGTCCGGCTGGAGATCGACGACCTCCCCGAGTCGCTCCAGTACTACCTGTCCGGCGACGCCGACATCACCGAGATCGGGGAGCCGGTCGACGACTAGGATCATGCCCGAATGCGACAGCTGCGGCGACCCGGTGTCGATGCCGTTCACCTGCAAGTTCTGCGAGGGCTCGTTCTGCTCCCGCCACCGTCTCCCCGAGAACCATGACTGCGAGGGGCTGCGTGACTACCAGGACGCGTCCCGGCAGGAGGGGAAGATCGGGTACGACGCCATGCAGGAGGAGCAGGACGCGCACGATCTCACCCCGGACCGAGCGTCCCCCGGCATCCTGGACCGTGCCGTGGCCCCGCTCCGGGGCAACGCGACCATGGCCGTCCTCGGTATCATGCTCGCCACGTTCGTCCTGGAGCTGTCGGTCCCGGGGTTCTTCGAGGCGTTCGCCCTCGACCCGGTGAAGGTGGCGGCGGAGCCGTGGCGGCTCGGCACCTCTGTCTTCCTCCACGCCGGGCTCGGCCACCTCCTGCTCAACAGCATCGTCCTCTACTCGTTCGGTCCGCACGTCGAGCGGATGCTCGGGACGGAGCGGTTCCTCGGCCTCCTGTTCGGGGCCGCGCTCGCGTCCTCCATCGGCTTCACCCTGTCCGGCCTCGCGTTCGGCATCGGCCCGGCCGTCGGCATCTCCGGCGGGCTGTACGGCATGGTCGCGTTCCTCGCGGTCATCCGGCCGCAGGTGACCGTGCTCGCGTTCTTCTTCATCCCGCTGGAGATCCGGCACGCCGTCATGTTCTTCGGGGCGATGGACACGGTCAACTTCGTCGCGCACACCATGGGCGTGATGCTGCCGGTCATCGGCGGGTTCGCGTCCGCCGGCCACCTGTCCGGCCTCATCGCCGGCCTCGCGCTCGGCTGGTACTGGCGCAGGGACTACCGGCAGGCACCGCCGGACATCCTGTTCCGGGTCGGGCAGCAGGGACCGTTCGGCCACCGCCGCGTCTAGACCGTGTCAGGGCGTGACGTGGTCCACCCGGTAGTACGTGACCTCCGACTCGCCGTCGACCACGCCCCACAGCATCTGCGCCCGGATGTTCTGCGCCAGCCGGACCGCCCGGGAGACGTCGGTGAACGAGAACGTGTCGTCTGCCGGCACCGCGTGCACCACCCACTTCGTGTGCTCCCGCTGCTCCTTCGGCCCCTCCTTGTACGGGTTGACCCCGCGCGGGTAGACCCGGAAGTGCGCCCCGAACTTGAACCCGGTCTTCACGATGTAGCCCCGGTCCCGCAGGTCGGTGTAGACCGCGAACTTCTGCACGAACTCCGGGTCGCGCTCCGTGCACCGGTCGTACAGGGTGGCGCGGTCCACCGCCTCACCGTCCTCCACCACGGCGAGTTCCTCCCGCTCGACGAGATGGACCGCCTCCACCAGTGACAGCTCGAGGTGGTCGTCCATCTCCTTCCCGTAGTACAGGTCGTCGTGGATGGACTGCCAGTCGTCCCACACCCGGACCGTCGACTCCAGCAGCCGTCCCTCCGTCGTCATGCACCGTGACGGCCGCGCGAGATATTTAAACCCCGGCCCGCTCCCGGCGACGCGCAGTATTAAAAGTCTGCGCGGGAAGGTCCCGGTATGGCGCTCGAGGACATCTTCCGCGCCTACGACATCCGCGGCCGGGTGCCGGACGACCTCGACCCGGACGTCATGGAGCGGATCGGCCGTGCGTACGGCACCGACCTCCAGGACCGCGGCCACGGCACGGTCGTGGTCGGCCACGACGTCCGCCTCTCCTCCCCGGATCTCACCGATGCGCTCGTCGACGGCATCACGTCGACCGGGGTCGATGTCCACGACGCGGGCCACGTCCCGTACGGCCCCATCCTCTACGCCGGGTGGAGCGACGGGATGCCCGGCGCGTACGTCACCGCCTCCCATCTCACGAAGGAGTGGAACGGCGTGAAGTTCTCCGACGACCACGGCTGCGGCTACCCGCAGGAGCTGAACGAGGCCGTCCACGACCGGTTCGACGACGGCACGTTCCTGTCCGGCGACGGGGACGTGTCCGACACGGACGTCCTCGCCGGGTACAGCGACCACCTGCTCGACCGCGTCGATCTCGCCGGGGTGGACGTCCTGATGGACTGCGGGAACGGCTCCGCGGGCGTCGCCGCCCCCGACCTGTTCTGGGGTGCCGGCGCGCAGCTCGAGGTGGTGAACGGCGACCCGGACGGGACGTTCCCGAACAGGCACTCCGATCCCGACGCCGAGTCGCTGCGCACGATGCGCACCCTGATGCGGGACGACGGCCACGACATCGGCATCGCCTACGACGGCGACGCGGACCGGGTCGCGGTGGTCGACGGGACGGGACGGCTGCTCGATGCGGAGCAGGTCGCCGCCGTCGTCCTGCCGCACATCCTGGCAGCGCACGACGGTCCGGTGGTGGCGAACGTCGAGTGCTCCCGGCTGCTCGAGGACGTGGCCCATGAGTACGGCCGCGAGGTCGTCCGGGTCCGGGTCGGCCACAGCTACCTGTTCGACGCTGTCCACGAGCACGGCGCGGTGATGGGCGTGGAGAAGTCCCGGCACATGGGGTTCAGCCACGTCCTCCCGGTCAACGACGGTATCGCCGCATCGATGGTCATCGCGTCCATCGTCGGCGGGATGGACCGGGAGCTGGCGGACGCCGTCGACGACCTGCCCTCGTACGTCCGCGACCGCGAGGCGTTCGAGGTGCCGGACAGCGCCAAGTTCGACGTCATCGCAGACATGCAGGACGCCCTCTCGCGGGAGTACGACGACACGAACACGCTGGATGGTATCCGCGTCGACCTCGACGAGGGGTGGATCCTCGTCCGCGCCTCCAACACCTCGCCCAAGATCCGGCTGACCGTGGAGGCCGAGACGCAGGACGCGTTCGACCGGCTGCACGACGAGTTCTCGGCGATGCTGCGGGACGCCATCGACCGGCACGCCTAGCCGGTCATGTTCAGCGCCTTCTCGTTCGGCAGGTAGGCGAACGTCACATGTGTACCGGCATCGAGCGTCACTCGGTCGACCGCCACGGACGGGACCGAGCCGTTCACCAGGTAGAGCCAGGAGTGCGTCTCGTTCTGCTGCACCCCGTCGATCCCGGTGACGAACAGCCCGTTGCTGTACGCCGTGTGGTTGACCGCGTGGCTCGCGTTGAGCGCCTGGAACGCGGACGCGTTCACCGGGACGCGGACCTGTTCCGTACTGCTGCCGCTCCCGTTGACCGTGACCGTCACCGCCATCGTCCCGTCCCCGGTCGCGGGGTCAGGCGCCACCAGCAGCGGAATCGCTACCAGGACCGCCAGGACGGCCACGCCCGCCGCGACCATCCGCCGGTCCACCGAACGCGTCTGTGAGGTATCCATCGCATCCATACAGCATCATCCCGAACCCGATCGTGCTCGCCAGGTGCACCAGGCCGAACGGCACCGCCGCCAGCAGGGTCGCCGCTCCGAGGAACGGCACGGCCGCGAGACCGCCGATGTTCACCGCGGCTTCGAACGCCACCGTCCCGCCGACCAGTGCGGCCCCGAACCGGACGGCCCCCGCTCCCCGGCCGGCCAGCGCGGCGCCGAGCAGTCCCGCGCCGCCGGCACCCAGAGCCTGAAACAGGGTCCACGGCCCTTGCCCGCCCCAGACCAGCGCGTTCGACGCCGCGAACCCGGCCGCACCGACGAACGCGCCGTGCCGCCACGTCCCGTAGAACCCGGCGGCGACCGCGGCCGCGACGAGCGGCTCCACGCTCGGCACGTGCTGGAATGCCACCCTGCCGGCGATGCCGCCGCCCAGCAGCGCCGTGGTCGCGACCGCCGGCGACGACAGGCGGCTCCCGGCGTCGTCCCGCTCCACACCGGCGGCCACGTCCTTGCTGTCCGGTCCCGGTGCTGCACCGGGGACCGCCGTGGCGGGTGCCGTTCCCATGCCTCCTCGACGGGACGCGAGGTTTAAACCGGTGACCCGGTCGCGGCGGTGCGACCCGTCAGGACCCGCACCTTTAAACGGGGCCGCGTCCATCCCCGGTGCATGGACCCGTTCCCGCTTGACCAGGACCGGCCGGACGACCTCGAGACCGCGGTGTTCGGACTCGGCTGCTTCTGGGGGCCGGACGCCCGGTTCGGGGTGGAGGACGGTGTCTGGACGACGCAGGCCGGATACGCGGGGGGCTCCCGGCCGGACCCGACGTACCGGCGGCTCGGCGACCACACCGAAACCGTCCGCATCTTCTTCGACCCGGCCACCGTCACGTACCGCGACCTGCTCGACATCTTCTGGGCGGGTCACGACCCGACGGTCCCGCAGAAGACGCAGTACCGGTCCGTCATCCTGGTCGCCGGCGATGAGCAGCGCCGCCTCGCGGAGAAGACGCTGAACGCGCAGCGCGACGAGCACCGCGGCGTCATCCAGACAGGCATCGAGGACCTCGGGACGTTCCATGTCGCGGAGGACTACCACCAGAAGTACCGGCTGCGGCACACCGACCTGATGGACCACTTCGCGGAGATGGACCCGGACGCGTTCCGTGACTCCACCGTCGCCGCCAGGTGCAACGGCTACGTCGCCGGCTGGGGGTCGCCGGACCGGGTGGACGCGGAGATGGAGGCGCTGGGGCTGCCGGACAGCGCCATCGACGTGCTCCGCGACCGGGCGGGGACGCACCGCGGCGACCTGTGCTGACCTACTCCGCCGTCCGCGGGAGGCACGTCGCCTCGACGGACACGTCGCCGGCTGACAGTTCGATCCGGTGCCGCTGGTTCTCCGGCAGGATGCGCCGCGCGGTGGTGACCGGCGGGACGGGATAGCCGATGGACATCTTGAGACCGACGGGACCGTCGAACGTGATGCGGTCGCCGCGACCCACGGAGAACGAGCCGGTCGCCGGGGTCTGCTCCGAGGCGACCGTGCTGCCGTTGACCCGGATGGTCGTGCCGTCCTCGACCGTGGCGTAGTCGACCGTCCCGCTGAACAGTGCGATGGCCGCCTGCTCGCCGCCTGGTCCGTAGCCGATGACGGAGTACTCGTCCGCGCCCTGGTCGTTGGTCCGGAGGTAGAAGTCGCCAGTCCCCTCGAAGACGACCGGGGCGGAGATGTTCAGCACGCCGTCCGCGCCGGACTGGTCGTCCACCTCGACCTGCATCGGGTTGGACGGGGAGGCGGCGGTGAAGTCGTGCGTGTCGTACGTCGTGAACCCGCTGCCGGTCCACTCCTTCACGGTGATGGTGGTCGGTTCGATGGCGGCGACCGCGTAGTCGTCCACCTCGTGCGGCACGGCGTACCGCGAATGTAGCATCGACGTGGGCAGCCCCAGTTCGGCGTCGGTCCCGGAGCCGTCCGCGATCTGCGTCGAGGAGAACGGCCCGGTGGCGTTGTAGAACGGGTTGTGGTCCGCGATGGTCGTGCCGCTGTCGCTCGCCAGCCGCGTCTCCGAGAAGGTGTGCAGGATTTCGTGGTGCGCCTCGGGGACGTAGATGCGGTCACGGCTCGCCTCCTTCGCCGCGATGACCGGTTCGGTGCTGTAGAACCTGTGGTCGCCCTCCCAGTCCAGCGTGAACGTCCGGATACCGCCCTGCGGCACCTGCACGGTCTGGTTGGCCGTCCCGGCGTCCTGCGTCTCGTCGATGTAGTAGGAGACCGTGGCGTCGTTCCACGGTGCGTACACCGCGACCGTGTGCGGCTTCTCCCGGTTCGAGTGGAAGCTGTAGGAGAAATTGGTGCCGATGGTGGCGTTGGTCCGGCCGAACCCGCCAGGGCTTCGCCACGCCGCACCGGAGATGTCCACATCCGTCCGCTGCGACACGAGGTCGCCGTCCGCATCGTAGACGAACACGTCCGCCTCCGTCGCCGGGATGGCCGCGGAGCCGCCGTTCTTGATGGCGAGGTCGACGTTTCCGTACCGGGTGCAGGTCGCGTCCTTCACGTCGAGGGACCGGGACAGCTCCCGTCCGGCCTCTTCCTGCGCCTCCTCCTGCACCTGTGTCATCCA
>CAZNTD010000051.1:0-7461 GCA_964575915.1 uncultured archaeon | reverse complement strand
TCCCGGTCCGGCCGGTCGTCCAGCCAGTTCTGGCTCTCCGGGTCCTCGGTCAGGTCGACCGCGACCGCGTCGTCCGGCAGCCGGGTGTCCGGGTGGAGCACACCGCCGCCGTCCATCCGCTCGTAGACCACGTCCACCTCGTCCTCGTAGCCGTGCATCGCCAATGCGTCCTGCACCCGGTCGGCCACGTACCGCGCCTCCCTGGCAGGGACCACGCCGAGATCCACGCGCCGCCCGTCGGCCTCGCCGTACCGGAGCATCGGCCCGTCGACGTCCCGGTCCGCCGCGTACTCCGCGGCCATCCCGGTCACGTCCCGCAGCGCATCGACCGTCTTCGTGTACCGCGGCAGGTCCGAGTCCACCGGGACGTCCAGCGCCAGCAGCCCGGTGTCGTCCGGGTCGATGGGTTCGCCGTCGGCCGCGGCCATCAGGACGCACCTTCCGGGCCGAGCGGCCCCATGTTCGGCTCCACGTCCACGCGGTCGAACAGTTCGTCGTCCCCGAACCGGTCCACCAGTTCGCGGGCGTACCAGTCGTCGACGTGTCCGAGGTAGACGCGGCTCAGCGTCACCGCATCGCTCTGCAGCGCGGGCGGGAAGTCGTGGCCGCGGTCGGTCGACGCGTCGTACCGCTCCGCCACGTCGACCCCGACGTCCTGCTTCCCCATGTCGACGAGGATGCTGTGCGCGTACTGCGCCACCTCCGCCGCCGCGTACCCGTCCACGTCCCCGGTGTCCACCCGGACCGCGTACGGTCCGCGTTCGTCCCACCTGTCCAGCCGTTCGATGATCCCCTGCTCCCCTGCACCGTCAGCGCCACTCATGTTACCACTCCAGGAAAACGAAAACTTAAATGGCTGGTGGTGCTGGCTGCATCCCGCACCCGTTAAAAATCTTGCATCCCCGGACTAGCGTAAGCCCGGATGGCGGAGTCTGGCCTAACGCGGCGGATTCGAGCGTACTCCGTCTGCCCACGTGGTGGATACACTGAGACACCGGCTTCTCCCGGAAGGGAGATGGCGGTTCGAGGAGGGTCCTGCCCTCCGAGTCGATGATCACGTCCGAAATATCCGCTGGGCGTAAGCCCTCGCAGGTTCAAATCCTGCTCCGGGCGCTCGCAGGATTTTTTCTCCTCGCATCCCTCCGGGAAGCTCGGGTTCAAATCCTGCTCCGGGCGCTCATTCCTCCACAGGTCCCTAATCCGTTGTATTCTGCTGCGATTCCGCGAACAGGTTGAGGACCGTCAGGCCGTTCAGCTCGGCCCGTGCCTCCTCGACGATGACCATGTCCCGGGACCGGACCATACGCTTCGCATCCGCCTCTGGGACGAGGTGCCGTTCGACCACCTCCCCGAAGTCCGCCCGTGTCACGGTTCCCTCCCCGATTTTGAATGTGACGTACAGCGTCCCGTCGGGAGCGAGCACGCGGCTAAGTTCCGATATGACCGACGGCATCGTCCCTGGTTCGAAGAACTGCATCACGGTGTTGCACCACACCCCATCAAACGTGCCGTCAGCGAAATCAAGGTCGCGTATATCCATCCTCCGGAACGTACCCTCCGCGTGCTGCCGGGCCTGGTCGATCATCCCCTCCGCGACGTCCACGCCGGTCACGTCCAGTCCGTTGTGGCTGAAGTAGGTGGCGTCCCGACCGGTCCCACAACCGGCATCGAGGACCGTCCCCGATTCGACCCGCTCCACGAACTCGTCCAGCAGTGCAACGTAGGCGGCGGGCATGTCCTTCATCGCATACGCTTCCGCGTACTCCCTGGCGTGGTGCGAGAAGTAGTTCTCCGGATTCGTCGCCATAACCCTCGTATCGCCATGCCGCTCTGAAAACGGTTGTGGTCACAGCAGGTGCTTCCGGGTCAGCATGTACCGCTTCTCCACGCCCAGCCACCGCATGAGGTACGGGATGAAGCCGCGGACCACGTGGCCGTTGAACTCGAACACGGCGTCGCGCGGCCCGATCTGGATGAGGTTCGGGTCCCAGCCGATGTCGTGCTGCACCGGCTCCCGTCCGCGCCGCTGCCGGTGGATGTTCGCCGCCACCGTCTTCGCCTCCCCGATGGCGTAGAACGCCCGGTTCACCTTGCCGTCGTAGTCCACCGTGTCCCCCGCCGCGTAGACGTCCTCGTAGCCGTCGACACGGAGATGGCGGTCCACGGCCAGTCCCCGGTCGGTCGTCGGCAGCCCGAGGTCGTGGATGACCGGGTGCGGTTTCACCCCGCCGGCCCACACGGTCAGGTCGCTCGGGAGCTCCGTCCCACCGTCCAGGACGACCGTCTCCGCCTCGATGCGGCGCACCGCCGTCCCGGTCTTCACGGTGATGTCCGGGTCCTGCGCGAACGTCCGCGCCACCGTCTCCCCCAGTTCCGGGACGAACTGCGGGAGCAGCCGGTCGGCCCGTTCCAGCAGGGTAATGGAGAAGTCGCCGCACCGCTCCGCCGCGGACAGCGACGCGGCCGCCTCGATCCCGGTCGCCCCGCCGCCGACGATGACCACGTCCTGCACCTCCGGGTGGCGCAGCGCGTCCCGGATGGCCGCGGTGTCGTCCCGGAACCGGAGGTCGTGGACGTTCCCCTGCCCCGCGATGGAGCCGTACTGCGTCCTCGCACCGACCGCGACGAGGAGCGTCCCGTAGTCCACGACGCGGCCGTCCTCCATGTCCAGCCGTGCCGCACCGGGATCCGCACCGGTCACGGTATCCTGCACGTGCCGGATGTTCCTGCCCGCGAACCGCTCCGCGAAGTCGATGCGGGTCTCCGCGATGTCCGCACCGCCGAGGACGTGGTGGACCGCAGGGTAGAACGTGGTGCCGTCGCGCGGATCGATGACCGTCACGCTGTGGCCGTTCCGCTCCAGCCGGAGCGCTGCCTCCAGCCCGGCGATGCCGCCGCCCGCGACCGCGATGTCCGCGTCCATCCTACAGGCCGATACCGAGCGCGTACGGCCAGGACTGGACCATCAGGAGCGTCAGCACCGCACCCAGCAGCGCCATGTTCTTCATGAAGTTGACCTGCTCCTGCATCTGCTGCTCCGCCCCGACCGCCCAGAAGTCGTGCATGATGAACGACGTGGGCAGCAGGAACAGCACGAGCAGCGCCACACCGACCGTGACGTACGCACCTGCCAGGATGGACAGGCCGCCCGCCAGCAGCATCAGCCCGGTCAGCGGCACCGTGACGTTCGGCATGGGAGCGCCCTTGCTCTCCGCGTAGCCGGCCATCGTATCACGGTTCATGAAGTGGTTGAACCCGCTGAGGATGAAGTAGCCGCCGAGCAGGAGTCGCCCGACGAGGAACGCGTACTGTTCGTATACCATGGGTTACGGTGGCGGCTCGCGGCTTTAATACGTTGCCCCTCACTGGAGGTAGCCCATCCGGCGCAGCCGCTCCTTGACCTCCGCGGTGAGCTCCGGCCGTCCCGGCGGGTACCGGTCCGTCATCCCCCGCTGGTACGCGGAGCACAGGCCCGACCGGAGCTGCGCGGTCACGTTCGGCTCGTCCGCGCTGATGTCCACCGTCTCGTTCCGCTCCCCGGCCATGTCGTACAGCCGTGTCGCCACGTCGCTCCCCTCCATGCACGCCGTGTCCACGTTCTTGATGACCAGTTTCCGGTCGCCGCTCCGCATCGACCAGCCCCACGTCGGCAGCGCCGCGGTCACCGGTTCGCGTCCCCCCGCCTCCCCCTCGATGACCGGGCGGAGCGACGCGCCGTGGACGTCCCGCGACACCCCGACGACGTCGTGGATGGTCGGGACGATGTCGATGTGGCTGACCGGTTCGGACACGCGCGTCCCGGCGTACCGGTTATCCGGGAACTTGACGACCAGCGGCACCCGGCTCACCGCGTCCGTCGGCAGCCCGCCGTGGTCGTACTCGCCGTCCTCGCCCAGCCACTCCCCGTGGTCGGCGGTGACGATGATGAGCGCGTCGTCGTACCGGCCCTCCGCTTTCAGCCGGTCGATGAGGTCGCCGATGGTCGCGTCGGCCGCCCGCACCTCGCCGTCGTACAGGTCCACAAGGGACTGCTCCCCGTACCGGTCCGCGAGGTCGGCCAGCCCGTCGATCCCGGTCTCGTCAAGCAGCTCCTCGTGGCTCAGCGGCACGTCGTCCCACGCCCGGAACTCCTCCGGCGGGGCGTACGGCCGGTGCGCCCACTGCCGCATGAACACCCAGGAGAAGCGTGGTGGCTCGGTCGTCGGCCCGAGCGGCTGCAGGATGTCGAGGTCGCGGCCGTGGATGCAGCACTTCGTCCGGTCGAACCCCTGGTCGAACCCCTTGACAGCCATGTTGTCGGTCGTGCCGATGGTCGTGTAGCCGCGGTCCTGCAGCGTCTCCGCCACCGTCTCCACCGACCGGTTCATCGTGTGGTTCCAGTTCGGCATCCCGACGCTGTTCGGGAGCATCCCGGTCAGCAACGGCGGGATGGCCACCGGGGTCCACGATCCCTGCGTGTACGCCTCCTCGAACAGCACACCGTCCGCCGCCAGGCCGCACAGTTCGGGCATGGTTTCCCGGTCGTAGCCGTAGCACGGCCCGACATGGTCCGCCCGCGTCCCCTCGATGGTGATGAGGACGACCGGCGGCGACCCGCCGTCGACGAGCGAGAGCATCCCGGACAGTCCGCCGGCCGGCAGGAGAAGCAGGACCAGGACCACCCCTGCACCGGCCGCCACGACCACGTTCCGCATACCACTCCCCATGGAGCCGAACACATAAAAGATGCCGGTCTGCGCCGGGTCACCGGCCGTTCCTCAGACCAGGAAGTAGGCGAGGAACAGCGCACCCCACCAGCCCAGCACCGAGATGAGCGCGGCCAGTCCGGCGATCCGTTCGAACCGCGCCGGGAAGTCGTACACCTCGTCCTCCGACAGCGCGGCGAACCGCGGCGTGATGTACTCGTTCAGCACGATGCCGTTGAGGAAGACGATGCCGGTCACCACCATCTTCGCCTGGAAGTACGGGTCGCCGTAGTCCGGCCGGCCCTGCAGGACGAACGCCAGGCCGGAGATGCCGATGAGCACGAACCCGAGCCAGACGATGAGCGACAGGACCGGCGCGGTCCGCACCACCACCTTCCCGAACCCCTTCCGCAGATGGAACAGCACCAGGAACCCGTCCGTCACCGTCACCGCCCCGATGGCCACGACCACGCCCACGAGGTGCATCGCCAGCCACGGGTCGATCTGCTCAAGCACCATCCTCGAACGACCTCCATGCCTCGGTCCCGAGCTGCCAGACGAACAGGACGCCGGTCACCACGATAAGCCCCACACCAGCCAGCAACGCCAGTTTCTGCAGCCCCGCATCTTCCAGGACTGCGAACAGGCCGAACAGCACCGCGCCCGCGAGGAAGATGGCGGTGACCAGGCGGTCGTCCATGGCTGTAGAGGGCCGGCGCCGTGATAAAAATGTTCGCCCGCTGCGCCGCGAGCGAACGTTTTTTAACCGGGGAGCCGAAAGGTCCCATGATGCGTGGCTGGATCGCCCTCCTGGCGGGCGTCCTCGTCCTCTCCCTGGCCCTCTCCCAGGCGCCTGCCGTCGATGCGGACCGCTCCCCGGACGTCCTCATCCTGACGCTGGAATCGGTGCGCGCCGACCATCTCCCCTGTTACGGCTACGACCGGAACACGACCCCGGTACTGTGCGACCTGGCTGCGGATGGCGTCCTGTTCGAAGAGGCGTACGCCCAGGGTTCCCACACGTACATGTCCGTCCCGTCCATGCTGACCTCCGAGATCCAGACCGCGGTGGGGACGGCGGAATGCTGCCGCCGCCTCCCACAGGACGCGACCACCATGCTGGAGGCCGCGCGGGACGCCGGATACCGGACCCGAGCAAACATGATCGGGGCCGGCGAGGTCCGGTGGGCGGACGGCGCGATGGAGCGGTACCACACCGCCCACCTGACCGGGACGTTCCGGCCGGACGACACGGTGAAGCAGTACCCGGATGTTCCGGATCGGAACCTGTCCGATGACGCATCCTTCATCCGGGAGGTGCTGGCGGCGGACGGCCCCGTGTTCGCCTGGCACTTCTACCGGGAGAACCACCTGCCGTACCTTCCGCCCCGCACCGACCAGTACTGGGGCGACATCGACATGGACCCGGCGGACCTGCAGGAGCACTGGTCCATCGAACACCCGGACAAGGAGCTGACCCGGTCGCAGCGGATCGACCTGTACGACGGCGAACTCCGGATGGCCGACCGGAAGATCGACGCGGTGCTGCAGGAGCTGCGGGACAGCGGCCGGTACGACGACACGCTCATCGTCCTGGTGAGCGACCACGGCGATGCGTTCGGCGAGCACGGGGAGGACGGCCACGGCGGCCCGCCCTACCGGGAGCAGATCCACGTCCCGTTCATCATCAAGTTCCCCGGAAACCGCCACGCCGGGACACGCGTGTCGCAGCCGGTCCGCCTCCTCGACCTGGCACCGACGCTCTACGACCACCTCGGTATCCCCCGGCCCGACACCGTCGACGGCCGCTCCCTCCTCCCGGTCATCGCGGGCGAGACGGTCGACCTCCCTGTCTTCGCGACCGGGGAGTGGGGCGGGGCAGAGGACAGCCCGTGGGCATACCGGGACGACGACCACTCCTACATCCTCCGCAACCCCCGGCAGGTCTGCGTCCGCGGCGAGGAGCCCGACCACGAACTGTACCACCTGCCCAGCGACCCGGCGGAGCAGGACGACCTGGCGGCGGACCGGCCAGCAGTCGCCGCATCGCTCCAGGACGCCACGTGCACCCGGTACTGGGAGGGACTCCGCCGCCACCTCTACAACCGCACCGAAACGCTCGGCTACACCGGGCGGCTGGAAACCTCGTGAGAACAGGGATACGGGTCAGTCCGCCCCGGAACGGCCGGTCCCACCGGTCAGCAACCCGGACACCGCACCGCGGTCCGGCGCGTACGCCTCGTCGAACACGTCCTCGTACGCCCGCGCCCCGTTGTCGGTGATGCCGTACAGCTCCTCGCCGTCCCCGCCGCGCTCCGCGATGACCCCGGCATCCGCCATCCGGTGGAGCTTCCGCCCCACCAGGATCTGGTGCCGGTCGCTCCGGTACTGATCGATGGCCGCCGCCTCCAGCTCCGCCCGCGTCTTCCACCCGTCCGCCAGTTCATCCAGCACCGCCTTCCCGGCATCCGCGTTCCCGTCCAGGATGGCCTGGTACTGGGAGGTCGAGGGCATACCGGGAGAAGGAGGAGTGAGTTTTTAGTACTTGTCGATGGTCTCACGTAGAGCGAATAATTCCTAGCGTCCTTTAATCTCCTATCCCATATAAACTGGCCGCTAAAAGAAACGCAGTGGTTAAAAGGAGGGCGATTGTAGTGCCAATATTAGGGCCCATTCTGGCTTGGACGATGATCACCCCGACGGCGGCTATTCCATATAACCCGAATATTAGTTTTCTGGAAGGCCTATGAAATAGACGTTGGAGGGCGTGGGGAAT
>CAZNTD010000050.1:0-7610 GCA_964575915.1 uncultured archaeon | reverse complement strand
GGCCGGTTCAGTCCGTCGGCAGCCGATGGTTTTCATTTAAAAGAGTTACTGTGAATGGAAGGTAGTGCGAAGGTGAACAAGATGGCTGACGTACAAGAGATCGTGCGGATCGGGGACACCGATGTCGACGGGACCAAGCGGATCGCTGACGCGGTCCAGGCAGTGAAAGGTGTCAGCCATTCGTACGCGAACGCGGTCGCGAACCACGTCGCCGTCGATCCGGAGACGCGGATCGGGGCGCTGGAGGACGACGAGATCGCGGCCATCGCAGAGGTCATCAAGAACCCGGCCGAGCACGATATCCCGGAGTGGCTCAGGAACCGGCGGAAGGACCGGGAGACCGGGGATGACAAGCATCTCATCGGTGCGGATCTTATGCTGAAGGAGGAGTTCGACATCAGGCGTATGAAGGAGATCAGCAGTTACAAGGGGCGGCGGCACGAGATGGGGCTGCCGGTCCGCGGACAGAAGACCAAGTCGTCCTTCCGGAGCGGCGAGAAGGTCGGTGTGTCCCGGGCGCGCGTCCAGGAGGACGCAGAGCCCGAGGAAGGCGAGGAGTGATAGGATATGCGACGACAGACGAAGAGCTACGAGACGCCCGTCAGCGGCTGGCAGGAGGAGCGGATCGACGAGGAGAAGCGCATCCGCAGCGAGTACGGCCTCAGCAACAAGCGCGAGGTCTGGAAGGCGCAGAGCATGGTCCGTGACTTCCGGCGGCAGGCCCGGAAGATCAACGCCGGGGAGAACCCGGAGATGGCGGACGAGCTGCTCGGGAAGCTTACCAGCCTCGGCATCCTCGACGATGGTGCCGAACTGAACGACGTGCTGGACGCGGACATCGAGGACGTGCTGGAGCGGCGGCTGCAGACCATCGTCTACCGGCGCGGGCTGGCCGACACGTTCAAGGAGGCGCGGCAGCTCGTGAGCCACGGCCACATCATGATCGACGACCGGGTCGTCGACGTACCGAGCTACCTCGTGGCCGAGAACGAAGAGGAGGACATCCGGGTCGCACCCGGGTCGCGGCACATCATCGCGGAGTGATACATAATGGCAGAAGACACGAAGACCGGTATCGCGCACATCTATTCCAGTTTCAACAATACCATCATCCATATCACGGACGTCACCGGGGCAGAGACGCTGGCGCGGTGGAGCGCCGGCATGGTCACCGACAAGGGCCGACTGCAGGGAAGCCCGTTCCCGGCGATGAAGGCGGCGAAGAAGGCCGCGTCCGAGGCGCAGGAGAAGGGGATCGAAAGCGTGGACATCCGCGTCCGCGCGCCCGGCGGGACGAAGCAGAAGATGCCGGGCAAGGGCGCGCAGCCCGCTATCCGGGCCATCACCCGGTCCGGACTGGACGTGGGGAACATCGAGGATGTCACCCCGGTCCCGCACGACTCGACGCGGGCGTCCGGCGGCAAGCGCGGACGGCGACTGTAGGTGCATAAGACATGGAAATCACGGTGACGGACGAGACTGACGACCGGATCGAGTTCGACCTGGACGGGGTCACGCCCGCGTTCGCGAACGCGCTCCGCCGGACCATGATCGGCAACGTGCCGACGCTCGCCATCGAAGACGTGACCATCACGGCGAACAACTCCGGCCTGTTCGACGAGATCATCGCCCACCGGCTCGGGCTGCTCCCGTGGGCGTTCGACCCGGACAAGTACGATATCGATGCAGACGAGGACGACCCGCGCGGCAGCGTGCACATGGCGCTGCAGCAGGAGGGCCCCGGCCAGGTGACCGCGGACGATATCGCGGTGCCGAACGACGATGTCGAGCCGGCGAACCCTGACGCGGTCATCGTGGAGCTGGCGGAGGACGCCTCCCTGGACATGGAGATGACGGCCATCCTGGGCCAGGGGAAGGACCACGCGAAGTGGCAGGCGGCCAACGCGGCGTATTCATACAGTGACGACACGTTCCACTTCACCGTGGAAAGCGTGTCCGGCCTGGACCCGCGCACCATCGTCGAACGCGCACTCGACCACCTGGACGAGCAGGTCGACGCGTTCGAGGACGCGATCGGCGAGCACTTATAAGAAGTGCGTCCCGACCACGTCATGATGGATGCGGGGGTACCCAAGCCCGGCCAAAACGAGGCCAGAGGGACGGGACTTAAGATCCCGCAGGCGAAGGCCTTCCGTGGGTTCGAATCCCACCCCCCGCATTTCCCTGGCGGGAAATGCTCGAACGGCCATCCGCCTTCGGCGGAAGCCCGTGCCCCGCACTCGATGCGGGAAAGACCACGAGGAGAAGACAGATGACGGATACGACCCAGAAGACGAACCCGGTGCTCCGGGAGACGGTGAAAGCATGCGAGGAAGCGGCGAGGAAGAACGATGCCGCGGTCTGGCAGCGCGTCGCGGATGAACTCGCGGCGAGCACGCGCCAGATGCGAGAGGTGACGCTCTCCGATATCGAGCGGAACACCGAGGACGGCGATACCGTGGTCGTCCCGGGCAAGGTCATCGGCTCCGGCCGGTTCGACCGCGACGTGACCGTCGCGGCGATGGATTTCAGCCGCGGGGCGATGGACGCCATCGACGAGAGCGGCGAGGTCACGTATATCGATGCACTGGTCGAGGAGACCCCGGAGGGAAGCGAGGTGGTCCTCCTTGGCTGAACTCACCATCGATGCGTCCGGCATGATCCTGGGCCGGCTCGCATCGACGGCCGCACAGCGGCTGAAGGACGGTGACACCGTCCACATCGTGAACGCGGAGCAGGCCGTCGTGTCCGGCCGCCCCGAGGACGTGTACGACAAGTACCGGGGCCGGCGGGAGCGGGGCAGCCGCGACCACGGACCGAACTTCCCGAAGGCACCGGACCGCATCGTGAAGCGGACCGTGCGCGGGATGCTGCCTGGCGGCCCGGACGGCCGCGAGATGCTGGAGCGGCTGCGGACGTACCGCGGCAACCCGGACGGTCGGGAGACGGACGCGGTCGACGTGAAGACCGTGGACGACCTCGCCGGGAAGAACGCGGTGAGCATTGAAAAGGTTTCGCAGAACATCTAGGTGCACGAGCCATGACTATCAATACGATCGGACGGCGGAAGACCGCGAAGGCGCGGGCCACCCTCCGGGACGGGGAGGGCGAGGTCCGGGTGAACAAGAAGCCGCTGGAACGGTTCACCGAGATGGAGGAGCTCCGGATGAAGGAGCCGCTCCGGCTCGCCGGCAGCCTCGCGAACGATGTCGACATCGAGGTCAACGTCAACGGGGGCGGCCGGAAGGGGCAGGCCGAGGCGGCACGGATGGCCATCGCCCGGGCGCTCGTCGAGTACGCGGACGATGACGGGGAACTGAAGCAGGAGATGCTCGACTACGACCGGTACCTCCTTGTGGAGGACTTCCGGCGGACGGAGACCCGGAAGCCGTCGCAGTCCAGCAAGGGTGCGCGGCACAAGACGCAGAAGAGTTACCGGTGATCCAACGATGATAATCCCCCAGCGATGCTTCACGTGCGGCAAGGTCCTCAGCGACAAGTGGGACGCGTTCGACGAGCGTGCCCGCGAGGGCGACGAGGATCCGGGCGAGGTCCTGGACGACCTCGGGATCGACCGGTACTGCTGCCGCACCGTCTTCCTGACGCACGTCGACCTGCACGACGACATCTCCGCCTACATGAAGCAGTAGGCGGACCCTGCCACTTTTTATCTCCCGGGACCAGGACTGGTACATGCTCGCCATCGATACCGATCCGGGGATCGACGACGCGCTGGCCCTGCTGCTCGCATCGCGGAGCGACGCGGATATCTCCCTCGTGACGGCCGTCGGCGGGAACGTGCCGGTGGACCGGGCGGCGCGGAACGCGGCGTACCTTGTTGACGTGCTTGACCGTGACGTGCCGGTGCACAGCGGGGCGGACCTCGATCTGGACCGGGACGGGCCACGGCTGCACGGAGTCGACGGGCTGGGCGGCGAAGCCAGGGGCAGCGATACGACTGTGCAGGGCCGGGCTGCGGACGCGCTACGTGCAGCCGCGGGGGACGACGTCGATCTTGTCGCGCTGGGACCGGTCACGAACCTTGCGGCCGCCGTTGAACAGGACGCATCGGTCCTCGACCGGTTCCGGTCCGTCACCATCATGGGTGGCGCCGTGTGGACGTACGGGAACGTGACCCGGGCGGCCGAGTTCAACGTGTGGGCGGATCCCCGTGCGGTGCAGCAGGTGGTGGACGCGCCGGGACGGGTACGGCTGGTACCGGTCGATGTCTGCCGGGACGTGGTGCTGACGCGTGACGGGGCGGACGGGCTCCCCGCGCCGTTCGACCGGATGGTGCCGGACTATGTATCGTTCTACGAGGAGCGTGGATACCCCGGCGGGGTGCTGTACGACCCGCTCGCGCTTCTCATCGCGCTCGAACCCGGACTGGCCGAGACGCGGGAGATGGACATCGCGGTCGAGACGGCCGGGACGATCACGCGCGGGATGACCGTGCCCGAGGAGCGGGACGGCATGGCGGAGCCGAACGTGGAGGTGGTCCGGTCGGTGGACCGTGAACGGGTGGCCGGGCGGATGCAGGACCTCCTCGGGACCGGCGGCATCCGCACCGGGAACATTTAAATAGCGCCGTCCGGATGGTTACACACGGTGTGACAATGGATACGAACGCATACGACGGAGCGGACGGCGCCTACGCGGAGGCGGTCGACGAGGCCGACAGCTTCGGGGCGCTCCGCGCCGCCATCGACGAGTTCGGCGGTATCGTCGGCGACAAGGGGATGGACACGGTGGACGGCCTGAAGGAACAGGTCACCGCCGCGGAAGACCTCGTTGCCGGGCGCGATGTCGACGCCGAGGCGTACGACGACCGGTTCGCACGGGCCGTCGCCTCCAGCGAATCGACCATGTACATCCCGACGACCCACGGCATCCGCGGCAAGGTCGAGGAGCTCGTGGAGTCCGAGGGCTACCAGGTCGACGACAGCCACCGCATCGTCGCGGACGAACGCGCGGCGACCCTCGAGTAGGGTCGGCGCACCCCTTTCCATTCTTCCCGTATACGCACCGGGTAGACCGCGGTGTAGCGTCACGTGACGGCGTCGTGCGCATCTTCCATGATGTCCAGCGCGGAGTCCAGCACGTCCACATCGTGGCCGGCGTACGACAGACGGGCGTACCCCTCCCCGGCCGGGCCGAACCCGGCGCCGTCGAGGATGAGCAGTCCGCGGTCCTCGCAGGCGTCGACGAAGCCGTCCGGGACCCGGGGGAAGATGTAGAACGTGCCGCCGGGCGTGACGCAGTCGAGTCCGATGCGGTCGAACCCGTCGACGAGGACGTCGCGGCGGCGCCGGTACGCCTCGCGCATCTTCCGCGTCGCGTCCTGCGGCCCGGTGTATGCCGCGAGCGCGGCGTGCTGGGATGCGACCGTCGTGCAGATGTGCGTGTTCTCGTGGATGGTCCGCATCGGGGCGAGAAGATCGTCGCGGCCGGCCAGGAAGCCGAGCCGCCACCCGGTCATCGAGTACGCCTTGGAGACGCCGTTGACGACGATGACGTCATCGCCGTGCGGCAGCGCGGAGTGGTGGTCCGGCTCGAACGTGAGCTTGTCGTATATCTCGTCGCTGACCAGGACCGCACCGGTGTCGTCCGCGATCTCGGCGAACGCCCGCATCTCCGCTTCGGTCTGCACCGCACCGGTCGGGTTGGTCGGCGTGTTGACCAGGATGACCGTCGTGGACGGGGAGACTGCCTCCGCCACGTCGTCCGGGTGGAGCGTCCCGTCGGGACGGAGCGGGACCGTGGTCACGTCAGCGCCGGTGAGCCGGGCGATGGCCTCATAGTTGAGGTACGCCGGTTCCGGCAGGACGATGTCGTCGCCCGGCCCGGCGTACGCCATGAACACGAGGTGGAGTGCCTCGCTCGACCCCGTGGTGACGAGGACCTCGTCCGGTGAAACGTCACCCTGGACGTGGCCGGTGATGGCTTCGCGGAGCGGCGGGATTCCGTGGTTGTCCGTGTACGTCGTGGCGTCGCCGCGGCGGATGGCATCGATGGCCGCCTCCTTCACGTGGTCCGGCGTATCGAACCCCGGCTGGCCGAGACACAGGTTGATGTACTCCTCCCCGTCCTTCCGCAGGATGTCCTGGATGGGGCTGGCCGGGATGCCGCGCAGCCGGGAGGCGGGTCGCATGGCCCGGGATGGCGGGGCGATGCTTAAATCTCTTGATACCGCGTCTGGATGCATGGACGACCCGGCAACGGCGGACTGCGAACGGGTGCTCGACGCGGACGGGACACCGGTCAGCGAGGTGCCCGACATGGACCGGGATACGCTCCGCCGGTTCCACCGGGTCATGGTCCGCACCCGGCTGTACGAGGACCGGGTCATGGCGATGCGGGCGGACGGGGACATCATGCTGGAGACCGGGACGACCGGGGAGGAGGCGACGCCGCTCGGTGCGGCCGCCGCCCTGGCACCGGGCGACTGGCTGTTCCCGTCGTACCGGCAGCGGCCCGCGTTCTTCTACTGGGACTGGCCGATGGACCGGATGCTGGCTGAACGGCGCGGCGCCTCCCGGCAGGACATGGACGCGGCGCTCGGGAAGGCGGGAACGGACGTGGAGATCGTGCCGGTCGCGGTGACGGTGGGGACGAACGTGCCGCAGGCCGTCGGCGCGAGCATGAGCACCGCGGCACAGGAGCAGGGAGCGGTGTCGATGGCGTTCATCGGGGACGGGACGACCAGCGAGGGTGTCGTCCACGAGGCGCTGAACGTGGCGGGCGTGGTGGATGCGCCGACCGTGTTCATCTGCCAGAACAACCAGTGGTCGAAGTCCGTCCCGGCGGACCGGCAGACCGCGGCGGACACGTTCGCGCAGAAGGGGGAGGCGCACGGCATCCCGTCGCGGCGGGTGGACGGGAACGACGTGCTGGCTGTCCACCGCGCGGCACGGGACGCGGTCGACCAGGCCCGGAGCGGCGGCGGACCGACGTTCATCGAGTGTCTCACCGTGCGCGGCGGGCCGCACAACACCGAGGACGACGATGCGTACCGGGAGGGGACCGGGGAGTGGCCCGACCCGGTGGACCGGTTCGAGACGTACCTGCTGGAGCGCGGCGTGCTGGACGAGGAGGATGTGGCAGCGGTGCGGGACGCGGTCGCGGACGAGGTGGACGCGGCCATCGCCCGCGGGATGCAGGTGGACGTGCCGCCGGAGCCGGAGAGCGTGTTCGCCCACCATCTCTCGACGGAGCACTGGCATCACCGGCGGCAGCGGGCGGAACTGGACGCGGAACAGGACGGGGACAACCCGTTCGAGGTGGGACGTGATGGGTGAGATGCGGATGATCCCGGCGGTGAACCGGGCGTTGCAGCAGGAGATGGCGCGCGACGACCGGGTGACGGTGCTCGGGAACGACATCGGGGAGATGGGCGACGTGTTCGGGGCGACCGAGGGGTTGCTGGACCGGTTCGGGGAGGACCGGGTCATCGAGATGCCGCTCAGCGAGAACGCGCTGCTCGGCACGGTGACCGGGATGGCGATGCGCGGGGACCGGCCCGTCGCGGTCATCCCGTTCATGGGGTTCCTCTACCCGGCGTTCGAACAGTTCATGTACTCGGTCGCGCACATGCACCACCGGTCCGAGGG
>CAZNTD010000049.1:0-7663 GCA_964575915.1 uncultured archaeon | reverse complement strand
AGGGAACGGTCGCGTTCGAGGGCAGGGAAGCACGGTTCCAGATATCGGAGCCGCGCTGAGGACTATGTGAACTCCGCCGGATCGTCCTCCCACTGGTGTCGCTCCCCGGTCTCCCCGCCCGCATCCGTGTCGTCACCGCCGTCATCGCCGCGCAGGTGGTCCGATGCCGGTCCCTCCTTCGCCGCGTTGAAGCGTGTGTAGCCCGCGGACTCCATCGCGTCGCTCCACGACTCCAGGTCGGACTCGTCGGCGTCCTCCAGCGGCTGGAAGACCGCTCCCGCGGGCGCGCCCTCGTTCTCCTCGCCGGCGTAGCGGGGGAAGACCTGGGCGTAGAAGTGCTCCAGCCGCTGCCCGGCGGCCTCCCCGTCGTTGAGCACGATGGACACGCCGTCCGCGTCCAGCCCGTTCCGCGCCTTCTCCGCCACGACCCGGATGACCTCGAACAGTTCCGAGACGTGCTCCCCGAGGTCGTCCATCGAGGTGAGATGGTCCTTCGGCACCACCATGGTGTGGCCCCGCGCCCGGGGGTTGATGTCAAGCCACGCCTTGAAGTTGTCGGTCTCGTGCACCGTGTACGTCTGCTCCGGGTTCGCGACCAGCTGGCAGAACGGGCACTGCTGCCCCTGTCCCTGTGGCATGGCCGTGGATGCGGCGGCGAGGTATAAAAACGGTTCGCCCACACCCAGCATTTATTTATAACTCGGAAGTGACATTTTCTGGAGCAGATGGATCTATCACGGATCTACCGGGACGCGGTCGAGGATGTCCGCGAGCGCATCGGCGACGAGATCGATCCGCCGGCACTCCAGGTCACCGAGATGGCCGGGAGCATCAGCCGCCGCAGCGCTGACGCGGGGACGCCCGCCATCGCCATCGACCCGGTGGATGCCGGCAGACTCAACAGGGGCGGCCTCCGTTCCGTCTTCACCGCGCAGATCCATGGCGCCCTGACGGACACCGTCCGGGCGGAGGTGGAGGAGATCGGCGACGCCGTCCCGGACGACTACGGCGACACCGAGGGGGCCATCGGCGAGGTCACCGTCCACCCCGTACTCGAGGACCGCGACGCCCTGCTCGCCTACAATCCCACGACGACGGAACTTGGTGTCGCCCCCTCCGCCCTCCGCCACGTGGACCCCGTCCGCAGCCATATCGCGCCCCCGCTCAGCACGCTGCTCACCCAGGCGGTAGCCCACGCCCATCACAACGCCCCGCTCTACGACCATCCCGGCTACACCGCCGAGACAGCATATCACATGTCAGACACCGACTCCGTCGGCGACGTCGACAGCCTCCGCGACGTCTTCAGGGACGCCCGCGACCGGTTCACCGACGAGCACAGCATCCCGTCCGGGCACGACCTCCCGGCACTGTTCGTCACCCACCAGACCGCAGGCGCCACCGACCTGGACGACGGCAGCATCCACCTGGACGGCCGACTGCTCGAGGTGATGAACCACGACCGGCTGGAGCGCGAACTGCAGGAGTGGCTCAAGGCGTTCTACGACGACGCCCTCCACGCGGCGCTGCAGGACCGCGCCCCGACCATCCGGGAGCGGTACGCCGCCCACGACCCCGCGGTCGAGGTGGAACAGGCGTACTTCGACGACTTCGATGACGCCGCGGCCAAGCACCGCCACGAGGACCATCTCATCCGGTTCGACCGGTCGAAGATGCGGTACGTCGACCCGCTCGCACAGGAGTTCCGATCCGACGCCACCCTGGCGACCGCCGACCACGAACTCACCCACGAACTGGACTTCGCGAACAACCACGTCACCCGGCAGTACTGGTCCACGCGGCCCGCGTTCGACGGGACGTACAAGGAGGACTTCCGGAACGCGGTCGTCGAGGCCATCACCACGTTCGAGCAGCACGCCAGCGGCGGACGGCAGAACGCTGAGGCCCTGGACGTCATCGACGACCCGTGGAGCGTCCCGTTCTTCCTCCGCGGCATCCTTGCCATCGACGACGGCGCCGACCCCGGCGACCTGGAGTACGACCCCATCAGCATCACCAACCCGTACGAGTTCGGGCTGTACACCGCCCTGTCGGTCCGGGACGCCGTCGCACAGCGGTACGGCGCGGACGAGGCCGACGACCGGGCCCGCGACTTCCTCTACACCGTGACGACCTCCCCCGCCGGGATGGTCGGCATCCTGGAGCGCACCGCCGACATGCGGCCCGGCCCGAACTACCTCCGCACCCTCCGGGTCTACGACGAGATGGCGCAGGAGACGGACGACATCGACGATCTGCTCGCCCCGGCCGCCGACAGCATCGCCGACGACATCGTGGCCCTCGGGACGGACCGGCCCGGCGGCCGGGGACGCGACCTGGCGGCCGCTGACGAGGACCGGGCGCTCGCCCTGTTCTACGAGGGGAAAGCGGTTCTCACGGTGTACGACCACCGCGGCGCAGGGTTCCCGGATGGGCCGCAGGAGATGGACCGGCTCGACACCGAGATATCCGAACTCCAGCAGTGGTACGGCTGACCTCCACGCAGCGACCGGCACATTTTAAAAAATCGCCGCCCCAGACAGGACCGCTGTTCCGGTGATTTCAGATGGCATTCGATGACGACGATTATTCCGACAAGCCGGTCGAGGAGGGGAAAACGTACGAGGTAGAGATCGAGGATCTGGGTTCCAAGGGCGACGGTATCGCCCGCGTCGACGGGTTCGTGGTCTTCGTGTCCGACACCGAGGTCGGCGAGCGCGTCGCCGTCGAGATCAACTCCGTCGGCAGCAAGTTCGCGTTCGGTGACGTGGTCGAACGGCTCGGCACCGTCGAGGATCCCGGTGAGACCCCGGCCGAACCGGTCGAGGTCGAGTCCGACGACGATCCGGCGGACGACCCCGACGAGCCGGAGGCCGACGAGGACGTGGATGACGAGCCGGACGACGGGATGGGCTCCATCGACGACCAGTTCGGTGACGGCATCGAAGAGCTGTAACAGGCTCTTCACCCCTTTCCACTTCTTCCGTCCGGCGAGCGGCCGCTATCACAGTTAAAAAGCTTATAACAGCGTTATCGGCCATGGACCCGGAAACGCTCCGCGACGATTTCCCGGCGCTGGACCGCACGGTCAACGGGAACCCGCTCGCCTACCTGGACAGCGCCGCGACCGCCCAGAAGCCGCAGCAGGTCATCGACGCCGTCTCCGACTACTACGCGGAGCACAACGCGAACGTGCACCGGTGCATCCACGCGCTCGCGGAGGAGGCCACCGAACTGTACGACGACGCCCACGTCACCGTCGCGGAGTTCATCAACGCCTCCTGGGACGAGATCGTGTTCACGAAGAACACGACCGAGGCGCTCAACCTCGTCGCCCACGGCTACGGTCTCGCCGAACTGGACGAGGACGACGAGATCCTGCTGACCGGGATGGAGCACCACGCCATGATCGTCCCCTGGCAGCACGTCGCCGAGCGGACCGGCGCCACGCTCCGGTACATCGACGTGCAGGCGGACGGGACCCTGGACATGGACGACCTCCGCACCAAACTGAACGCGGACACGGCCGTCGTCGGGATCGTCCACGCCTCCAACGTCACCGGCACCGTCAACCCGGTGGCGGACATCGTCGACATGGCGCACGAGCACGGGGCGGTCGCGGTGGTGGACGCGGCACAGTCCGTCCCGCACATGCCCGTGGACGTGGACGAGATGGACGCGGACTTCCTCGCGTTCTCCGGCCACAAGCTGTACGGCCCCACCGGAACCGGCGTGCTGTACGGGCGGAAGGAGCTGCTGCAGGAGATGGAGCCGTTCCTCCGCGGCGGCGACATGATATCCCGCGTGACCGACCACGACGCGGAGTGGAACGCGCTGCCGTGGAAGTTCGAGGCCGGCACCCCGAACATCGCCGGCGCGGTCGGGCTCGCCGCCGCCATCGACTACGTCCAGGACATCGGGATGGACACCATCGAGCAGCACGGCAGGGAACTGGGCAGGGAGGCGTACGATCGCCTCTCCGCGATCGACGGGGTCACGGTCGTCGGGCCGCGTGACCGCATCGGCCTCGTCGCGTTCACCGTGGAGAACGCCCATCCCCACGACCTCTCCACCCTGCTCAACGAGCAGGGCATCGCCATCCGCGGCGGCCACCACTGCGCCCAGCCCCTCGCCGACCGGCTCGACGTCCCCTCGACGGCCCGGGCCTCGTTCGGCATCTACAGCACGGCGGACGAACTCGACCGGCTCGTGGACGCCGTGGAGGACGCAGCAGAGGTGTTCGGCTGATGGTGGGGGATGCCCGGTCCCGTGGACCGGGCGGATCGTTCGACCGGATCCGCCGGTCGGTGGAGGTGTTCGGCTGATGGATACCGATTCGCTCTACCGCGGGAAGATCCTCGACCACTACCAGGACCCGCACAACAGTGGCGAGGTCCCGGACGCGGACATGGCCGGGGAGGCGGACAACCCGTCCTGCGGCGACGACCTCACGTTCACCGCCGCCGTGGACGACGGGACGTTCACGGACCTGAAGTTCGCAGGGAACGGCTGCGCGCTCAGCATCGCCGCCGCCTCAGTCCTCACCGACGAACTGCAGGAGGCGGCCGTGGACGCGGTCCACGACGTATCCGACGACGACCTGTTCGGCATGCTCGGCCTGGAGAAGGACGACGTCAGCCCGATGCGGGTGAAGTGCGTCCTGCTCGCGCGGGACGGTATCATATCAATGGTGACAGACGATGACGACGCTTGAAATCAGAGATCTTGAGGTGGACATCGACGGCGAGCGGATCGTCGACGGTGTCGACCTGACGGTGGAAGACGACCAGGTGCACGCCCTGATGGGCCCCAACGGCTCCGGGAAGAGCACGCTCGCCCACACCCTGATGGGCCATCCCGACTACGACGTGGTCGGGGGCGAGGCGCTGCTGGACGGCGAAAACATCCTCGAGATGGAACCCGACGAGCGCGCACGCGCCGGCCTGTTCCTCGCGTTCCAGTACCCCGCGGAGATCCCCGGCGTCTCCGTCTCCAACTTCCTCCGGACCGCCATCAACGCCCGGCGCGACGAGGACGACGAGATCCCTATCGACGCGTTCCAGGACCTCCTCGCGGAGAAGATGGAGATGCTCGATATCGACCCGGCGTTCGCGGAGCGGTCGCTGAACGACGGCTTCTCCGGCGGCGAGAAGAAGCGGACCGAGATCCTCCAGTTAGCGGTGCTCGACCCGTCCATCGCAGTCCTCGACGAGGTCGACTCCGGCCTGGACATCGACGCGCTGAAGACCGTCGCCGAGGGAATCAACACGTTGCGCGGCGAGGACATCGGCTTCCTGCTCATCACCCACTACCAGCGCATCCTGGACTACGTCGAGCCCGACCGGGTGCACGTCATGGTCGACGGCAAGATCGTGAAGGAAGGGGGCAAGGACCTCGTGCACGACCTCGAGGACCGTGGCTACGACTGGCTCACCGAGTAGCGATAGGTTTATACCGCGTCCCTGCGCTCCACACCCCATGACGCGGACAGGGGTGACCCCGGTGGTCGCGGTCGTCATCCTGCTCATGATGACCGTGGCAGCCTCCGGCGGTGCGTACGCCTGGATGATGCAGGTGCAACAGGATGCGCAGCGGGCTGGCGGGTCGGACCTCCACACCGACATCGATGTCAAGGACACCATCTGCGAGTCCGGCGCTGTCCGCCTCGCCCTGAAGAACAGCGGCGACGTCCAGGTCCAGGCCCGGGATACCGCGGTCTACGTCTACGGGCCGGACGGCCACCTGAACGCCACCCGGAACGGCATCGACTTCTCCTGGGCCGCGTTCACCGAACCCGGCGGGTTCGACCAGGTCGGCGTCCTCCTGCCGCAGCCCCAGGACGTCGGCCAGTTCTACACCGTTGAGGTCTCGTTCCCGCACAGCGACCACACCGTCGAGACGTCCTGCCGCGTCGAGCGGAACGCGCTTCCAGGCGCGGTCGGCGGCTACGACGCCGCCAGCGAATACACGCACACGGTCGAACTCCAGGCGTCCGGGAACAGTGCCGACGACATGACCCACGGCTACTGGATCGACGGCTCGACCGTGTTCACGCAGGGCCGGTCGTACGGGTTCCTGGCCCTCGACCGCGATACGGGGACGGTCGTCCAGACCGACACGTTCGATGTCTACGGCACGGCAGCCGAGGCAGGGAACCTCGCCGGGAACATGTCCACGTACGGCAGCGACCACCTCCTGCTCATCAACACCCATGACGAACCGCAGAACAACCGGCTGTCCAACGGCCTCCCCACCGAGATGAACGCCACCGGCGCGACGGAACAGTTCTCCGGCGGCCCGTCCACCTTCTACTACCGCAGCGCCTACCAGCTCGTCGGCTACCAGGGCCTCGGGGTGGACGGTGGCATCGAGTACTATGCGGGCGATGAGGACCGCGACCCGGACGCCCACCTCACCACCGTCCTCCACCTCGTGGACGGCAACATCGGGCTGAACAGCACGTACCGGTGAGCCGTGGAGGCGGCACGTTTAAAGTGACCTGTATCGAATACGGTGGCATGGACCGGCGCGGTGTCACCCCGGTGGTCGCGGTCGTCATCCTGCTCATGATGACGGTCGCGCTCGCCATGGGGGCGTTCGCGTGGATGCGTACCCTGCAGGACGACATCCAGGACGAGGCCCTCCGTGATCTGCGCGAGGAGATCGCCGTCCAGGACCTGCGATGCGATGTCACCGCGGTCGCAGCCAGCCTCAAGAACCGGGGAGACACGGATCTCCCCGCCGGAGACGTGGACTTCTACATCTACGGTCCCGACGGCCACCTCGTCACCACGCGGACCGATATCGACCTGTCGGACGCCCCGTTCGCGCAGCGAGGCGGGTTCGGGACCCGCGGCGTCTTCCTCAACCGTTCGCTCGTCCCCGGCGATCCGTACGATATCGAGATCGTGTTCGACCAGGCGGACGCATCGCTCACGCATAGCTGCCGTGCCGACCCGGGCATCCTCCTGCGGAACGCGATCGGGAACTGGGACGTGTCGGACGGCACCACGCCGGACATCGAGAGCGGCTCCACCGGCGGCTGCTTCTATGTCGTTCCCTCCCCCATCGACAACCCGATCAACGGCAGCAACGTCATCAAGTTCAACTCCTCCGGCGGGGCCACCTGCGAACTCCAGCTGACACCGCGCAGCGGCTACTCCTTCGAGGGAGCCGGCGAGTACCGCATATCGGCCGATATCTGGGTCGGGAACGCGTGGGACGGCAACGAGCAGTTCCTGCACACCCGGTGGTACGACAGCGGCGGTGAACTCGGAACGACCGGCGGCGGGTTCCCTGCCGAACGGGAGGAGTGGGAGCACATCTGGACCACGTTCGACACCGGGGCGAACGACCCGGTCGACTTCAACTACTACCTCGGCTACCCGCAGCAGTCCACCCAGGGCGTCGCCTACGTGACCAACGTCCGGGTCGCGAGGCCGCCATCCTACCTCAGGTAGGGAATCGACAGGTTCAAATGGGTGCTATCCGAGAACATCCCCATGGACCGCGCCGGTGTCTCGCCCATCGTCGCCGTCATCATCGTCCTGATGATGTCCGTGAGCCTTGCGGTCGGGGCGTTCACCTGGATGGACCAGCTCCGGCAGGGCGTGCAGGACGAGGTCGAGGGCGGCGCCGACCTGCAGCTCGCCGGTGTCTCCTG
>CAZNTD010000048.1:0-7717 GCA_964575915.1 uncultured archaeon | reverse complement strand
GCGAACACCTTCCGCAGGAATATCTGGAACACGTACTCCGCCCAGATGACCTTCTGCGCCAGCGTCTCCGGCTCGTTCACCTTCATCGCCGGTGTCACGCCGCGCACACCCTCCTGCTCCATGTAGCCGACCATCTTCTGCAGGAAGTCCGGCTCCGGGAACGAGTCCGCGTCCATGCACGCCACCAGTTCCGTGTCCACCTGCTCCAGCGCCACGTTCATCGACTGCGCCTTCCCGCCGTTCTCCTTGTCGATGATGTCGATGCGGTCCGCGTACTGCCGCATCTTCTCCAGCGTCGAATCCGTGGAACCGTCGTTGATGGCGATGATATCCAGCTTCTCATCGGGATAGTCCAGCGCCAGCAGCGCCTCCAGCGTCTCCTCGATGTACTTCTCCTCGTTGTACGCCGGCACGAGGAACGTGATGGACGGGAACCGGGTCGGCTCGGGCACCGCGAACACGTCCTTCCGGTTCACCGCGAACACGAGCAGCCACAGCGCCGACGAGAATATCATGACGGCGAAGAACCCGAGATAGACAGCGTCCATCACCTGCATACCGGAGGGTCTCGGCGGACAGCTTTAAATCTCCTGCCAGGTCCACAGCGCGTTCACGGTGTAGTTCCAGAGGAACGCGATACCGATGGCGATGAGGTTCGACAGGAGGTAGTGGATCCCGCCGAAATCGGTCAGGAGGTAGAGGAACAGCAGCTTGATACCGATCCCGGTCACCGCGACCGCGTGGTACTTCCCGAGCCGCTCCACCACGGCCCGCATCCCGGTGTCGCCGCGGTCATGGAACGTCCACAGGTCGTTCAGCACGAAGTTGGACAGCGTCGCGGTCTCCGCCGAGATGATCGCGGAGAACAGATAGTACAGCCCGGCGAACTCGGTGAGGAGGTAGAGGAGGCCCATGTCGACCGCGACGCCGGTCGACCCGACCGCACCGAACTTGATGAACCGGTGGTGCTTCCGCGCCGCGAGTTTCCCGAGCAGCACGACGTTGTCCACCAGGTCGCGCACCGTGTACTTCGGCTCGCCTGCCCGCCGCTCCCGGAACGTGATAGGGACCTCGGCCACGTCTGCGCCGTCCTCGATGAGCCGGAACAGCGACGCGGCCTGGAACTGGAACCCTGACGGCAGGGTGTCGAGGTCCAGGGACCGCAGGACGTCGCCCCGGTACGCCTTGAACCCGCTGGTCACGTCCCGGACCGGCGACCGCAGCAGGACGCGGTAGAGGTAGCTGCCGATGAGCGGGAAGATGCGCCGGTGGAACGGGTCCTTCCGCTCCCCGCCGGACACGTACCGCGACCCGACCGCCACGTCCGCCCCGTCCCGCACCGCCTCGACGAGCGCAGGGATGCGCTCCGGCGGGTGGGAGAAGTCCGCGTCCATCTGCACGACCACGTCCGCCTCGACCTGTCCGAACGCGTCCCGGTACGCCGCACCGAGCCCCCGCTCACCGTCCCGCACCATCACCCGGACCGGCACATCGTCCATCGCCCGGACCACGTCCGCGGTGCCGTCCGGCGACGAATCATCGACCACGAGGATTTCGTGGTCCTCTCCCGCCAGCGCGTCGTGCACCGCGCGGACCATGTCCGCGATGGTCTCCCGCTCGTTGTACGTCGGGATGACCACTGCCACGTCCGTCACCGCGACCCACCCCCATAGTGGAAGATGTACGCCTCGCCGCCGAAACTGGTGTTCAGCGCGAACCGCGGATCCTCCTGCAGGAAGTCGACGGTCGGCTCCCGGTCCACCGTGGTGAACGCCACCACGTAGCCCGGCCCGTCCAGCAGGTCACCGATCCGCGGCTCGACCTCGCCCGACACCGGCAGGACGGTGAGCGGCCGCTTGCTGTAGTACGCGAGCGGCGGCCACTGGTAGTTCGCGTACACCCGGGCGTCCGGATCGGTCTCCGCCCTGAGCCACTGCCCGGCCTCCATCGTCGGTGTCACGGTATGCATCGTCACCGCGCCGGACCGGGCCTGGTAGACGTCGTGCGCGTTCCACGCCCCGACCGCGGCCGGCAGCAACAGCAGCAGGATGATGGTCGGGGCGGCGTACCGGTGGACCCGCTGCAGCCGTGCCATTCCGGCCGCGCCCGCCACCGTGATGAACGGCATGACGGGCAGCATGAACCGCAACTCGCGGTTCTCGATGACGAACTGGAGCGGCACGAGCAGCACCAGGACCATCACCGCCGTCACGACCATGCTCCCCCGGTCGTCCCGGTACCACAGCGGGAACAGGACGAGCCCGAGGATGAACGGCAGCGCGACCACCTGCGGGAACCCGGCCGCGTAGGTCCAGAACGGGTCGGGTGCGCCGGACAGCTGCAACGCCCGGGTGAAGACGTGGAGCGGTGCGCCGTACGTCGCCCAGCTCCACGCCAGGTACGGTGCCACGGTCGCGGCGAACGCGCCGACCACGGTCCATCCCTGCCGGTCCGTCACGACGTCCCGGACGCTCCGCTCCTCCTGCCACCGCCACGCCAGGAACAGGATGCCGATGCCGCCGAGCAGCACGAGCGAGGTGAACTTGAGCAGCACCGCGAGGCCGCACAGCATCCCGGTCGCGGCGGCCCACCGCCACGAGTCGGTGTCCTGCAGCCGCAGGAACGCCAGCGTCGCGCCCAGCCACAGGACGGGCAGGATGCCGTCCACGAGGATGTCGTGGGATATCTTCACGTGCTCGAGCGACACCAGAACCCCGAACGCGGCCAGGATGCCGGTCGTCGTATCGAACAGGCGTCTCCCGAGCAGGAACGTCAGCGGGATGGCGAGCGCGGCGAGGAACGCCACGAGGAGGTGCGCCGCCACCAGCGAATCCGTCACCATGAACAGGCCGCCGAGCAGCAGACCCATGAGGGGCGGCCGGAAGTCGAACTCGTTGTAGGTATCCGGCGCGTCGCCGGCGATGATCTCCCCGTGCTGCAGATAGACCGTCTCGTCCCAGTAATGGTATCCGGTCTCCACCGGGACGGCCCGCACCGCGAACCCTGTCGCGAACAGGAGCAGCAGCACGGCAGCGATACGCCGGTCCATGTCCCTCCCGTCCACACGCAGCGTTAAGAAAACCCCGGTCAGTCGTCCTTCATCAGTTCCCGCAGGAATGTCGTCGCGTAACAGCCCTTCTCCAGCGCGAACCCGACCGTCGCCATCTTCTTGTTCATGTTCAGGTTGTCGTCCCCGACCTCCATCAGTTCGAAGTCGTGGACCGGGGTGAAGCACGCCCGGTACTCGCCCTCGCTCCTGAGATGCGGGAAGTCCGGCAGCTTGAAGTCGTCCTGCGCGATGCCGTCCTCCTCCAGCAGCGACGAGATCTTCTCGTCGCCCGGCGTGTCCCGCAGCGCGGTCTTGTATCCGACAAGCGGCAGTTCGGCGGAGACGTCGTCGAACCCGTCGGCGATGAGGTCAGAAAGAGCACGGTTGAACAGGAAGGACTGGTATGCGTGGACGAAGAGCTTCTGCAGGCCCTCCGGCAGCCTCTTCAGGGCCCCGGCGTAGTCGTCGCCGTTCTTCGCCAGGTGGTAGAGCAGGATCTTCTCGTACCGGTACTGCTCCGGGAACTTCTCCGCCGCCTTCTCGACCTCGCGGGTTTCCCACAGCTCCTCCCGCACCTTCGTGATCTTCTCGTGCTCCATGTCAGACGGCTTCGCGATGTACGTCCACACCGCCTCCTCGAACTCGCCGCGGAGGATGTGTCGGCCGACCTCGTGGGTGATGGCGCGCCGGTTCCCGAACCGCTGCCGGCCGAAGTAGTTCGGGATGTGGCCGTCAAGCTCGTCCACGATGGCCTCGATGCGCTCCGTCACATCGCTCTCCGGCAGCGCGATGTTCCGCACCACGATCTCGAACCGGTTCCGGTCCAGGTCGCCCAGCCCGATCTGGTCGCCGCGGCCCAGCACCTCGATCTCCAGGTCCGGGATGAACACGTGGTGCAGATCCTCCTCGTCCAGCCCGTCGACCGAGACGTACTGCGTCGTGATGGCCCGCTTGTCCTTGTTCCCGGCGTAGCCGAACCGCTTCCGGGACACGTGCAGGATGTTGGACAGCTCCCGGATGGCCTCCATCGTCGTCATGTTGAACTTCTTCATCGTGATGATGACCGCGTCACCGCCGTCCGTCTCGTGGTCCGCGATCTCCTCGACGATGAAATCGTCTATCTGTTCCTTTATCTCGCCGCCGATACCATCCGTGGCGGAACGGTACGTCCATACAGGAAGATCCGTCATGCTACCCCTTCTACATCAACTTCAAGTCTTTTGTAACTTTGTCGACCGCAGCGTCGTCCGCCGGGCCCAGGCCCAGCGCCGTCACGGTCCCTGGCTCGAGTTCCGTCCGGCCCGCGTCCTTCACGATGTACCCCGGCACGTCCTCCGCCCGCGCCTGCCGGAACCGCTTCATCAGGTCGTCCTCGCCCTCGATCTGGACCGCCACCATGGTCTGCCCGGACGCCTCCCACTCGTTCCGCGCACCGGAACTCGCGTTCTTGTACGCGCCGAGCGATGCGTGGCAGGCCTGGGCGATGAGCTTCCCGGTGCTCATGCCGAGGTCGGTGCGCAGGACGATCACCTGTTTCATGGCTACCCCTTTGGATGGGAGGCGTTCTATTAAAAATGTATTCAGCGCAACTGGCGTCCCAGTTGACAGGACGGTCGGGTCCCTGCGGGATCCTCAGCCGCGCTCCGCGCGGTCAGGAGGCCAGAGCCTGCCGGACGAAGTACTCGGAACCGCGTCGCGGTTTCTGCGAGGTTCCGAACGAGAACCTGTGCAGTTCTATGACCGGGTCGCCCGGCGACCCGGTCGCGCGCGTCCACTTCGCGTAGAAGTGGGTCCGGGCGGATTCGAACTCGAAGCGCCGTCGGCGCTTCTTGGTTCGTAATCCGGCGAGAATAGCTGGTATGGGTCCGGGCGGATTCGAACCCGAAAACGAGTTTTCTCGCGTCGAATCCGCCTCCGAGCATATCTCCGATATGGGTCCGGGCGGATTCGAACCGCCGATCACCGCCTTTCCATGCGCATCCGGGCGACCGGGGCGCCTGTAAGGGCGGGGTCATAACCGGGCTAGACCACGGACCCGTCCCTGTTCAGTCGGTGGACGCCCGCGGGTTAAATGTGTCGGGGGTGGCCCGGAGCGCCGCCTGCCACGCCCGGCCGCCCACCACCTCGTCCATCCCGGCGACCGCGACGTCCCCGCCGTACGGCGGCCGGGAGAGACCGTGCGCCAGTTCGTCGTCCCGGTCCGCGAGCCGGTAGAGGTCGCCGCCAGGCCGGTCCTGGCCGAACGCCACGTCCGGGACGATGGCCGCCACGCCGTGGTCCCCGGCCAGGTCGTCCGCCCAGCCGTAGGTGCGGGACATGCACCGCCGGAACCGGCCGCCGCCCACGAAGTACCGGTCCGCCGTCCGCAACGCGTCCATGTCGTCGTCGGCCGGGGAGGGGGTGCCGCGCCGTCCGCGGTCCATCACGACCATGTCGTACGCGTCCGTCCCGCCGTACGGCACCTCGGTCGGGTAGCCCTGCGACACCAGCACCGTCGTCCCGGGGAACGTGTCCAGCGCCGCCTCCACGTACCGCTCCATCTCCCCGTCGTCGTGTGTCGGAAGCGTATGGGTCAGCAGCAGTGCATCGTCCCCCGTCGCCCGCAGGTCCATATGTGAGGATTGTGGAGTGACGAAGATTCAAAAGTGGGTGGGGCGGCGGGCGGCGCACCGATCCCCGCGGTCAGACCTCCTCGCCCTTCACCGCGTCGAACACCCGGTTCCCCGCGGTGTAGTACGGGTAGTACACCTGCTCCGTCCCGGTCGCCGCGCCGCCCGCCACCTCCGACGCGATGGTCCGGGCCTCGTCCTCCGCGATGTCCGCATCGATGACCGTGCGGCCGTCCGGGTCGACATCCTCCCGCTCCTGCTCGAACGCGGGATGGACCGCGGCGGTGTACCGGTCGCCGTCCATCTCGACCGCGCCGGCATCCACCAGCCGCTCGACCGCCGTCTCCACCCGGGACAGCGGGATGTCAAGCGCCTCCACCAGGTCGCCGCGGCTCCGGTCGCCGCGCCGCAGCAGCTCCATGATGTCGCCGGCGGTGCCGTCCGGCGACGGATCGACCGCCTTCACCTCGCCGTCGGTCGCATCCACCGCCACGACGCCCTGCTCCGTCTCGACCAGCCACAGCGGGTAGTACGCCACTCGAGCGTCCTCCACCCGCTCCTGCAGCTTCGCGAAACTGAGCGTCGGCACGATGGCTGTCAGTCTCCCGTCGTCCCGCTCCGCGGGGGCCTCCGTGGCGGCCTGGTCCGTGTCCTGCCCGGCCGATCCGTCCGCCGCACCCGGGTCAGGGCCCGGTCCGGGCTCGTCCGGCGTGTCGACCGCCCCGGATGCGCCGGGAGCCACCCCTGCAGCCCCCGCGGCCGCCGTCCCCTCCGCGGCGGCCTCCTCGACCTCCGCCGGTGCGCTGTCCGCGGCCGCATCCGCCGCCTCGGCCGTCCCCGGGACCGGCGCAGGGTCGATCTGCTCCCCGTCCGGCTCCGGACCGGTCCCGGCATCCGCGTCCGGCTCCGGGGAGGGAGACGGCTCCGGTTCGGCGATACCCGGCTTCAGCCCGGCCTCCTCCGGTTCAGGCCCCTCGTCCACCGGCTCGTCCTCCGCGGAGTCGGGCCGGGACAGCTCCTTCGTCGCGCCGCCGTGCAGACTCCGGCGCGTCCGGATATCGGTCATGACAGGGTACTCCTTGCCGAGCAGCAGGCCGACGCCCGGCGGGAGCGACGTGATGAAGTCCTTCACCTCGCTCGTCACCCCCTCGAAACTCCGGGAGATGGCATTGAGGTCGTTCGGGTTGGTGACCCGGAGGATGAGCTGCGTGTTGCACTGGGACAGGATGTTCTTGTCCACCCGGGCGGGCCGCTGGGAGATGACCCCGATGCCCAGCCCGAACTTCCGCCCCTCCGACGCGATGGTGCGCAGGATGTCCGAGCAGACCGCCTTCCCGAAGTTCCGCTCCGGAACGAAGTTGTGCGCCTCCTCCATCACCATGACGAACGGCTGCAGGCCGCCGCGCTTCCGCTTCTCGAACAGCGCCTTCGCAAGCTTGTACACCACCATCTCCTGCGTCTCCGGGTCCACCCCCTTCAGGTTGACGATGCTCGCCTTCCCCGGCTCCACGAGTTCGTCCAGCGGCGTCGGCTCGTCCCCGAACAGGTTGGAGTCCTGCACCACCTCCAGGATGTTGACCAGGTTCCACTTCGCCTTCGACTCCTGGTTCATGCACGTGTCGATGATATCGTCTAGGTCGTACGCGTCCCGCTCCTTCAGGTCCTTCAGCGCGTTGTACAGCACCTCGAGCTGCGAGTTGGTCAGGCTGGTCGGCACCAGCTGCTCCAGCTCCTTCGCGTCCAGCCCGCGGGACGTGAACGTCAGCTTCCGGGCCTTCGGGTTGATCTCCGTATCGGTCGAGTATTCCGTGATATCGTAGCCGGTCGCGTCGATGTCGTACGCCTCACGCGCCTCCTCATCCAGCTCCTCGTTGGGATGCGCCAGGGAGTGGTACTCGCCGTGCGGGTCGATGATGAGCACCGGGTAGTCCTGCTCCAGCAACTCCTCGATCATCACCCCGGTCGCGTAACTCTTGCCGGCCCCGGTCTTCGCCAGGACCGCGATGTGCTTGTACAGCTCCTCCGGGTCGATGAAGATGCGGATGTCCGGGTTGGTGTC
>CAZNTD010000047.1:0-8193 GCA_964575915.1 uncultured archaeon | reverse complement strand
TCTCCAGCCGCTCCTCGTGGGTGATGAGGAACAGCTGGTCGACGATGTCGGCGACCCGTGTCCGCAGCGTCTCGGCGAGGTCCTCGATGGTGGTGGCATCGAGGTTGTGGGTCGGCTCGTCGAGCAGGAGGATGCGCCACGCCGGGGCGAGGACGATGGACAGCGCGATGCGGAGGGTCAGTGCGGCGGAGTGCCGCTCACCGCCGGACACCTGGCCGTCCACCGGGATCCACGCGCCGTCCGCGTCCTGCAGTTCGAGCCGGTAGTCCTCCGCGGCGTTGAGCCGGATGGCATCGTAATCGTCGTACGGGTAGACGCGGTCCCAGACATCCTGCATCATCCGGTTGACGCGTTCCACGAACCGCTGCCGCAGTTCGATCTGGGTGTCCTCGAGCGCGGTGAGCAGGTCGTGCATCCGGTCGATCTTCTCCCGGTACGCCGCGACCTGCTCCTCGTACCGGTCGCGCTGCTCCACCTGCTTCTCCAGCTCCTCCAGGCGTTCCGCCCGTTCCTCCCGGAGTTCCGCCCGGTCGTCCATCTTCGTCCCGAGCACCTCCAGCCGTTTCTCCACCTCGGCCGTCTCCTCCCGCACCGCGTCGAGGCGGTCGGGGTCGAAGGCGAGGTCGTCCAGTTCGTCGGCCACCTGCTCCAGCTCCTCGACACGGCCCTCCCGCTCCTCCCGCAACTCGTGGAGGTCGGCCACGGTGTCCAGCCGGTCCAGGTCCTCGTCTATCTCCTCCAGCCGGTCCTCGCTGTACGCCTCCTGTTTTTCTTCGAGGGCGTCGCGCATCTCCGCGAGCTCCTCCTCCATGTCATCGATATCGTCCTCCACCTCGTCCAGCTCGTCGTCCACCCCTTTCAGCTGCAGGAGGTCGTCCCGCTGTTCCTCGAGGTCGTCCACCGTGTCCTGCAGGTCGTCCCGCCGCTCCTCGAGCACCTCCCGCTCCTCCGTGAGCGCCTCGATGCGGTCCCGGGTCTCCTCGAGCACCTGGACACGGTGGTCCTCGGTGAGGTCCTGGCCGCAGGTCGGGCACTCGTCCGCGGCCTGGGAGAGGTGCTGGATGGTCTCCCGCGCATCAGCCAGCCGGGTCCCGGCCTGCTGGATCTGCTTCTCCACATCGGAAAGGTCCTCCCCGGCCTCCGACAGGTCGTCCTCCACGTCGTCGA
The DNA here is from genome assembly GCA_964575915.1 of uncultured archaeon. Classification (GTDB taxonomy): domain Archaea; phylum Nanohalarchaeota; class Nanosalinia; order Nanosalinales; family Nanohalalkaliarchaeaceae; genus CAZNTD01. Next base: position 7,026 of record CAZNTD010000047.1, on the reverse strand, counting down.
GCGCCGCGAACTCCTCCATCTTCTCCGCGAGCTCCTCCGCCCGGTCGTGGAGGTCGTCCAGCTGCTCCTCGCGGTGTTCGATATCCTTCTCCAGCGAGGCGATGGCCTCCTTCGTCTCCACGAGGTCCTCCCGCTCCGCCTCGAGCTCCGCCCGGGCATCCGCCAGGTCGTCCTGGTCGAGGTCGGCGGCGTCCCCGGCCGCATCCGCCAGGTCGTCGATGCGCTCGTCCAGCGTATCGATGCGGGTCCTGAGCGCGGTCTGCTTCTCCGCAAGTTCCTCGTGCTGCTCCTTCGCATCCACGAGGCCGTCCAGGTCGTCCTGCAGCTCGTCCAGCTCGTCCTGCAGGTCGTCGCGCTCCTCCCGCATCTCCGCGATGGCCTCCGCGTCCTGCTCGATCTCCTCACGGAGGTCGGCGACGGCGTCCTCGTCGAGGTCGTCCTTGAGGTCCGCAAGGTCGGTGACGCGGTCGTCCTTCCGCCCCTCCAGCCGGTTGGTGACGGTGACCAGGGTGGAGCGGGCGTCCTCGAACCGGTCCAGCCGGAGCAGCTCGTCGATCTTCTTCTTGCGCTCGCCGGCGCGGAGCGTGAGGAAGTAGTCCAGTTCGTTCTGCTCGGCGTAGATGGTGCGGGCGAACATGTCGTAGTCGATGCCGAGCAGCTCCTCCACCTCGCGGGTGACCTCCGTCGTCTGCGGTGCCTCGACCAGCTCGCCGTCAGCGCGCAGCTCCGAGGTGGTGACGCCCTTCCCCCGTTCGATCTCCCGCCGGACGGTGTACGTCGTGCCGTCAAGCGCGATGTCGACCTCGACGACCGCCTCGTCCACCGGGGAGGGCACGCGACGCAGCATCCCGTCCAGGTTGACCCGGTTGGAGCGGATGGCAGGCGTGGTCCCGAACAGGCCGAACGTGAGAGCCTCAAGCACGGACGACTTACCGGCTCCCATCTCGCCGACGAGGACGTTGACGCCGCCGGAGAACGTCATCTCGGTCTCGTGGTGGGACTTCCAGTTCTCCACGCGGACCCGCGTAATCATGGGAGAACCCTTGCCGGGGAGCTTTAAATCGCTGGCCGGGCCGGGTACGGTTTATAACGTTCGCCGCGCAGCGGAACGTATGAGCACGGAACTGCAGGAGCTGCTGGACCCGACGCGGGAGGAGCAGGACGCTGCGCAGCAGCGCATCGTCGACTCCCTCACCACCGGGCAGTACGACGGGATGACCGATGGTGCCCGGGACGTGTACGGCGCCATCCGGGAGCGGTACGGGGCGGTCCGGGACGCGCTGCGGGATGACGCCCCGTCGCGGACCCGGAACTCCGAGGTCGGTGCCGCGGTGGAGCGGCGGCTGCGACGGGCCGGGGTCACGACCGCGCCGTACGACTACCTGCAGGTCCGCGTCGGGGACGACGGCCGGGAACTCCGGTTCATGGGGGAGACGGACCGGTCCATCGACATCTCCGGGAACAGCCTGGTCCGCGACGTGTACGACAGTCTCCGTGGCCGTGACGACCGGTCGCCGGGCCAGGTGGTGCGGGACGGGGTCGCGCGGAACGCGGTGCGGCAGGAGATCCGTGACGCGGTCGAGACGCACCGCCGGACGGACGTGCCGCACGGCGTGACGCGGACGGTCGTCTTCCCCCGCGACTAGCTATCTACGAAAAATCTGCGAGGGTCTTCCCGTCCCCGGAACCCTGACCCTCCCCGCCGTCCGGAGCGTCCCCGCTCTCCGCCGCGTCCGCCGCGCCGTCCGCGTCCCGCTCCGGCACCTCGACGTCCATCGCCTCCACCTGGTCCAGGGCGGCGTCCACGTCGCCGGCCGCGAGCACGTCGAACAGGTCGTCGATGGCCATGTCCGCACCGGTCTTCTCCCGCAGCAGGTCGCGGCCGATCTCGGCGATGCTCCTGCCGTCGTCCACCGCACCGTCGAGCGCCATGCCGCCGGGGTCCCGGTCGAGGCGGAGGGTGAGGGAGAGGATGGCGTCGTCGCCCCACGCCTCCCGGATCTCCGTCTTCGTGACGGCGGCGGAGGTCTCGCCGTGGATGACGAGCCGGACGAGCGGGGTCTTCTCGTGGTCCGCCGCGGCGATGGGTTCCATCCGCTCCCGCACCGCGTTGAGGACCTCGGCGGACGACATGCCGGAGACGTCGATGTCCTCGTGGTAGAGGGTGCGCGGTGCGTCGAGCTCGTGGAACGTCACCTCGTCGCTCGTGGTGTCGACGGTGAGGAACCCCTTCGGCACCTCGGCCTCCACCCTGTTCATCTGGGTGGTCACGGTGGAGCCGGGCAGGACGAGCGGCCGGTCCGAGTCCAGGTGGTCGAGGTCCGCCCAGTGGATGTGGCCGTCGACCAGCAGGTCGAACCCGTCGGGAAGGTGCTCCATGGTCAGGACGTCGTGGTCCGGGGCGGTGTACACCAGGTTCTTCACGGACTGGTGGAACACGAAGATGTTGTACGCATCCTCGACGGGCTCGGGCGCGTACTTCTCCAGGACCATCGGGGCGTACCGCTCCGGGACGCCCGACATGCCGTGGATGGCCACTTTCTCCCCGTCCTTCTCGAAGACGACCCGCTCGGTGTGGAGGTGGACGAGGTAGTCCATCTTCTCCAGGAGTTCGATGGGGTTGGTGAAGCCGCGGGTGCGGCGCTCGTGGGTGCCGTGGATGGCCACGACCGGTGTGCCGGAGAAGTCGTGGTCCACGTCGCTCTCCTGCGTGAGTTCCACGGTGCAGTCGCCTTCCCGGTAGATGTTGAACAGGTCGATGGCCTCGCCGAGCACCTCCTGCTTCGGCACCTTCCGGTCGAAGATGTCGCCGGGCAGGATGACCACGTCCGCATCCCGCGTCCGTTCGAACGCCTCCCGGGCGTTGTCGAACGCGTCGCGGCCGCGCTCCTCCCCCCACTTGAACCCGAAGTGGGTGTCGGAGACGATGGCGATATCCATGCGGGGACATCCGGTGGTGAACGTGATAAACTTACCGTCCGGTCAGTCGCTTCCCGAGAGGCTGCCGATGTCCGCCTGCACCCGTTGCGGCGGCGACTCGAACAGGCGGGTGCCGTCCGGGGTGACGTAGACCGTCTCCTCGGTGGTCGTCCCGGCGGCCGTGACCTCCAGGGTCACGGCGTACATCCCGGTGTCAAGCCGGTCGATACCGCCCAGTTCGTACGTCGCGGTGGGCGGGGCGCGCGACTCGTAATGGTGCACCACGTTCGCGGCGATCTGCTCCTCGGAATCCCCGAGGAACGCGGACGGTGCGGAGAACACGACGGTCCCGACCAGGAGGACGCCGACCAGTGCACCGAGCAGGAACGCGAACCGCGGGTTGCGCCAGGAATCGACGAGAAGCGCCCCGATACCGCCTTCCCCGTGCGGGTCCTCCACGTCCTCCGGGACGTGGTGGTCGATGCGGCGGTGGATCTCGAGGCCGCGCTCGGTGTCGAACCTGGCGTCGCAGTCCGGACAGTCGACCATACGGTAGGATGATGGGACCGGGGTTATAAGCCTTGCGTGGCTCGAGGCGTAACGTATTTAAGCGATGACGGGCCATCATGGGATATGCGTCTTTTGCAGTTCTTCTACACGCCGGACAGCGACGCATGCCAGCGCGCGAAGCACGTGCTGGAGGAGCTGGTGAGCGAGGAGGACGACATCGTCCTGGTCGCCCACGACATCACGACGGAGGCCGGCCAGGTGCAGGCGGAGCAGTTCGAGATCTCGACCGTCCCGACGACCATCGTCGACGGGAACCGGGTCATCCGGGGCGTTCCGCAGGGGACAGGGCAGGTCCTCGGCGACTAGGGAGCGATTTTTAAGTCTGTGGCCGGAGAGCATGTATGTGATAATGGCGGGTGGATGTGTTCCGCGGCCGGCAGCAGCGTTCTGACAGCCGCCGCACCGTCCACCGGCGCACCGTTCTCACGGGGGTTCGGCCATGACTGACCACGACACCATCATCGCGTACCTCGACGAGGAGCTGGACGTGGCGCACTTCAACGACGCCGACGGTTCCTCGTTCAACGGTGCGCTCGTCACCGGGAGCGGCCCGGTGGAGACGGTGGCGCTGTGCACGAACTGCACGTTCGAGACCATCGCGGAGGCGGACGAGGCGGATGCGGACCTGGTCATCTCCCACCACGGCGGCTGGGAGCGGTTCGACGCCGACCACCTGGCGGAGAAGAAGCAGCGCATCCGGGACGCGGGGATGACGTGGTACATCGCCCACGAACCGCTCGACTGCGCGGACGGCTACGGCGTGTCGGCGGTGCTCGCGGAGCGGCTCGGGGTGGACGTGCAGGACGCGTTCGGGGTCCACGCGGGCGGCGAGGTCGGCCGCATCGGCACCATCGCCGACGCGGACATGTTCGTCCAGCGCCTTGCGGACATCGACGACTACACCGTGGTCGACGGCTCCGGGCGGCACGACGGCGACCTTGACGTGGCCGACGGGGCGACGGTCGCGGTCGTCGGCGGGGGTGGCGGCGTGCTCGTCGACCTGCTGCAGGAGGCAGCCGATATGGGTGCGGACGTCTACGTCACCGGCAACTCCATGTTCGCCGGGGACATCTACGCCCACGAGGAAGGGTTGAAACTGGTCACGCTGGAGGAGACGTCCAGCGAGAAGTGGGGCGTCCACGCGCTCGGCGACCACCTCGCCGGCGAGTTCGACGTGGACCTGCACCGCATCGACGAGACCAACTGGTGATATGCATATGACAGAAAGCCCGTTCGACGTTGAAGTCCGGGTCGGGACCGTCCTGGAAGCGGAGGCGTTCCCCGAGCCCCGGAAGCCGGAGATGCACAAACTCGTCATCGACACCGGCGAGGAGACGGTGCAATCAGCGGCGCAGCTCGGCTACCACCACGACCCCGAAGACGTTGAGGGGATGCAGGTGCTGTGCGCCGTCAACCTGGGAACGGTGAACATCGCCGGCTTCGAGTCCGAAGCGTTGACGCTCGGCGTCCCCGGTGACGACGGCAACCCGGTGCTGGTCACCCCGACCGAGGAGGTTCCCGACGGAGGTGGACTCTACTGATGTCACCGGACACGGCCATCGGTGCGGACGAACTGGCGGCCATCGAGGAGCAGCTCGGTGCCGGGTGGGAGCGGAACGTCCACTACCGGCCGCCCGCCGGGACCGGCGTCGAGGAGTACCACGGCGAGATCGTGCTGAACGGGGACGACGCCCCGTTCTCAATGGCGCCGCACCACGTGGAGTGGTGGCGGCACGACGGCGACGCGCTCCGGGTGTCCTGCCGGGAGCCGCGGTACGCGGTCGGCGGCGAGGCGGACGGGGTCGTGACGCGGAACGGCGACCTCGACTCGGCGGTGCGGTACCTCGAGGAGGAACTGGGCTACGAGCAGGTGGACGACGGGACGGAACGCGAGGTCGAACGACGATGAGCAAGCAGCAACTCGGTATCACGACGAGCAAGGACGAAAACATGGGCGAATGGTACACGCAGGTCGTGCGGAAGGCGGAGATGGCGGACTACTCCCCGGTCGCGGGCTGCATGATCATCGAGCCGTGGGGCATGGCCATCTGGGAGCGCATCCGGGACACGTTCGACGGCTGGATCAAGGAGGACGGCGTGCAGAACGCGTACTTCCCGCTGTTCATCCCGGAGAAGTTCCTGGAGAAGGAGGCCGAACTCCTGGAAGGGTTCCTGCCGGAGATGGCGTGGATCGAGGACACCGGGACCGAGGACGTGGAGGAGCGCATCGCGGTCCGGCCCACATCCGAGTCCATCATCACGCCGTACCTCGCGGACAGGATCCAGTCCTACCGTGACCTGCCGCTGCTGCTCAACCAGTGGGCGAACGTGGTCCGGTGGGAGGTGTCGGACACGCGGCCGTTCATGCGGACGCGCGAGTTCCTCTGGCAGGAGGGCCACACCGCTCACGCCGACGAGGAGTCGGCGCGGACGGAAGTGCACCGGCGGCTGGACCAGTACGCCGACCTGCTGGAGAAGGTGATGGGCATCTCCGTCATGAAGGGGCGGAAGCCGGAGCACGACAAGTTTCCCGGCGCGGTGACCACGACCACCATCGAGGCGCTGATGCCGGACGGCAAGTCGCTCCAGTCGGGCACGTCCCACTACCTCGGCACCAAGTTCGCGGAGGCGTACGACGTGATGTACACCGACAGCAACAGCGAGGAGCAGTACGCCCACACCAACTCGTGGGGGCTTTCCACCCGGGTCATCGGCGCGCTCGTCATGGCGCACGGCGACGACCAGGGCCTCGTGCTGCCGCCGCGCATCGCCCCGAAGCAGGTCGTCATCGTCCCCATCCGCCAGTCGGAGGAGGGGGTGCTGGACTACGCGGATGATCTGGACGACCGGCTGGACCGGTTCCGCGTCGAGGTGGACGACCGGGAGCATCGCACCCCGGGCTACAAGTTCAACGAGTGGGAGCAGAAGGGCGTGCCGCTCCGCATCGAGATCGGGCCGAACGAGGTGGAGGACGGCGAGGTGACCGTGGTCCGCCGCGACACCGGGGAGCAGGAGACGGTCGCGCTCGCCGACATCGAGCGGTACGTGGACGACGAGCTGGACGCGATGCAGGACGAGATGCTCGAATCCCAGGCATCGTTCCAGCAGGAGAACGTCCGCGAGGCCGAGTCCGAGCAGGAGATCGTGGAGACCATCCGGGAGCACGGCGGCTACGTGAAAGCGGCGTGGTGCGGGAACGAGTCCTGCGAGGAGCCCATCAAGGAAGCGGTCCACGCCGAGATCGTCATGGTCCCGCTCGAGCCCGGCGCGGTCGACGGCCAGTGCGCGGTCTGCGGCGAGGACGCGGAAGAAGTGGCGTACTTCGCGAGGAACTACTGACGTAGTTCCCCTCTCCTCGCACCGGCAGTGCTCGGTCGCGCAAGAACACTGCGGGGACCGCCGGGGGTGCACGGCACCCCCTCATCCTGCCTCTTTTTTAATCAGCAACGATACGTGATAGACCATGTTCCGCCGCGGAATCACGCCGGTCGTGGCCATCGTCCTGTTACTGATGATGACGGTCGCGGCAGCCGGCGG
>CAZNTD010000046.1:0-8268 GCA_964575915.1 uncultured archaeon | reverse complement strand
ACAGCAGCACGAGCAGGACGCCCATCACCATCGCCACCGAGGGCGGGAGGATGGCCCGGGTAAGCTCCCAGGACCGGCCGTACGCGGTGAACACCGGCTTGGTGAGGATGCTGGCGGCCGTGCCGATGGCGACCATCGCGGCCGCCTCCGTGGTCGGGACGGTCCCGGCGGTGAGCAGGGCGGCGGCGGACGCGACGACCGCGGTGGACGACGCCACCCCGCCGATGAACGCGGAGGCGTACAGGCCGGCCGCGGCGAACTGCTGGGACGCGACCTCGGCCAGCATCAGGATGGCGAGGAACATCACACCGAACCGGAACGCCCGGCGGAACGACAGCGGGGACTCCCGGGCGTGCGGCAGGGTCGGGGCGTCGGCCGCGCGGCGGGTGAAGAGCAGGGCGGCGAGGACGCCGACACCGATGGCGACCGCGAACGGGACCGCGAGGACGGGCAGGGCGGCGGGCGCGATGACCGCGGCGATGGCGAGGTTCCGGGCAAGCATCGTCACGTTCGCCGCCATCGCGGCCGCGTAGACCTCGCCCGGCCGGTCCGCGCGGGACGCCATCTCGGTCAGGGTGGAGACGACCGCGAGGGAGGAGACGATGCCGCCCAGCCCGGCGGACGCGAGGAAGCCCATGTTGCTCTCCCACCGCTTCAACGCGACGAACGCGGCGAACTGGACGAGGAGGATGAAGATGACGAACAGGAGGGCCTGCCGGAGGAACAGGACGCCCCACGGGTCGACCGCGCCCTCGGGCAGGATGGGGTAGAGCACGAGCGCGAGGATGCCGACCGCGACCGCGTCCGATATCTCGTCCGGGGTCAGCATGTTCGCGTACCGGTGCAGCATCTGCTTCTCCGCCAGGAGGAACACCGCGATAAGCGTGATGGCGACCGCGACGAAGTGCTCCTGGTAGCCGACCAGCACGCCGACGAGGCCGATGAGGAAGACCGTGGAGGAGGTGGTCAGCCCCAGCTCCTGCTGCTCCGACCGCATCCGCAGGTGGAGGACCGCGAACGCGAACGCCGCTCCCAGGAGCAGGTATATCGCGACCGGGAGGATGGAGCCGGCACGTTCGGCGACGGCGACGGACAGCGGGCCCGCCCCGCAGAACAGGGACAGTGTGCGGAGTCCGGCATACTTCTTGCCGGGGGACCGCTCCCGTTCGAGGCCGACCAGTGCGCCGAGCGCGAATGCGAGGACGACCTGCTGCAGGAGCGCCGTGCCGGTCACCACCGGTCCCACCTACAGGTCGAGGACATCGAGCCCGGTCCGGGTGTCGTGGCGGTGGGACAGTGTCGCGGGGGTGCGGTGGACGAGCAGCTCGAACGTGCCCGAGACCCGGGCGCCGGAGCAGTGGCCGGACAGGGTCCGGTAGTCCTCGTCGCCGACCGTGATGTGGGCGTGGATCTTGTCCGGCCCGATGTTGCCGACGAACGATGTCACCTCGAACTGTCCCTCACGGGTGTCCTCGCGGTAGTCCTGGGTTTCGACGTCGTAATGGCCGAGCGTGACGCGGTCCACCGCGCCGATCCCGGTGACGAACGCACCGTCCAGGTCGTGGTCGCGGCGGAGCGTCCGGAGCGATTCCAGCACGGTCTCGCCGGGGTCGAGCCGGACGACCAGTAGCTCGCCGTGGTCCGCGACGTCCATGGGCCGAACTGGCCGCGCCCGGTTTAAATGCCTGCCGCACACCCACCGACACTATTTAATAATACGGAGTAATACGTTCTGGTATGGTGAAGGAGCGGGTCTCGCTGACCCTGGACCGCGACGTCATCGACCGGGTCGACCGGCGGCTGGAACGGGAGGGCATCGACAACCGGTCGCAGGGCATCGAGCAGATCCTGCGCGACCACCTCGCGCGGGAGTCCGTGTCGACCGCGGTCGTGCTGGGCGGCGGACCGGACAGCGACTGTCTCATCCCTATCAACGGCCGTCCGGTCATCGCCTACGCGCTCGACCACCTGGAGGAGGCCGGGGTCGACCGGGTCATCGTGGCGACCGGCGACCCGGCCGTCGCGGAGGCGGTGGATGACGGCCGGGAGTTCGCGCTGGAGGTCCTCATCGAGGAGGAACCGCTCGGGACCGCCGGGGCCCTGCGGGAGGTCGGCCGGCCGGACGACACGTTCCTCGTGATGAACGGCGACGTGCTCTGCGAGGTGGACATCGGGGACATGCGGAAGGCGCACGACGCCGGGGACGGCCTGGCGACTATGGCGCTGACCACGGTCAGCGACGCGGCGGACTACGGCGTGGTCCGGATGAAGGGGAACCGCATCGTCGGCTTCACCGAGAAGCCGGACGAGTCGTTCTCCCACCTCATCAACGCCGGCATCTACCTCGTGGAACCGGCGTTCCTCGACCGCATCCCGCCGCGGGACGAGCAGGTCGCGGTGGACATCGAGGCGCTGTTCGAGGATCTGGCGCGGGACGGCCAGCTGACCGGCTACGTCTACGACGGGGAGTGGCGGGACGTCGGATGAGAGGATGATATGCATATGAAAGCGCTTGTGACCGGTGGTGCCGGGTTCATCGGGTCGAACCTGGCCATCGAACTGGTGGAGCAGGGACACGAGGTGGTCGTCCTCGACGACCTCCACCTCGGGACGCGGGAAAACCTGGAGCCGGTGATGGACGACATCACGTTCGTCGAGGGCGATGTCCGGGACCGGGAAACGGTGCGGGACTGCTGCGACGGCGTGGACGTGGTGTTCCACGACGCCGCCCGGAGTTCGGCGCCGATGCACGTCGAGGACGCGGCGGCGGGTGCCGATGTCAACATCCGCGGCTTCGTCAACGTGATGGAGGCGGCGCGGGACGGCATGGTGGAGAAGGTGGTGTACGCCTCCACGAGTTCGATGTACGGCAGTCGGGAGCCGCCGCACACCGAGACGATGGACGTCGACCCGGTCAACCTCTACTCCGCGTCCAAGATGTCGCGGGAGCTGTACGCCCACGTCTACGACGCGGCGTACGACGTCGACGTGGTCGGGCTGCGGTACTTCTCGGTCTACGGCCCGCGGGAGCGGGCGAAGGGGTCGTACGCCAACCTCGTCTCCCAGTTCATGTGGAAGCTGATGGACGGGGAGCGCCCCGAGATCTGGGGGGACGGCAGCCGGACGCGGGACTTCACCTACGTCGGCGACATCGTCCGCGGCAACATCCTCGCCGCGGAATCCGACGTGTCCGGGACGGTCATCAACCTCGGGACCGGGGAGGAGACGTCGCTCGGCGACCTCGTGGAGAAGCTGAACGCGGCGCTCGGCACCGACATCGCGCCGCGGTTCGTGGACAACCCGAAGGACAACCCGGTGATGCGGACGAAGGCGGACAACGCGCGGGCGGCGGAGCTGCTCGGCTGGGAGCCGCAGGTCGATATCGACGCGGGCATCCGGAAGACGATGGCGTTCTACCGGGACTAGATCAGAGGAACAGGACGAGCGCGAGGACGACCAGGAGCGCCTCCCCGAGCACCGCCGCGATGACAAGCTGCTTCTCGGTCAGGTCGAACCGCATCAGGACGTGGGTGAGCGAGTATACCGCATCGTGCTGCGGTGCGAGGGAGCCGTCCGGCTGCAGGTCGCCGAGGGAGGACGCCTGGAACCGGGACCGCAGCTTGAGGAACGCCTCGATGATCCACGGCAGGAAGACGACGACGCCGAAGAACTCGATGTTGGCTATGACGATCGCGGAGACGTAGGCGGCGCCGACCGCGTAGGTGAGGGAGTCACCCGGCAGGATGCGGGACGGGTAGGCGTTGTACCGGAGGAAGCCGAGGAGAGCGGCCGCCATGGTGAGCGCGATGGCCGCCCCCTCCAGCCGGCCCTGCACCGCCGCGAAGGTGCCGACCCCGGCCAGGGCGACCATGCCCATCCCGGCCTCCAGCCCGTTCTGCCCGGCCAGCATGTTGGTCGCGTTGACCACGCATGTCACCGCTGCCGGGACGAGGACGAGCGGGTAGAGGAGGCCGAACGCGACCGGGCCGAGCACCGGGAAGTGCATCGTCGTCTCCCCGGCGCGCACCGCCATGAGCGGCAGCGCGGCGACGACCGGGGCGACGTACTTGTACTTCTGCGCCAGGCCGACACGGACCTGCTCGTTCCCCTTGTCCTCCACCCCGTCGCGGTCGACGTGGATGTCGTCGATGAGGCCGATGAGGCCGATGACGAACGTGGCGGAGAGCGCGGCGAGCAGGAGGTCGATGTCGACCGGGGCGACGCCGGGGACGAACGTGGACAGGCCGATGAAGAGGGAGAGGCCGGCGAGGAACCCGAACAGGACAGCGACGCCACCCGACGTGGGGAGCGTCGGGGTGTCACGCTTCTGCTGGTCGATGCCGACGATGCCCGAGTCCGCGAGGAACCGGATGGCCTGCGGGGTGAGGACGAGCGTGGCGATGAGGGCCGCGAGGGCAGCCAGCAGGACTGTCAGCATACGGTCACCCCGCGCTGCCCGACGTGTCGACCTTCCACATCTTCACGAAGCCGTTGTCGAAGACCTCCTCGAACGCGGGCATGTCGTGGGCATCCATGATGTAGAGCCGGACGAGCGTGGACCGCATCGCCTCCTCGGGGATATAGACGAGGGTCTGATGCTGGCGGTACGGGTGGAACGCCACGCATCCCGGCAGCGCCGACTCGTTGTCGTCCGCGGTCGGGATGACGCCCTGCGACGTGCAGACGTTGGCCACCGGGGCGGTCCCCTGCTGCGTGCGGAGCAGCGGGGTGCCGCCGAACCCGATGCCGTCCCCGCGCTGCGCGATCGGGGCGAGGAACTCGGTCCCGGTCTGCGAGTCGCGGTACGGGATGTACGTCCGGTTGTCGGAGGCGCGGGTTGTCGCGCACCGGCCGTTCTGCGTGCGACAGTCCGCGGTGATGAGCGACGTGGTGCTGTTCCCGCGGTTGTGGATGGTGGAGACCGCGGAGTACTTGCCGATCATCGTGCTGTCGAGGACGACGTAGTCGACCGACAGGTTGTCCAGCCAGTCCATGTGCGCGGCGGGGTCATCCGACGTGAGGAAGTCGGCGAGCGGCCAGTTTATGATCTTGTAGTCCGTGGCATCACTGTAGAACTGGAGGTTGCCGCCGTCCGCGATGGCTGCGCGGCCACCGATGGTCTCGAACCAGTAGCCGTAGTCCCACCAGGAGAGCACGACCGAGTCGACCGGGGTCTCCTCCCGCATGAACTCGAGGTTCTCCATCCACAGCGGGTTGGGGGAGCCGCCGATGGACTGCGCCATGCCGAACGCGGCCGCGCCGTTGAAGATGATGACCGGGACGAGGAAGAGGGCGACCAGCGTCTTGAACGCGAGTGCGGGGTCGACCGCGGAGACCTTCTCCGATGCGATGTCCCACAGCTCGGATCGGCGGACCTCGTGGATGCCCGCGGCCAGGCCGTAGCCGGCCATGAGTGCCACGGGGTGGGCGGTCAGGAAGAGGAGTCGGGACCGCTGCGAGGCACCGTACAGCGTCGAGAGGATCCAGAGGAGCGGGATGATGAGCTCCCACCGCATCGGAACCTCCCGCATCCCCTCCGGCGGCGCGACCATGAGGACGGCGACACCGGCGAGGACGACCACGAACGCGAAGACGAACGCGGTCAGCCCGCTGCCCGGGATGAGGAACAGGGCGACGCTGATGAACAGGACGAACGTGCCGAAGAACGCCGCGTAGGCGGTTCGGGAGGAGACGGTGTCGATACCGAGGTACTTCTTGGCGAGCATCCCGGAGAGGACGAGCAGGAGGAGGGACGTCCCGATGAGCGCGAACGTCCAGCCGGAGAAGAACTCGGTGATGCCGGTGCCGGCGATCGGGATGACGGAGCCAGCGTTGAGCGCGCCGAGCGACCCGATGATCTGGGAGGCGGACGCGGGCTGGTTCTCGGCGACGGTCGATGCGACGACCGCGGAGCTGCTCTGCAGCGCCTTCGCCATGGCCGACTGCACGTAACCAGCGAGGGTCTGGGAGTAGAGCGGGGAGAGGAACGCCAGGATGCCGCCCACGACCGTCAGGGCCGGTGTGACGGTGGACAGCCGCTCCTCCGGCACGAGGTCGAGCGCCTCCACCGCGTACCGCGCCCAGATGAGGCCGAGGACGCCCATGCCGAGGATGAACGTGTCGTTCGGCACCGTCCACCGCGCCGGGTTGAGGATGGCCACGAGCAGGTGGCCGATGATGAGCGTCGGGGTGAACGCGGCCATCAGCCGCTCGATGTCCTCGTCGATGAACGCGACGGAGAACGCGACGAGCGGGTAGAACAGCGTGAGGAACCGGATGCCGCCCCACGCGGTGAACGCGATGCCGAACGCGGTGCCGGCGAGGATGCCGCTCGTCCAGGACTCGCGCTTCCACGCCCGGACGACGAAGTAGATGGACACGAACATGAGGAACGCGGAGAGGGGCTCCTTCTCGAACCAGCCCGCGGAGGACCGGTGCAGGACGGCCGGGGAGGCGGCGAGGAAGAACGCGGCGAGGAGGCCCGCGTCACGTCCCCACAGCTCCTTGCCGATGAAGTACATCGCGGCGACCATCGCGGCGCCGGCGAGCGCGGGGTAGACCTGCGCCCAGGTGATGAAGTCGACCCCGAACGGCTCCACGAGGTTGTAGAGGTATGCCGGGATGTAGATGTCGCCGAGGTTGAGCCGCCAGGTCGGGGTGACGAACGGGAAGTACCGCCACGCGTCCACCAGTGGCATGTGGCCGTTCTCCACGACCGACTGGGACATCCGGGCGATCATGTACGGGTCGAGCGCCTGCAGGTGCTCCATCGCGTTCCGGGGGATGAGACGGATCCAGAGCGCGAACGCGAACACCAGGCCCAGGCCGGCGAGGTACCGTTCATCGGTCGAATCACGGAGCGCCGCGAGATCCATGCGGTCCCGCAGCGATTCCAGCGTCATGGAGCGGGATTTCGCTATTACCTTTAAATTAATTCGTTCCACAGCGGAACTGTCCGAGGGCTCTTGATGGCTATGGATACCACCATCCGGGACGTGTACGACAGGGTGTACGAGTACGATACCGCTGTCCTCGCGGTCCCGCTCGCCATGCTTTTCATCGCGCTGCTCATCCTCGGACAGGGCATCGTCACCGAGGGGCCGGCGCTGCAGCGCGGCATCGACTTCACCGGCGGCACCTCGGTCCAGGTGCAGGTGCCCGACGGGGTCGCCGTGGCGGACGTCGAGGCGGCGTTCCCGGAGGCCACGGTGCGGACGCTGACCGGTGACGGGAACCGGTGGATCATCGCCGAGACCAAGCGGTCGTACGACGATGCCGAGGTCCAGGACATCATCGAGACGAACGGGATCGCGTACGAGGGCGAGTACACCGATGCGGTCAGCATCCAGAGCCTCGGGTCGGCGGTCGGGGCGGCGTTCTTCCAGGAGGCGCAGATGTGGTCCGGTGTGGCGCTGCTCATCATGTCCGCGGTCATCTTCGTGGCGTTCCGCACCGTCGTCCCCTCGCTGGCGGTCATCTTCGCCGCCGTGACGGACATCCTGGTCGCGATGGCCGGGATGAGCATCCTCGGCATCGAACTGACGCTGGGGTCGCTGGCGGCGCTGCTCATGCTCCTGGGATACTCGGTGGATACGGACATCCTCCTGTCCACCCGGGTCCTCAAGCAGTCGGACGAACCGCTGCGGGAGCGCATCTGGGCGTCCATCTGGACCGGGTCGACCATGACGCTCGCGGCCATCGCGGCGTTCGGCATGCTGTGGCTGTTCGGGACCGCCGGGACGCTCGACCAGATCGCGATGGTCATCATCATCGGACTGGCGGCGGACCTGCCCATCACCTGGCTTGGAAACGCGTTCATCCTGAAGTGGTACGTCGAACGGTGAACCTCCATGTATAATGATACACGCACATGCACGCGCACGCGGAGGGAGCCGTGATGGACTGGGACGCCGTGAAGCGGGACTGGCGCATCATCCTCCTGGGCGTGGCCCTTGCCGTCTCGTTCCTCCTCATATTCAACGTGACCGACCCGTACCGGACGACGGAGGACGGGGACGTTGTGCTCAACACGAACATCAAGCAGGGGCTGGACCTGCAGGGCGGTGCCCGGGTACTCATCGAGCCGGGGCCGGGCGGCAACGTGACATCCGAGGAGATCCAGCAGACCATCGACACGCTCCGCACCCGCATCTCCGCGTTCGGACTGCAGGAGATGCAGATCCGGCCGGTGACGGTCGGCGGGAAGACCCATATCCAGATCGAGCTGGCCGGGGCGGACACGTCCGACCTGACCGAGCTCATCAACCG
>CAZNTD010000045.1:3291-8632 GCA_964575915.1 uncultured archaeon | reverse complement strand
CCAGTACTCGCGCATCTCGTCCCAGGAGACATCGTCCTTGTTCTCGCCCAGCAGTTCCTCGGCGACCGCGTCCAGGGTGAGCGTGTCCGACTGGAGGCCCATCGAGATGACGGTCTCGACGAACGCGTAGAGGTCGAGGTGGACGCGGGCCTCGAGGTGGGCGCCGGCGAACCGGCCGCGGCGCTGGAACCGCATCGGTTCGCCGGTGCGGCCCAGGTCCAGTTCCATGCCGTGCTCCTCCGTCCGGTCCCGGAGCACGTCGAAGTCGAACTCGTCGGTGTTGTAGCCGACCACGATGTCCGGGTCGACGTCGTGGACGGTGTCGATGAACCGCTTGAGGAGTTCCTGCTCGTCCGGCACCGTCTCCGCGTAGTCGACATCGACCGGGTGGGAGACGATGACGCGTTCGAGGTCGTCGCTGTAGATGCTGCACATCACCACCTCGTCGTCCACCACCTCGAGGTCGAACGCGAGGATGGACAGGTCGGCCGGGTCGCCGTGGCCGGGCTCCGGGGGGTCGGAGAGGTGGAGTTCCGGGAGGTCGCCGTCCGTCCACTCGCCGTGGAGGTCGGTCGTCGCGGCAGGGGTCACGTCGCGGTCGATGAGGTACCGCTTGTAGAACGGGACGTCGTACGCCCGGGCATCCACGACCGGGTCGAGGCCGAGGACGCCGTCCTTGATGGACGGGACCTGCGGCGGTTCGTCGACGACCACCTTCAGGGCGGTGACGGCGTCGCGGCCGTCCACGCGCTGCACCTCCTCCACCCGTTTCACGGTGACGGGCTCGTCGTTCACCTCGAAGGCGGTGTCCCTGATCTCCTGCGCGGCCGCGCCGACCAGCTCCTGGTCCGGGATGGCGTAGAAGTACGGTTCGAACGTGTCGTCGACCGCGATGAACGGGTCGCCGCGGTCGTCGACGCAGAAGAGGCGGACGCGGAGCGGGTCGCGGCGGTAGTCCGCATCGAGCACCGTCGCGGTGACCGTTGGCATGGGACGGGGTGCGGGCTGGAGATTTTTTAACGCGATAGATTTTTATGGCGGCGAGCCGCAGCACAGGGACATGAGGATCCTCGTTCTGGCGGACATCCACGGTGCGGTCGACGAGCTGCGGGACATCCTTGTCCGGGAGCAGGACACCGACCTGATCCTGGTCGCGGGCGGCATCACCGACCCGACGGAGGCGGACGCGGTGGCGACGGCCGAGGAGGTCGTGGACCTGCTGGCCGACCGGTCCGGCTTCGTCAAGGCCGTCCCGGGCAACATGGACCCGGAGGACGTGCTGCGGATGCTGGTGCAGCAGCGGATGAACCTGCACAAGGACATCTTCTCGCTCGGCGAGTACGATTTCGTCGGGTACGGGGCGCACCAGGACGAGGACGGCGAGGCACGGGCCAGCATCCTCCGGCAGCTGCTGGACAGGACGAAGGCGGCGAACCGGGCCGTGGTCTGCCACAAACCCCCGAAGAACACGGCGGTCGACCGGACCGGGAAAGGGGAACAGGCCGGCGACCCGGAGCTGCGGGCGTTGCTGGAGGAGGGCGGCATCCGGCTGATGGTCTGCGGCCACGTCCACGAGGCCCAGGGGACGGACCGGGTGGGCGACGCGGTCGTGGTCAACCCGGGTGCGGCGATGGATGGCCGGTACGCCATCGTGACGGTCGTGGATGGTGATATCGATGTCGAACTCCGGTGACGAGGCGCTGCGGAAGCGGGTGGACCGGCTCGCGGAGCGGGTGCGGCAGCTGGAGCAGCAGGACCGGGATGCGTCATCCGGCCGGGAGGCGGCGTCGGGCGATGTGGAGCGGCTGCGCCGGGCGCTGAACGGGCTGCGCCGGGAGCACCGGGACCTGAAGGGGACCGTGGAGGACGAGGTCGTCGCCTACCTGGAGGAGGAGCGGGACGTGCTGACCCGCCTGCAGGAGCGGGTGCAGGAGTACGGCGAGATCATGCGGGAGATCAAGCGGAACCGGGAGCACCTCGCGACGGTCGAGGAGGACGTGTCGGACGAGCTGGAGCGGCTGGAGGCCGCGGTGGACGGGAAGGTGGACGCGTCGACGTTCGGCCGGCGGGTGGACGAGGTGGCGGACGGTCTCGAGACGACGCGGAAGCGGCTGACGGAGCGGCTGAACAAGCTGGAGTCGCGCATCGATTTCCTGACCGCGGACGACGAGGAGTAACCTTTTTCAGCGGGCGTCACGCAGGGGGATGCATGGCGGAGATGCCGCTGGCCCCCATCAAGCGGGTCATGAAGAACGCCGGGGCGGACCGGGTCGCCGACGATGCGGTGGAGGCGATGCGGGACGTGCTGGAGGAACAGGCGACGGAGCTGGCGCAGGACGCGATGCGGTTCGCGGAGCATGCCGGCCGGAAGACGGTGCAGAAGGAGGATGTGCGGGCCGCGACCCGGTAGCCACCGGCCGCAGCGAATTTTCGTTTCTTTGAAGTAGTGACGGGAATGGGGTGCCGGGTGTTCGATGCGGCCGGGGAAATCAAAACATTTATATAGAACGCGTGCGGTGTGTCACGTAACGATGTTGACCGCCCCGACCCAGGCCACAGACTACATGCAGATGGACCTGGTTAGGGGCAAGATTATCGTCTCCTTTCTGCACGCGTAGCGGGGGATGAGGTCGGTTCCGGCTGACCCCGCTACAAGACCCGATTCCCGTGGACCCCGGCGAAGAGGGCGACCTATAAGCAGGTCGCCCACCGGTCCCGTAACAGGGACGACCGACACGACACAGAGGTGAACCCCAAGATGTGTGCAGACTGCCGCGTGGTGGAGACGGAGATGGCCGCAGACGGCCAGGAGGAGACGGGACTCCAGGTCATCCGCGTGCACCCCGAGACCGACGTGGAACAGGTGACGTTGTAGCCTGACGGACGTGCTAGTCCCCTATCGGCGAGTCGCCGGACTGCAGCGCGTCCACCAGGTTCTTCCACGAGACCGACATGTTCCGCAGGGCGTTCCCGAACTTGGTCGACAGCTGGATCGATCCCTCGAACTTGTTCCACTGGACGATGCCCATCGGTGCGAGGTGTTCGCGCAACACCTTGTAGACGGTGTGGCGGTTGTGTCCCTGTTCCTCCAGCTTCGTGACGGCGCGGGAGACCGCGAGTTCGTTCGCGCCCTCCACCCGTTCACCCTGCTCCTGGAAAAGCAGCAGGATGTCGCGGGTGATAGCACGGTACGTGTCCTGGGTCGGGAACACCTGGTCGAGGATGGCGTCCACGTTCATCCGGGTCGAGCAGTCGTCGTAGTCGATGCGCATGGGGACGACTGCGACGGGCAGCGGCATAAAGTTTACTATCTCGTCAACTCCCGTCAGTCCCAGTAGTCCGGTTCGTTCCCGGGCCGCCACTTGATGGAGCAGCCCTGGGACGGCATGTCGTCGAACGGCACCGTCTCGCCCGCCAGGACGGCATCGATGGCCTCGCGCATGATGTGACGGGAGGGCTCGTCGTCCGGGTTCATGGCGTCGTCCAGCCGGCCGTGGTAGGCCAGCCGGAAGGTACCGGACTCGTTCACGAACAGGAACGGGTCGGGCGTGCAGACCGCACCGTAGGCGGCCGCGACGGACCCGTCCTCGTCCCGGAGGTAGGCGTCGTAGGCGACCGTGCCGGCGTCCACGAGCTCCTGCATCCGCTCGAACGAGTCGTCGGGGTACTCGTCCGCATCGTTGGCGTTGATGCCGACGACCGCGACATCGTCGTAGTCCGCGGCGATGCCGTTGAGCACCGGCATCTTCGCCTTCGCGTACGGGCAGTGGTTGCACGTGAAGACGACGAGGAGCGCATCGCGGTCCGCGAAGTCGTCGATGGAGCGGGTCTCACCGTCGGTCGCCGGGAGTTCGAATCGGGGCGCGGCGTCGCCGCGCTGCAGGACGTCGTCGGACGATTCCATCAGGGCCATGGGACGGTATTTGCCGGCAGCCGGCTTAAGTGTTGCGGCCGCACGGTGCGGCATGTCCGTCGCGGCCACGGCCATCCCGCTCGCGTCCGCGGTCCTCGGGGCCGTGGCGACGACGGTGTCGAAGGCGATCATCGACCGGACGGGCGCGGCGCAGCTGACCGTGCTGACGTTCGCAGCCATATTCGGGGTCATGGCCCCGTTCGCGCCGGTCTTCGCGTCCGTGGGCGATCTGGCGGTTGTCGTGCCGGCGATGCTCGTGCTCGTGGTCCTGGACGCGGCGGCGAACGCGCTGTTCTTCGAGGGGCTGGCGCTGGCGGACGTGTCGAAGACGACCGCGCTGAACGCTCTCGCTCCGCTTTTCACAGCGTTGCTGGCGCCGCTTCTCCTTCCGGCGCACTTCGGACCGGCCGCGCTCGTGGCCGCTGTCGGCATCGTCCTGTCCATCTACATGATCGAGACCGGGGAGCACGTGGCAAGCCTGCTGGACGATATCCGGCGGCCAGCGAACGTCTACGTGCTCGTCTCGGCGGCGCTGTTCGGCGGGACGACCATCCTCACACGGTACCTGCTGACAGAGTGGGCGGTCATCAACGTGCCGACGTTCTACTGGGTGCGCGCGGCAGGCATCGCGCTTGTGCTCTACGCGGTGTTGCGGCCGTCGTTCGCGCACATCGACCGGCGGCTCGCCGGTATCATCACCGCGAAGGCCGGCATCGTGGTGGTGCAGTGGCTGCTGATGCTCTACGCCATCGCGACGTTCAACGTCATCACGTCCCGGGCGCTGTCCCAGACCATCCCGGCGTTCACGTTCCTGCTGGGGTGGCGGGCACTCGACGAGGAGTTCAACCTGTGGCGGCTGGCCGGGATCGTGCTCATCATCGGGACCACCATCCTGGTGCTGGCGACCGGGTGACCTCCGAACGTTCGGACACCTGTCCCGGAACAGGTGTTCTGCAGAACATCGTCCCCGGCACCACCGTTCAGCGCATGAGTGTTCGGCCGGAACGAACAGCAGGAGTATTCGTCCGCGATGAACACTCCCCGCGGGAAGATGTTGTTGTCAAGCACATGTGTCGCGGCGCAGGTATCGGACGGCTCGAGTGTTCGCTCTCGGCGCACACCCATTCCGGCCCGTTTATAAGGTGTCCGATATCGGCAACTGTTGACGATGGAGTTACCGGGCGGGGCGATCGGGCCAGGTCGCTGAGCGGCCCTGTTGACGAAACCGTTCACATTTATATACTGGTGGGAAGTGGGGGGGCTTGCGCGCCAGACATCCTGGGGGAAACCACGATTTCGTGGGAAAACCGGCCGCTCGGCAGCTCCGTTGGCAAGACCGCGAGATCTTGTCAAGACCGGCATGTTCCCGGCGCGCCACCCCGGGTATCGGACGGAGATGCGGCAAGAACCACGCACCCCTGCCGGCGC
>CAZNTD010000045.1:0-3191 GCA_964575915.1 uncultured archaeon | reverse complement strand
CGCGGGCGCCACGGGTGTTCGTGCAGTGCGAACACCATGAATGTTCTTCGGAACCGAACACTCACGCGGCCACCAAGAGGTGTGCCGCGAAAGATGTATTACAGAACATGTGGTGGAAACGATGTTCCTCGGGAGATGTCCTGCAGAACTACTGTTCGAGTGTGGCGACCAGGTCGTCCATCCGGTCCGCGATCTCCTGGCCGTCCGGGGTCAGTTCGATGAGCTTCTTCCGGCCGTCCTTCGTGAACTCGATGAGGCCGTGGGCCTCGAACTGGTCCAGGATCTTCACGGTGTGGGAGTAGGTGCAGTCCGCCTCCTTCGACAGGACCGAGGCGTACTTGTCGCCGTCCCCGCGCGTCAGTCCCACCAGTATCCGGGCCGGCTTGGTGTGCAAAAAGACGTCTTCGAGGTCCTTCATGCCCCTCCCCGGATGAAGGTTGGCGGCCGCCCATTAAATAACTTGGTGCTCCTTCCGGCAAGGTATTTAACTCTCGCAGCAGGCCACGTGGACATGGAACTGGCCCCGGAGCAGATGCGGACGCTTCTCAGGGATGCGGGCGCGCCCGACGTGGAGGACGCCGCGGCCGAGGAGCTGGCCGAGCTGCTGGAGAACTACATCGGCTACCTCGCCGAGGAGGCGGTGGCGCTCGCCCAGGAGGACGGCCGGGCCGCGGTCACCGGGGACGACATCCTGCAGGCGGAAAAATGACGGCGCACGACACCGGTAAAAAGCTTTCTTGCGAGTGAAGGACGTGATGGTAGACGAGCTTATCGAGAAGATCTCCGACGAGTCCGGGACCGACGCGGACGACATCCGCGAGCGCATCCAGGACAAGGTCGAGGAGCTGTCCGGCCTGGTGTCCGAGGAGGGTGCGGCCCACCTTATCGCCCGGGAGGAGGGCGTGGAACTGTCCGAGGCCGAGGAGGCGGAGCTGACCGTCGACAACGTCGTCCCGGGCATGAACCGCGTGGATCTGAAGTGCAAGGTCGTGGATATATCCGATATCAACACGTTCGAGCGGGACGGCGATGAGGAGGACGGCAAGGTCCGGAACATCGTCCTCGGCGATTCCACCGGGACGCTCCGGCTGACGCTGTGGGACGACCAGGTGGAGGTCGGTGAGAAGATGGACGAGGGCGACAGCATCCATATCACCGGCGCGTACTCCCGGGAGGACAACCGGGGGAACGTCGAGCTCCGGGTAGGGGACAGCACCCAGATCGGGATGCTGGACGAGGACATCGGCGAGGTGAAGGAGACCACGGGCGGCGGGGGGGCGGCGGAGGCCGAGCGCGCCACCGTCCCGGAGGTCATGAACGAGAACATGAACTACACGGTCCACGGGACCGTGCTCGAGATCTACGCGGACAGCCCGTTCTACAAGGCCTGCCCGGAGTGCCGGAAGAAGGTCGAGGACGAGGACGGCGACTGGGTCTGCGGCGAGCACGGGACGGTGGAGCCGGACGACACGCTCATCCTGTCCGCCATCGTGGACGACGGCTACGGGAACATCCGCACGGTCTACTTCCGCGACCGGGCGAAGGAGCTGCTGGACGCGACCGACGTCGAGTTCGACGGCGACGCGGAGCTGGTCCAGGAGCACGCGGAACGCGTGAAGGGACGTGACGTGCTCGTGACCGGACGGGCGCGGTACAACGACTTCTTCAACAGCATGGAACTGATCGTGAACGATCTCACGGTGCCGGACCCGGGCGACCGGCTCGATGAACTGCTCGACACGGTGGAAGCATGACGAACGAACACGCGCTCACGGACCTGCCAGGAGTCGGAGAAAAAACAGCGGAGAAGCTGAAGGATGCCGGGTTCGGCAGCCTCGAGCCCATCGCCGCGTCCAGTGCGGCGGAGCTCATGCAGGCAGCCGACCTCGGTGAGAAGACCGCGAACTCCGTCATCAGCGCGGCGCACGACCGGCTGGACCACGGGTTCGCGACCGGCACCGAGAAGCTGGAGGAGCGGGACCAGGTGCACCGCATCGCGACCGGCAGCGAGGAGTTCAACGAGCTGATGGGCGGCGGCATCGAGTCGCAGTCCATCACCGAGGTGTACGGGGAGTACGGCTCCGGGAAGACGCAGGTCGCGCTCCAGCTCTGCGTGAACGTGCAGGAGGTCGGTGAGGACGAGGAGGTGCCCGGCGTCATCTTCATCGACACCGAGGACACGTTCATCCCGGAGCGGGTGCAGCAGATGGCGGAGGCCCGCGGGCTCGACCCCGAGGAGGTCCTCGACAACATCTTCGTCGCCCGGGCGTTCAACTCCGACCACCAGATCCTCCTGGGCGAGAAGGCGCAGGAGATCGCGGAGGACAACGACATCGGGCTCATCGTGGTGGACTCGCTGACCGGCGAGTTCCGGTCCGACTACGTCGGCCGGGGCGAACTCGCGAACCGGCAGCAGAAGCTGAACAAGCACATGAAGCAGCTGAAGAAGCTGGCATCCGCGTACAACGCGACGGTCATCGTGACCAACCAGGTCATGTCGAACCCGGACCAGATGTTCGGCGATCCGACCAAGGCGATCGGCGGCCATATCGCGGGCCACAACTCGACGTTCCGCATCTACCTGCGGAAGAGCAAGAAGGACAAGCGGGTGGCACGACTGGTCGACTCGCCGTACCTGCCAGAGGGAGAGGCGGTCTTCCGGATCACGGACGAGGGCATCGTGGACGCCTGACCCCGTGCCCGTCCGCTATCTTTCTTACCCGGAACCCTGTTCTAGATGATGTCGTCCTGGGAGACGATGACGAAGTCGCCGACCGACTTGACCGCGCTGAACGGGATCATGTACCGGCCCGTCTTGTCCTCCTCGACGTTGATGTCATCGAGGTGGGCCGTCGCGCTGGCGACGAGCAGGTTCATCAGTTCGCCGGTCTCGGACACGAAGCTGACATCGTCGACCTCACCGAACGTCTGCCCCTTCTCCTCGCTGACGATGGTCTTTCCGACAAGGTCGTCCCCACGGATCTTTCCTGACATGTGTATCACACCGGACTTGCCGTGGCAGCATTAAATACCTAACGCTCGACCGGGCGGTAGAGGTAGGTGCGGCCCTTCCGCTCCCGCTCGACGACGTCCTGCTCCATGAGCCGGCGGAGGATGTTGTTGATGGAGCGGATGGCGTGGGACCGGCTCTTGTAGTCGTCCAGGCCGATGTGGTCGACGATCTCGCCGGA
>CAZNTD010000044.1:0-8927 GCA_964575915.1 uncultured archaeon | reverse complement strand
CTGCCGTACAACGGCACGTTCCTTTCCCCGAACGCATCACAGGAGTTCATGCTCGGGGAAACGGTGCGGGCCCGGTTCCAGGTGACCAAGAAGGAGCAGCCCGTGAACAACCTGACGTTCTTCCTCGACGGGAGCCGGTACCAGGCCACGGAGGTGGCGACCGACATCTGGGAGGCGAACATCTCCCTCTCCAACACGACGACCGACGGCCCCATCTCCCTCTCCGCCGAGCTCCGTGACGGTGTGACACGGGTGTGGGCGAAGAACCGGACCATCGTCGTGACGCCCCGGCTCGACCGCGTCACCGCCGCCACCGATCCCATCAAGGGCGGGAACGAGCAGGTCATCACCCCGTCCGGGATCAACGACTCCGACCAGGACAACCTCCGGTTCTTCTGCTCCGAGGCCAGCCAGGCGCCGACGTCCGCGAACACGGTGTGCAAGGAGACGACCACCAGCTACCCGTACCCGTACGACGCGACCCCGTCCATGCAGTGCTCGTACGACACCGCCACCGACACCGCGAACCACACGGTCTACTGCCGCGTCTACGACTCCGGCCAGGGTCTCTACTCCAAGACCACGTCGGTCACGTTCGAGACCGACTCCACCCCGCCGTCGCTCACCCTCACCTCCGTCGCCGGCGACACCGCCCCGACCTACATCGACAGCGTGGACGACGGCAACACGCAGGTCATCGTCGAGGGCGAGTCCGGCATGTCCTGCCGGTACTCCACCACCGACACCACGTACAGCGGTATGGTCAACACGTGCAGCGTCTCCGGCTCCACCGCCACCTGCAACATCAACGCGCCGCAGGGCGTCCCGGACTACTACGTCGCCTGCCGGGACTCGCTCGGCAACGGCAACACGGCCGGGAACAACATAGACGTGACCGACCTGCTCGTGGACTGGACGGATCCGACGACCACCACCGACGCCGACACCGACATCCACGCCCCGCCCTACGTGGTCACGTTCTCGGAGAACGACAACGTGGACGCGGACCCGTCCACGTTCTACTGCCGCGACACCACCAACGCGTGCACCCCGTCCACGACCATCGACGACGGTCAGTCCGTCACGTTCACCACCTCGAACCGCGGACGCAACTACCTCCGGTTCCGGTCCACCGATGACGCCGGCAACCAGCAGTCCCTCGTATCGCAGACCATCGACATCAACCGGCGCGGCACCCTGACCGCTGCGGCGGACAACGCGTCCACCATCAAGGGCGGCTCCATGGTCAAGATAACCACGACCTCCTCCGACCCCGACACCGCGCTCGGCCAGCAGTTCGACCTGTTCGTCTGCAACACGAGCAGCGCCACCGGATCCGGCTGCACCGCCACCACCTACTGCGCCGCCACCGGAACCAGCGACCTCTCCTGCACGTTCCACAGCGAGACGGACGACGCCACCCATACCTGGTACACCTTCGCGTACGATGCTCTTAACGAGCAGTTCACCGGAAGCCCGAAGAGCGGTTCGTACACCACCGACTCCACCGGCCCGACCCTCACCATCACCGATCCGGACAACATAACCTATACGCAGCAGAACGTCCCCGCCTCCATCACCACGAGCGAGGCCGCCGACCACGCGTTCTACTCGCTGAACGGCGGCAACAACATGTCCATGTCCCAGGTATCGTCCACCTCGTTCTCCGCCACGCTGAAGAGCCTCACCACCGGGACGTACAACATCACGTTCTGGGCGAACGACACGTACGACAACTGGGGGAAGAGCGGGACGCGGTACTTCACCGTCAACCTGACCGGGGTGGACACGACCCCGCCGACCCTGACCGTCCGCTCCCCGCTGAACGGATCGTACCACAGCAGCGACATCCTGCTCAACGTGACATCGGACGAGCCGCTGTCGTACATGGACTACGCGCTGGACGGCGGCGCCAACGTCTCCATGGGCAACGTGTCGCAGACGTCGTGGAACGCCACCATCGGCTCTCCCGGCCTGTCCGAGGGCGCGCACACCGTCGTCTTCTACGCGAACGACACCGCCTCGAACCCCAACCCCGGGAAGTCCGGGACGTTCCACGTCACGTACGACGTGACCCCGCCCAAGTTCCAGGCTGCCGGCGTCGACCCCGTCTCGCCGCGTGACAACGCGTCCGCGACGTGCTACTCGCGGTGGACCGACAACGTGGAACTCGGGACGGGCGTCGTCGAGGAGAACAGCTCCGGCACGTTCACCAACCACACCGTCGCGCTCACGGGTACGGACGACTGGGCCAACCACACCATTTCCGCCGCCGCGCTGGAACCGGGCGCGGTGCAGTGCCGGTTCTACGCCGACGACACCACCGGCAACACCAACGACACCCGGACGACGTTCACGGTGCAGGACGTGACGCCGCCCCACATCGCGAACGTGACGAACGACCCGTCGACCGCGGCCGACCTCGACGTCGACATCCGGATCGACGTTTCCGCGAACGTCTCCGACGACGGCGGGGTCGACACCGTCGTCCTCCAGTACCGGAACGCGTCCACCGCGACGTGGACCAACCGGTCCATGTCGAGCACAGCGGGGACCGGCTACCAGGGCAACTTCACCCCCAACACGGCGGACAACTGGACCTACCGGGTCTGGGCGAACGACACCGTCAGCCTGACCAACGCCTCCAGTGCGACCACGCTGGAGGTGGAGAACGAGACCGGGTTCACCGTGACCGACACCGTCCCGACCGCGAAGGCCCGCGTCGTCACCGACGACCCCATCATGGACTTCGGCGAGATAACCATGACCAACACCGGCGACGAACCGCTCGACATGTCGACCAGCGGCAACGTCTCCTGGATATCCTTCAACAACTCGGCGCCGTTCGACATCACCCTGGCCCCGGGCAGCAGCGCCACCATCAACGTCACCGCCAACACCACCGGGTTCCCGGTCGCCGAGTTCCCGTTCCGCGCTACGGTCACAGGCGACGCGAACGGCACGACCGTCGGCACCGAGACCATCGACTCGAAGGTCATCATCCAGCAGGTCGCCGGGCCGCTGCTCGACCTCACGCTCGAGGAGTTCTCCTCCCAGGTCACGAAGGGCCAGTCCGGGGTGACGTACAAGGTCCGGGTGGACAACGTCGGGACCCAGTCAGCGTCCGGGGTCTGGCTCGCATGGGACCTTCCATCCGAGTTCTCCCTCGCGTCCGGCACGCTCAACCGGTCCATCGGCACGCTCATCATCGGCGGCTCAGCCACCAACACCATCACCATCGACGTCGGCACCGGGTTCGACGACAGGGACGTGACGCTGTCCGCCCTCACCAACTCCTCGGGCGGCATCGGCGACCGTCTCGACCGGACCGTCACCATCGGGTCGCCGACCACCACGCCGGGACCGACGGAGCCGACGGATGGCGGCGGGGATGGCGGAAGCGCCGGCGGGACGACCGGGAACGTGCTGACCGGGAAGCAGTTCCTCAACTCCACCCGCCGCGTCGACATCCTCCGCGGCGAGAACGCGACGTTCAACATCGTCCTCGAGAACATCTTCGACCGGACCACGGTCCGGGACGTCAACCTCCGGCTCGAGGGCGAACTGGCGCAGTTCGTCACGACCAGTCCGGCAGGGTTCGATATCATCCCGTACGGGGAGCAGCGCATCTTCACCGCCGACATGTCGCTTCCCGGCTACCTCGGACCGGGCACCTACAGCCTCACCGCCATCATCACCGGTGACATCCGCGGCTCCGGCATCGACCAGGACCTGGTCAGCCGCCGCGACATCACCGTGGTCGTCCACGCCATCTCCAAGCAGGACGCGAACCGCACCATCCAGGAGGCGGAGGCGGCGCTCGTCCGCCTCAACGGCACGGGCTACTCCACCGAGCAGCTCCGGCAGCTGCTGCAGCAGGCCCGGGAGGAGCTCCGGTCCGACAACTGGGACGAGGCCGCCTCGCTCGCCCGACAGGTGCAGGAGCTCCAGACCGCCGCGGAGGAGACCCGGGATATCCTGTCCCGGCTCGGCCAGGACATCTCCACCGAGCAGTCGTTCACCGGCCGGTTCCTCGGGATGGCCGAACGGTTCCCGGAGACCGAGGAGCTGATGCGTCTCGCCCGGGCAGCCGCCGAACGGGGAGACTTCCGGACCGCCCGCCAGCGCGCCGACGAGGCCCGGTTCGCGTTCCAGGCGGAGCGCGGCGAGTTCGACCCGGTCCACTTCCTGCTCGCCACCTGGTGGATGCTGATCATCGGCGGGCTGGCGACCATCCTCTTCGGTATCCTCGGCTACCGGCAGTACCTCCGCACCCGGATCGCGGACCGCATCGCCGACCTCAACGGAGAGGAGGAAACGGTCATCTCGCTCATGGAGGACACGCAGCAGGAGTACTTCGTCGACCAGGACATGAGCCGGGACCAGTACGAGGCCCGGATGGCCCAGCACGAGGAGCGGATCGCGAAGATACGGCAGGAACGCATCAAGCTCCGTAACCGGCGCATATCCCTCCTCGAACCCGAGCAGGTCGCGAAGAACCTGCAGACGGAGCGGGAGCAGGTCGTGTCCAACATCGAGGCCCTGCAGATGGCGTTCTTCGAGGCGGAGACGGTGACCAAGGCGATGTACGGGCGGCAGGTCGAGATATACTGGGACCGGCTCGCCGAGATCGAACAGGAGTTCATCCGGATGCAGATAGCGGAGACGCTGGAGGAGCAGCGATGATACGGAAGATAGCCGTCCTCGCACTGCTGGCGGTCCTGCTGGGGGTCCCCGGGCTCGCACAGGACGAGGTGACCCGGGCCGAGGCGGTCGACGCCATCGCCGCCGCGGAGGAGGATATCGCGGCGATGGAGGACGCGAACTTCAGCACCGAGGCGGTCCGGGACGAACTGGTCAGGGCGAACCAGGCGCTCCGCCGCGCCGACTTCGCGCAGGTCCTCCGGACCAACGCCTCCGGCGACCTCGCCGAGGAGGCCCGCGATTCCCTTGAGGGCCTGAACTGGGAGGGGTTCACCTATGCGAACGTGCTGACCTACACCCGGCGCATCGCCGAGCGGCGGCAGACCGCCTTCCGCCTGTCGGACCGTATCCGCGCTACCGAGATCGCCATCGACGAGGCCCGGTCCGTCGGAATCAACACCTCGGTGGCCGAGACCCGTCTCGGGCAGGCACGGGAGGCGTTCCACAGGGAGCGGTACACGGAGGCCGACGAGTCGCTGGTCGCCGCGAACAACGCACTGGAGCAGGCACGGGCCGAACGGTCAGCACTCGCCATCGCGGCCGCCCGCAGCCGCGGATACGTCGAGGCGAACTGGTGGTGGCTCACCCCGCTCGCCGTCGTGGTCCTCGCCATCATCGGCCTCGCTGGCCACGCCTACCGGCTGCGCCGGATGCGCGCCGATCTCCACACCCTCCGGGCCCGCCAGGAGGCCGTCAAGACGCTGATCAAGGAGACGCAGGAGCTCTACTTCGACCGCGAGGATATCTCGACCGTCGTCTACGAGACACGGATGGAGCAGTACCGGTCCGCGCTGGACCAGGTGCAGCGGCAGATCCCGGTCATCGAGAAGACGATAGACCGCGAACGGCTGTTCTCAACGGTGCGACGCGCTGCCCGGCGGCTCCGCACCACCATCCTCCGCCGGTGACACGTCACGCCTCGATGACACGGTCGCACATCTGGCGGATGTTCGCCATCAGCTCCGACTCCGCCTCCCCCTCGACCGCGATGACCGCCGCCGTCAACCCCCAGTCCCGGGATCGCCCGGTCAGGTGGTGGAAGAACGCGGTCAGCGTCCGCGTCGGGTTGTACATGGATAGCGTCGTCAGCGAATCGATGAGGAGGAACGGCTTCTCCGGCCCCATCTCATCGACCGCGTTCGTCAGCGCGATCGAGAGCGACGTGAGGTTGGCCGGCGAGTCGAACCCGATGGCGTTCTCCGCGATCTCCCTGCTCCTGCTCTCCGTCACCGCGTCGAGGAACAGGATGTCCGCTGTCGGTACGCCGTCGGCCTCGAGCCGGCCGATGAGCTGCTGGTGCGGCAGGTTCGCGGTCAGGTAGATGCCGGGCCGCTTCCCGTCCCGCGACAGGACGCGGACGACGGTGCTGATCACCTCGCGGTACCGTTCCGGGTCCGCAGTGACGATGACGACCTCGTCATCCGCGATGTTCTCCATCTCCGTCTCGAGCGTCATCCTGCACAGTCCTACGTCTCCCCGTATTTATTTCTGTGCCACAGCAGCACAAGATTTAAACGGGTGCCCGCGATACCATATCTATGCACCTGCCCGGGACGGACGCGAGGGATAGCGGATGACCGACCGGTCCCGGTCCGCCACGCTCCTCACCGCGCTCTTCCTCATCGCCAACATGCTCGGTCTGCTCGCCGCCATCCGGCTGCAGGAGGCTGTCGCGGTGCAGGAAGCCGCCGCACAGTACCAGGGTGCGGAGGCCGGCCTCATGTTCTTCGGCGTCATCGGCCTCTCCACAGTCCTGCTCCTCCTGCTCTACCGGTTCAAGGCAGACATCATCGTCAAACTGTGGTTCCTCACCGCCCTGTTCATGACCACGCTCATCTTCTTCGACGCCGCGCTCCCGGTCATCCCGGCACTCGTCCTCACCGGCACGGTCCTCCTGCTCCGCTGGCAGGTGCCGGACCGTCTCCTCCAGAACCTCCTCGACACCATCCCGTTCGCCGGCGCCGGCGCCTTCTTCGGCAGCATCATCGGCATCGTCCCCGCAGCCATCCTCTACGCACTCCTCGCTGTCTACGATGTCATCGCGGTCCGGTACAGCGGCCACATGGTGACGCTCGCCCGG
This sequence comes from uncultured archaeon, assembly GCA_964575915.1. GTDB lineage: Archaea > Nanohalarchaeota > Nanosalinia > Nanosalinales > Nanohalalkaliarchaeaceae > CAZNTD01. Next base: position 2,143 of record CAZNTD010000044.1, on the reverse strand, counting down.
GAGAGCGCGGCCACCGACACGTTCATGGGCTTCACCTACACCGACGGCCCGTCCGACCCCGGCCAGGTCTCGCTGGAGCCCGCGGACGATGATGGGAGCCGGGTCGGTGTGCTGGGCGGCGGCGACGTCATCGTCCCCATGCTGTTCGCCACCGCGCTCATCGGCCCGCTCGGCCCCGGCGCCGCACTCCTCTCCATGATGGGCGCGGCCACCGCCCTCTACCTGTTCATGTCCCGCCTCTCCGGGGAGCAGTTCTACCCCGCCATCCCGGTCGTCGGCGCCGGCTCCCTCGCCGGCCTCGCCATCTGGTACGCGGTGTCACTCGTCGTGTAGCGGCAGCCGGTCGGTGTGGCCGCACTCCCCGCACGTCACCCGCCGCACCCCGCCGTCCACCCGCACCCGCGCGTTGACGCCCGGCCGCAGGTACGCGTAACAGTCGCTGCAGAACTTCTCCCGGAACGCACGGTCCAGCGACAGGTTGAACGTCATCGCGATGGTCCGCGCCAGTTCCACGTACCGGTCCGCGCGGTCCGGCCGCTCCGGGAACGCCCGGTCCGCCTCCTCGAACAGGATGGCGATGCGCTCCCGCGCGATGTCCTCCGCCCATGCCGGTTTCGACCCCATGACCCTGGCTGCGGGGTCCAGCGTTAAGTGGATACCCCCTGACCGCATCACTTTTTAACGAGCACCGGCAATACCGGGACATGACCGATGTCCTCATCGTGGGTGACGGCCCCGCCGGGCTGCAGGCCGCACTTCTCCTCGCCAAGAACGGGATGGACGTGGACGTGCTCGGGACGGACGAGACCTACCTGCACGACGCGTACCTCTACAACTACCTCGGTATCGAGGAGATCCACGGCTCGGAGTTCGCGGAGATCGCCCGCGACCAGTGCGAATCCCACGGCGCCCGGCTGCACGACGCCGAGGCCGTGGATGCCGCCCACGAGGACGGTACGTTCACCGTCGAGACCGCCGACGGCGACAGGCACCGCGCCGACTACCTCGTGCTGACCGAGGGCGACGCCCGGGAGGTGTCCGACGCCCTCGGCGTCGCGTTCACCGACGACGGGGTCGTCGACACGGACAAACACGGCCGGACATCCATCGACGGTGCGTACGCCGGCGGCTGGACCGCACGGGACAACCGCATCCAGGCCGCCATCTCGGTCGGGGACGGCGCCGCCATCGCCCTCGACATCCTGTCGGCGGAGAACGACCGCCAGTTCCACGACTTCGATGTCCCGGGGGACTGACCCGATGAGCGGAGTCACGCGTCGCGGCGCGTTCACGACCGGCGAGCAGGTGTCGCTCCTCTTCATCGCGGTCGCGGTCGCGAGTTTCGTCGGGGTCTACCTCGTCCTGTTCGAACCGGAACTCACCGCCGAGGTCGTCATCGGCAGCGTCCTCGTGGTCATCGGGCTGGCCGGGCTCACCGCCGTCTACGCCATCGGACAGGGCACGGACGGGTCCGGGTCGTCCACCGGGTCGGGTGCGGTCACCACGGACGTCGGCGAGGCGCTGTCCGAGATAGCGGTCCTCCTCGACGAGATGAACGAGGTGCCTCACCGCGACCAGGTCGCCTACGAACTCGACCGGGCGATGGACGCGCTCGACCGTGGAGACACGGCGGACGCCGCCGAGGCCATCTCCTCCATCCAGAACCTTCTCTCCACCGAGTGACCCCGGCCGGAACATTTACAACGCAGCACTCCGGACTACTGTCCATGGTCGATCCGTTCAGCACCCTGGCCAGCGCCACGGTCGTGTTCGCGCTCGTCGCCGTCGCCATCATCCTCTTCATCGACGAACGGGTCCCCATGGACATCGCGGCCATCACGGTGATGGTCGCCACCATGCTCCTCGCGCCGTGGACCGGTGTCGGCATCGCCGACGGGTTCTCCGGGTTCTCCAACCCGGCCGTCCTCACCGTCCTCGCCATGTTCATCCTCAGCGAGGGGATCCGCCGCACCGGCCTGCTGCACCGGATGGCACGGCGACTGTTCCGGTTCACCGGTGACGACGAGGGACGCCAGCTGGCCGCGACCGTCGGACTCAGCGGGCCGCTCTCGGGCGTCGTCAACAACACCCCCATCGTCGCGATGATGATCCCGACGCTCCACCGGCTCGCCGACGACACCGG
>CAZNTD010000043.1:0-8983 GCA_964575915.1 uncultured archaeon | reverse complement strand
GCCACCCGGGCCGGACAGCTGCGATCCGCGCCGCATCGTGATCTTCCGCGGCGTCCGCGACGACGGGTAGCTCCGTCCCCGGATGCCCCTGTACGCGCGGCTGCGCTTCTTCCAGTGGGTGACGTGCTTCAGGCCGGCCTCCGTATCGGCGCCGTAGGGCTGCCGCCGGTTGGCCTGCATGGCCTCGACCGCCTTCTTGATGATGTCCGGGCGGACGCGCTCACTGAACTGCAGCGGGAGGTCGACCTCCCCTTCCGCGTCACCGCCGAGACTTCGCACAGTCGCCATCGTCTATCACGTCCTGATGTAGGTTATCTCCGGGTCCTCCGGGTAGTTTCGTTTCCGGGTTGCGGGGCGAAACATTATAAGCCTCTTCGTGCTGCCCGGGACGCTGCCCTTGACCAGCACGTACCGGCTCTTCACCTCGCCGTAACCGGTGAACCCGCCGTCCGGCGTGACCGCGTCACCGTCATCGTCGACGGTGAGCAGCCGCTTGTTGAACTCGGTCCGCTCGTTGAACCCCTGCCCGCCCGGCTGCGGGACCTTCCACGAGGTGTGGTCGGGGTGCCACGGGCCGATGTTACCCGCCTTCCGGCTGGACTTCTGCGTCTTGTGCGACAGGGTCTTCACGCCGTGCCGCTTGACCGGGCCCTGGAACCCCTTGCCCGTCGTCACCGCCATGGTGTCGACGTACTGGCCCGGCGCCACCACGTCGTCGACCGCGATCTCGGTGCCCAGGTAGTCCTGCGCGACCTCGTACTTCTGCTCCACATCGTCGCCCCCGATGGGCATCTCGAAGACCTCCGGGGTCTTCTTGCCGATGCCCGCCTCGCGGGGCTGCGTGTGGACGAGCAGCCGGATGTCGCTCACCTCGTCCAGCATCTCCGCCAGGTCGTCCTGGTCCGTGTCGGACGGCTGGACGCCTTTCCGCGGCAGGTCGCTGGACAGGTTGTCCGCGTGGACATCCGTCAGCGGGTTCTCCCCGTTCTCCGTCATGTGATATGCGCGGATGCCGTACGCCTGCAGCGGCGGCACCTCGAGGACGGTCACCGCGTCGGCGACCTCCTGCCCCTTCGTCGGGGAGTCGCGCTCGTCGTCGATCCGGAGGACCCGGGTCATACCGACCTTGTAGCCGGCGAACCCGACAAGTTCTCCGTCCTCCGTTTCCTCCGGCGGTGTCAGCTGCGGGTACGGCCGCGGCGCCCGTGCCTGCGGCTTGTACGCCAGCGATCCACGTCGTGGATGGTTCTTGTCTGCCATTCTTGATACACCTGTTGTGAACGGGATACGTACCCCATAGCGGGGATGATCCCGGTCGCAGAGGCCTCGCGAGAGGCGTGCACGTCCAGAGTCTGGACGTACTACACCACTCCGGGAGAACTTTTAAATAGGTGGTCGGTCGGTGCTGCAGCTATCCCTTGATGTTGACGACGGGCCGCATCCGCGCCACCTTGGTCCCGATGCCGACCGCGTCGGTCACCCGGACGACCTCGTCGATGTCCTTGTAGACGCCGGGCGCCTCCTCCGCGATGGACGCACCGCTCTGCGCCTTGACGAAGATGTGCTCGCGCTGCAGGTCCTTCTGCACGGTCTCGCCGCGGAAGTCCTTCTTCGCCTGCGTCCGCGACATGACCCGGCCCGCCCCATGCGCGCTGCTCCCGAACGTCTTCTCCATCGCCGTCTCGGTCCCCTTCAGCACGTAACTGGAGGTCCCCATGGAGCCGGGCAGGAGGACGGGCTGTCCCACGTCCCGGTACGCCTCCGGCACGTCCGGATGGCCGCCCGGGAACGCCCGCGTCGCGCCTTTCCGGTGGACGTACACCTCCTTCTCCTCGCCGCCGATCTCGTGCGTCTCCTTCTTCCCGATGTTGTGCGCCACGTCGTACAGCAGGTGCATCCCCATCTCCTCCCAGTCCCGGTCGAAGATGGTGGCGAAGCACTCCCGCACCTGGTGCATGATGAGCTGCCGGTTGACCCAGGCGAAGTTGATGCACGCGTTCATCGCCCCGTAATACTTCTCCTCGAGGTCGCTTCCCGCCGGTGCGTACGCCAGCTCCCTGTCCGGCAGGTCCGCGAGTTCCTCCTGGTGCGCCTGCTCGATCTTCCGCAGGTAGTCGGTGCAGACCTGGTGGCCCAGTCCCCGGCTCCCGCAGTGGATCATGACCACGACCTGGTCCTCGGCCAGTCCGTACATCGCCGCTGTCTCCTCGTCGTAGATGTCGGATACGCGCTGCACCTCGAGGAAGTGGTTGCCGCTGCCCAGGCTGCCGACCTGCTGCCGCGCCCGCTCCTTCGCCTTGTCCGAGATGTGCTCCGGCATCGCGCCCTCCCGGACGCCCTCGTCCTCGCAGTGCTCCAGGTCGTCCGCCACCGCGTATCCCTCCTCCCGCGCCCAGTCCATCCCCCGCGTGCAGATGTCCTCGATCTCGTCCACGGAAAGCTTCCCGGCGATGCTGCCCTTGCCCAGTCCGCTCGGCACCTTGCTGTAGAGGATGTTCGCGAGCTGCTGCTCCCGGCCCTGGATCTCGTCGTACGTCAGGTCGGTGACCATGACCCGGACGCCGCAGTTGATGTCGTAGCCGATGGCGCCGGGCGAGATGCCGCCGGTCTCCACGTCCAGCGCGACCACACCCCCGACCGGCATGCCGTAGCCCTGGTGCGCATCGGGCAGGATGCACGCCCGCTCCTGGATGCCGGGCAGGTGGCAGATGTTCCGGGCCTGCTGCAGCGTCCGGTCCCCCTTGATATGTTCCAGGATGGATTCGGACGCGAACACCCGTGCTGGCACGTGCATCCCGCCTTCCCGCGGGACCTCCCACTCCAGGTCGGACAGCCGCTCCAGCGGCACGTCCTCGGAATCGCTCATGGTTCAACGATGCGGTGTCGTGCTTTTTAACGTGCCGGTCTCTACACGTCGAGCGTCATCTCGAGCACCCACTTGTCCTTCGCGTCCTGCTCCACCCGCATGTCACTGTACGTCGGCGCCTTCACGTCCTGCAGCCGCATCCCGTCCTCGATGGTCTGGCCCCGCGCCACCCCTTCCACCTTGAACCGCTCCGGGTAGGTCTCCAGGTGGAGATCGAACTCCTTCAATAGCACCCCATCCGCCTCCGCGATGAAGATGAGCTCGTCAACGAAGTCGAACAGCAACGCCTCCAGGCTTTCCGCGTCGACCACGATGTCGACCGCCACGTCCGTCCGCAGCTCATCGATGTCGGTCATGACCTGGAACAGCGCCCGGCCGGCGTTCTCGAACGCGTCCTCGAGTGTCCTCCCGCGGGCCCGGAACCCGACCTCGCTGGGATGGGCCAGCAGCTCGAACCCCTCATCCATCCCGCACCGCCTCGTACCGCTCCTCGATCTCGTGGAACAGCCGCCTTCCCGTCTCCGTGGACAGCCGGTCCCGGCTCGTCGCGAAGAACTCGTCCAGGTCGTCATACGTATCGAAGTGCGGGTTGTCCGCGTCCGGGTCGTACCGCTCCTGCCGCTCGTACACCAGCGCCTGGAGGCACATATCCACGAGATCCATGTCTTTCACGAACCGCGCCACCGCACCCTTCCGATGATGGTATGCGTCCCACAGCTCCCGCACCCGGTCAGCGCCGATGCCGGCATCATCCAGCTCCCCCGCCACGACAGCCATCGCGGCGTCCTCCAGTTCCACCTTCTCCGCGTCGGACACGTCCTGCGCGGCCTCGTCCGCCCGCCACGCGATGTCCCCGGTCTCGGCCTCCACCACGTCGTGGACGACCGCCATCATCACCGCCTCGCCACGGTCCACGCCCGCGGCATCCGCGTACAGCAGGGCGAGGAGGGCAGTCCCCCAGGAATGGCCGGCGACGGTCTCCGGGTCGGCGATGCCGCGCAGCACCCAGCCAGCCCGATCCTCGTCCTTCAGCGCCAGCAGATCTGTCAGCGCCTCGAGCTCATCCATGCCGTTCCACCCAGTCCTGCAGCGGACCGTCCGCACCCCACCGCTCCAGGATGTCCTCGGCGGCCCGCCACGTCTTTAGTTCGCCGGCGTCCCGCCCCGCCGCGACGATGTCCTCCGCCCCAGCGCCGTGGAGCACGGTCACGGCCAGCACGGTCGCGACCGCGTCCTCCTGGTCGTACCCCTGCTCCAGCAGGTCGGAGTCGACGGGCTGCTCCCGCAGCAACTGCCGCGCCAGCATCCGCACCGCCGCGAACACCACCCGGTCCTCGTCGTCCGCCCGCAGCAGGATGGGCGACGACACGTCGCCCTGCTCCGCGTCGAACAGCCAGATGCGCTGGTCCATGCTCAGCCACTCCGCACCCCAGGCATCCTCCAGCGCGTCCACCGCGCCCCGGACCTCGTCGAACCGGTCGAGCACCCGGTCCCGGAACCGCCGCAGGTCGGCCGTCCCGTCCTCGTCCAGGTCGTTGCCCAGTGCGTCCTGCAGCTCGGAACTGGTCAGGAACGTCACGTCGGGTCGCATACCCCGCATATATAAAGGGAGATTTAAGAGTCTCGCCCGCCCAGCCCCGGGCATGACCCCGGACGACGACAGGGTGGATGCGTGGCTCGATGACGATTTCGCGGGCCGCTGGCGGGCGTTCGCCCGGCAGGACACGGGACCGGAGCGACCGCCCCCGTCCGACCAGGGAGCCGGGGAACAGGAACCCGCGGGACGGGAGTCCGCCAGCGGGCCGCGCGACCTCGCGGTGGTGGAGCAGGACCTGCCGGGCCACCTGTTCGGGTTCACCCGTCGCGGCAGCGACCACGTCACGGTCAACCGGGCGCTCTACCGGGTGGACCGTGAATCCACCATCCGCCACGAGAAGATGCACCACCGCACCCCGAAGGACGAGCTGACGGTCCGGTACCTCAACGGCGACCTGGACGTGGAGAACACGCTCAGTTTCCGGGCGAACCATGCATCCCGGGTCGGCCGCGGGAACCGTGCCGGCGTCCCGGTCGCGGCCCGGTCCGCTCCCGCCGCGGCCTACCGCGACGCGGACGGCTCGTACCGGTCCCTTTAATACGCGCCGCCGCCAACCGTACAGTCATGGAGCGGCCGAACAGCTCCGTCCTCGTCGAGACCGGTCCCTGGACGGACATCGCATCGTTCTGCAGCGACATCGCCGCCGCGCTCGACGGCCACGTCCCGCCGGAGACCCGGTCGGCGTTCGACACGTGGCGGCCGCATACCGGCGAGTCGGCCGATGCGGTCCGCGTCCGGACGGTCGACGACGAATCCCTGCCGGAGACACGCATCGAGCGGGAGAGCGACTCCGCCGGGGCCGAGTTCCGCGAGGCCGGCCACGACATCCGGGTCGGCGGGGTCCACGCCATCAGGGGTGCCCCGCGCCGGTCGGTCCACGACCTCGGCGCGGCCGGCTCTGCCACCGCCCGCGGCATCATCCCGACAATCATCCGGGTCCTCCGGCGCATCGAGCACCGCATCTACGCGTCGGTGGTCAGCCGCACCAACCCGGACTACTTCGAGAGCGGGCCGTTCACCGCCACGCTTCGCCGCGGCCTCCGCCACCGCGACCGGTACGAGGTCCGCATCGACTTCGCAGACCCGGACGTGGCGGATGCGGTCGTGGCGCAGCTGGGCGGGGACTGAACGGAGATCCCGATCCCGGGGCGGGGAGGGAGAAGCCGGAGCGCCCGGAGGATGTGAATGAAGCGCCCGGACCCGCATCCAGAACGAGCGGCGGACCCGCTCGACCGGTCCGTCGGGGTCCGGTGGACCCCGTATACCGATACCGTCTTGGGGAGCGCCCGGACCCGGATTCGAACCCCGGAGGAACCGCGGGCGGTTCCGAGGCTATCGAATCCGGGGGGGATGTAACCAGAAGCGCCCGGACCCGGATTCGAACCGGGGAAGGCTTGCGCCAACCAGCTTTCCAGGCTGGCGCGTTAGGCCAGGCTCCGCCATCCGGGCGTAGGAACGGAGGAACCAGGGCTGATGCCCTGCACGCCTCCCTTTGCGACATATACTTTTTAATCCTTCAATGCGTCCGCCCCGTCCGCATCCCAACCATGCTGGTGCCGGCCAGCGCGGTGGCGACGCCGGCGGCCGCGATGAACGCGGCGTTCAGGCTCCACAGCGAGGCGACGGTACCGGCCATGAGCGGGCCGACGGTCTGCCCGGTGTGCTTGCACATCTCGAGGATGCCTGTCAGTTCGCCCTCCAGGTCGTCCGGCACCCGCCGGTCGAACAGCGTGTGCAGCGGCGGGGACAGGCCTGCCATGAGGAGGCTGGCCACGAGGAACAGGCCGCCGACCACGAGCGGCGCGTCCAGGACCGCCATGAGCAGGAGCGGCGGGATGCTCGCGATGCTGAGCGCCGTGGCGGTCGGCAGCATGCCGTACCGGTCGGCCACGTCACCGAACACGAACTGGAACGCGTACGGCACGGCGGCGATCCCGAAGATGATGCCCATGGTCGGGATGTCCGCTCCCAGCGCGTCGAGGAGTAGCGGCACGGCCAGCCAGAAGAACGACTTGATGATGGAGTAGCAGAAGATGAGCATCAGGGGCAGCCGCATCGCCGTCCAGTTGTTCCGGATGTGCTGCCGGTCGTCCCGGTACGTCCGGCGGTGCAGCGTCGCCCGGGCCGCGCTTCCGAGCAGGTCGGTGCGGCCGGTCCCGATGTACGCGATGTAGAGCGCCACCCCAAGCATCCCGGTGCCGGCCCAGAGCCACAGCGGCACCGCCCAGCCCTGCGACGCGATGAGGTAGCCGCCGAGGATGGGTCCGATGATGGCGGCCAGGTTCGTCCCCATGAGGAAGACGCCGATGGTCAGCGACTCGATATCGTCCTCGGCGGTCTGGAGCGCGAGGCTCCACGACCCGGTCCAGGACAGCGACTTCGCCACGCCCTCCATCACCTTGCCCGCCGCCAGCGCCGCCGGCACCGGCAGGAGGTAGAGGAGGCCGGGCAGCACGTTCGCCACCAGGCCGAGGAGGATGACGACCCGCTCCCCGGCCCGCTGCACCAGGTTGCCGACCGGGATGTCGAGCAGGATGGGGGCGGCGGCAGGAAGCGCGGTCAGCACCCCGATGAGGAAGACGCTGTCGATGTAGAGTTCGAAGTAGAGCGGCAGGAACTTCCAGGTCAGGTGGCCGCCGAGGTAGGCGAGCAGGAAGATGGCGGACAGGTACTTCGCGATGTCCGGCACCCGGTCGAACTCCATGCACACCGAACGCGCCGTCACGCTTTAAGGGACTACCGGTGGAGAACGTACCCGGTCAGTCCATGATCTCGACTTCGATGCTGACGCCTTCCGGCACGTGCACACGCATGATCTGCCGGAGCGCCCGCTCGGAATCGGACACGTCAACAAGCCGCTTGTGGACGCGCATCTCCCACCGCTCCCACGTCGCCTTGCCCTCCCCGTCCGGCGTCTTCATCGGGGTGACGGACATGGTGTCGGTAGGCAGCGGGACCGGTCCCGAGACCGTGGCGTTGTAGTTCTTCGCGGTCTCGATGACGTCCTCGGCCACGGCATCCGCCTTCTCAGCGTCCGTGCTCGTCAGCTTGACCCGTGCTTTCTGCATACACCCACTCTACGGATGAAACTCTTTTAAATAGTTGGCAACGGCCGCTCCGCCCCTCTCCGCACGGTACAGCCACCCCACGTGGTGGAAGAGATATGAGAAGAAAAAAGGAACGGGAACGGAGAGTAGCCGCGGGGGCTACTTCTCCGTGAGGCCGATGCACATCCCGGCGCCGACGGTGCGATCCATGTCCCGGATCGCGAACCGTGCCAGCTGCGGGATGTCGTCGTTGGTCTCGATGACCATCGGCTTCTGCGGCTTGAGCGTGACGACGGCGGACTCCCCGGTCTTGATGTAGTCCGGGTCGTCGTCCTTCGTCTCGCCCGTCTTCGGATCCATCGTCTTCTTGATGTCCGTGAACGTGCATGCCACCTGCGCCGTGTTCACGTGGAACACCGGCGTGTAGCCTTCCGTGATGACGTTCGGGTGGTCGAGGACGATGATCTGCGCCTCGAACTCGTCGACGACCGTCGGCGGGTCGTTCGGGTCGCCGGCGACGTCGCCTCGCTTGACGTCGTCCTTGCCGACGCCGCGGACGTTGAACCCGACGTTGTCGCCCGGGTTCGCCTCCTCGACTTCCTCGTGGTGCATCTCGATGGTCTTGACCTCGCCACCGATGTCCTGGTTGAGGCGGGTCGAGGCGGGCTCGAACGTGACGTTCTTACCCAGCTGGAGCTTGCCGGTCTCGACACGGCCGACCGGGACAGCACCGACACCCTTGATGTCGTAGTTGTCCTGGATCGGGACGCGGAGCGGCAGGTCGACAGGCTGCTCCGGCTGCTCGAGCGAGTCGAGCTCCTCGAGGAGCGTCATGCCGTCGTACCACGGCATGTTCTCGGACTCGTCGACGACGTTGTCCCCCTCGTACGCGGAGGTGGGGACGAACGAGATGTCGCCGGGGTAGCCGACGCTCTGCAGGAGCTGCTGGACCTCCTCCTTGACCTCGTTGAACGCGTCCTCGGAGTAGTCCTTGACGTCCATCTTGTTCACGGCGACGACCAGCTGGTCGATGCCGAGAACCTTCGCCAGGTAGGCGTGCTCCTTCGTCTGCGGCTGGACACCGTCGTCCGCCGCGACGACCAGGATGGCCGCGTCTGCCTGTGCGGCACCCGTGATCATGTTCTTGATGAAGTCGCGGTGCCCCGGCGCGTCGATCATGGTAAACATGTAGTTATCGGAATCGAACCGCTGGTGGCGCAGGTCGATGGTAACGCCCCGTTCGCGCTCCTCCTTCAGATTGTCCATCGCGAAGGCGAACTCGAACGTCTCCTTGCCCTGCTCTTCTGCTTGTTCACGGAGTTTCCTCATCTCTTCTTCCGGAAGGTTGCCGGTATCCCACAGCAACCGCCCGATCATCGTCGACTTTCCGTGGTCGACGTGGCCAATGGAAACCAGGTTGATGTGCGGTTTTTCTGCCATTTGGGTCACCTTTACGGGTTACAGGCGTTACAT
>CAZNTD010000042.1:4230-8988 GCA_964575915.1 uncultured archaeon | reverse complement strand
CGGTTCGTCTACAAGGACTACCCGGTGCAGCAGCTGCACCCCAACGCGCCGCAGGCGCACGTCGCCGCGAACTGCATCCTCGACCAGGACGAGGACCGATACTGGGAGTTCCACGACGAACTGTTCGAGCGACGCGATAACTGGACCGCGAACGGGGCAGGGGAGACCCGGCAGACGTTCCGTAGTATCGCGCAGGATATCGGTGCCGACGCCGACGCGATGGACTCCTGTATCGAATCTTCCGACGGGAGCGAGGTCCAGCAGGACATCCAGCAGGTGCGGGACGAGATCGGCCAGGTTGGCACCCCGTCGTTCCTGATCGGCACGTTCGAGGACGGGTTCGTGCAAATCGAGGGCGCGCAGCCCTACTCCAGCCTGCAGCCGATTATCGACTCCGAGATCGGCTGATACGATGTCCCTCCCCGACAGCTACCGGCCCCGTCACTCCGATATCTCACGGATTCGGAGCGTCCTGGGTCGACCGCAGTATCTTGCGGTCGGCATCACGGTCGCGTCCCTCTCCTTCGTGGTCTACGCCATCGTGCTGAACGTCTCCCTGCTTGTGACACTGGTATCGGAAGGCAGTTACGGCCTCGCCGTCGGGTTGATCCCTGGGCTCGTCCGGACCCACCTCATGATGACGCCGACGGTGGGAATCGTCATGAGCGTTCTCATCTCCCTCATTATCGGGATCAATTTCGCGCTCGTGGCGTTCCGTCTGGGTGAGATGGCCTCGTTCGGATTCGAGAGTGCGTCCTCGCTCGGCGGGATGGCCGTCGCGGTCGTCGCACCGGCCTGCCCGGCATGCGCCACCACGGTCTTCGCGTTCGCCGGGGCGACCAGTTTCTTCGCCCTCCTCCCGTTCAAGGGGACCGAGATCAAGGTCCTGGCACTGCTCCTGCTTGGTACCTCGATGGTCTGGATCGCCCGCCAGATAGATAAAGATACGTGCAGGGTCTGACCCCATGGGATGCGACCACTGCGGTGAGACGTTCGATTCCCGGCGTGCCGAGATCGACCACGTCCTCGCCGACCACGGCAGCGACCTGACCTCCCACGAGCGTGACGCGCTGAAACGGGAGCGGAACGAACTCCCCGACACGTCCGGCTCCGTCGCCGACCGGCTGCCGATCGGCCGCGGCACCGCGATGGCCGCCCTCTTCCTCGGCCTCGCCGCGGTGGTCCTCTACGGCATGGTATCCGCCGGCGTCGTATCGTTCACCGCGGGCGGCTCGCCGTCCGGCACCGCGACCGCCCCGACGAGCGTCGGCCCGGCCGGCTCCACCCACGAACACGCCACGTTCTCCGTGTCCGTGGCCGGGGACCGCATCGACTTCTCCCGGCAGCGCTACCAGATGCAGGCGAACCGCGTCCACTTCGAGGCCGGTGACGGGACGACCATCCACAAGCACGCCACCGGCGTCACCATCGGGTACGCGCTCGACACGCTCGGCCTCGGTATCAACGCGTCCTGCCTGCAGGTCCACGGCGACGCCTACTGCGAGCCGGCCGGCGACCTCGCGGTGACGGTCGACGGCAGCGACATCGACGCACCCACGGACCACGTCATCCGTGACGGCGAGACCATCCGCATCCGGTACACGGAGAACTAGTTCTGGCCGTGGTGCCGGAGCCACTCACCGTACCGCAGCAGCGCCGCCATCCCGTCAGCCGCCCGGTCCGGCGCCGCGTACGCGGCGATGCCGTTGTGCTCCAGGTTCTTCATATGAAGACCGGTGTACTCGCTGCCCGTCAGGCATGTCACGAACGGCCGGTCGTACTCCTCCTCCACGTTCACCAGGACGTCGATGACGTCGGACTCCAGCGGTAGCGGCTGCAGCAGCGGGATGACGATGATGCCGTCGACGTTCGGGTCGTCCATCACCACGTCCAGCGCCGCCTCGTACCGGTCCGTATCCGCGTCCCCGAGCAGGTCGAGCGGGTTGCCGACGTTCCCGTAGCCCGGGATGATGTCCCGGAGTTCCGCCCGGGTCTCCTCGGAGAACCCTGCCAGGTCGAGGCCGCGCTGCTCCAGCGCGTCCGCGGTCAGCACCCCGAACCCGCCGCCGTTCGTCAGCACCGCGATGTTCGTCCCCTGCAGCGGCGGGTTGTACGCCAGTGCCCGGGAGTAGTCGAACAGCTGCTCCACCCGTTCCGCCTCGATGATCCCGGCCTGCCGGAACGCACCGCGGTACACGTCGTAACTCCCCGCGAGGCTGCCGGTGTGGGACGACACCGCTTTCGCCCCGGTCTCGAACTTGCCGCCCTTGATGGTGATGATGGGCATGTCCGGCGAGGTCTCCCGCGCGGCCTCCAGGAAGTCCCGGCCGTCCGACGCGCCCTCCATGTAGACCGCGATGGCGTCCGTCTCCTCGTCCGCGTCCAGCCACTCGATGAGCTCCGTCTCGGTGATGTCCGCCTGGTTCCCGTAACTGATGAACCGGGACAGCCCGATCTCCATCTCCGCCAGCAGATCCATCACCGTCGAGCCGAACGCCCCGCTCTGCGTCAGGATGGCGATGTTCCCGGCCGGCGGCCGCTGCAGCTTGTAACTCGGGAGGAACAGGGTGTCGACGCCGGAGAACGCGTCCCACACCCCGAGACAGTTCGGGCCGAGCAGCCGGGTGTCCGTCCCGTCCAGGATGTCCCGCATCTCCGCGGCCCGGTCCGCACCGGCCTCCCCGATCTCCCCGAATCCGGAGGTGATGACGATGACCGCGTCCACCCCGGCCTCGACGCAGTCGCGCAGCACCGGGTTGACCACGTCCGGCGGCACCGTCACCACCGCCAGGTCGACGTCGGCATCGATACCGGCCACGCTGTCGTGGCAGTCCAGGCCGAGGATGCGGTCCGCGTTCGGGTTGACCGGGTACACCGCGCCGTCGAACCGGTTCTCCACGAAGTTCCGCAGCACCGCGTGTCCCACCTTCCCGCCTTCCCGGGACGCCCCGATGATGGCGACGTTCCCCGGGTCGAACAGGCTGTCAAGCATATCCATATCAGTCATCCTGGCTCACCCGTATCACCGCGTCCGCCGCGACCGCCCCGTCGCTGCTGACGAACAGCGGGTTGATGTCCAGTTCGGCGATCTCCGGATGTCCGTCCACCAGGTCGGACACCGCCAGGAGGACATCGACGATGCTGTCGACATCCACCGGCTCCTCGCCACGCACTCCCTCAAGCAACGGCCGGCTCTCCATCTCGTCGATGAGGTCGCGGGCGTCCCGCTCCGACACCGGGATGGTGCGGAAGTTCACGTCCCGCAGCACCTCGACGAAGATGCCGCCCAGCCCGAACATGAGCACGTGGCCGAACTCGGGATCCACCGACACCCCGACGATCATCTCGTGGCCATCCAGCATCTCCTCGACCAGGATGCCGTCCACCGCCGCATCGGGCTGGTGCTCCTCCACGTTGTTCATGATGAGGTCGTACCGTTTCCGTACCTCCTCCGCATCGTGCGCCTGCTGCACCGCACCGATATCCGTCTTGTGCTGGATGTCCCGCGAGTCCGCCTTGAGGATGACAGGGAACCCGATGTCCGCCGCGGCGGCAACCGCCTCGTCCACCGACGTGACCAGCTCCCCGGTCACGACCGGGATGCCGGCATCGCGGAACGCTGCCTTCGCCTCGTGCTCGCTCAGCGTCCCGGAGACATCGTCGAACATGGTCCAAACAGCGGTAGACCGGAATATAAAACCTTCCGCCCCCTCCTGCCACCCCTCCCCGCAACCGTCATAAACCGGGAGCACCAACACCGTTCCATGGGACAGGTCAAGATCAGGGACGACACGGTATCGCTGGACGACCCGGTGCTCGTGGAGGGGCTGCCAGGTCTCGGCCTCGCATCGAAGATCGCGGTCGACCACCTCATCGAACGGCTGGACATGACGTATTACGCGTCCATCGACACGGACGGTCTGCCACCGGTCGCCATCTTCGAGGCTGACCGGCATGCCGTCTGGCCGCCGGTCCGCGTCTACGCCTCCGCGGAGCACGACCTCCTCGCGCTCACGAGCGACGTGCTTGTCTCCCCGCTGTACGCCGACGGGTTCGCGGAAACGGTCATCGACTGGGTGCGGGCGGCCGACGTCACCCCGCTCTTCCTCTCCGGGCTGCCGTCCGACGCCGAGGAGAAGCACATCTACGGCGTCTCCACCGGGGAGGCCGGGGAGATGCTCGACGCCGCCGGCATCACCCCGCCTGACGGCCCGGGCCTGGTCGGCGGGCCGACCGGTGCACTCCTCCACGTCGCGGACGAGCATGACGTGGACGCGCTCGGTCTCATCGTCGACACCGACCCGCAGTTCCCGGACCCGACCGCGGCCCGCGCACTCATCGACGACGGCATCGAACGGCTCACCGACATCGACATCGCGACCGAGGTGCTGACCTCGCAGGCCGAGCAGATCCGGGACCAGAAGGAGCAGCTGGCCGAGATGATCCGGCAGGCGGAGCAGCACGAGCGCAGCCAGGCGTTCCCCGAAGGGATGTACCAGTAGGAGGCCGGAGCATGGCCGAGTACGTCCACCACGGCAGCCGCCGGCGGCTCGGTACAGTCATGGCCATCAACGCCGCCGGGTTCCTCGTCGAACTCGCTGGCGGTCTCGCGTTCGGCTCGGTCGCACTCCTCGCGGACGCCGTCCACATGCTGTTCGATGCCTCGGCGTACGGCGTCGCGTTCACCGCCGCCACGGTCGCGGAACGGCTCGGTGAGTCGGACGAGTGGCCGTTCGGCCTCCACCGGGTCGAGACGAT
>CAZNTD010000042.1:0-4130 GCA_964575915.1 uncultured archaeon | reverse complement strand
CGGGTCGAGACGATGCTCCGCGACCGGTTCGGCATGCAGCACGTCACCGTACAGGTCGAGCACGCCGACTGAATCACGTCTTCAGCCCGTGGCCCGTGACACCGCACACCACCGTATCCCCCGTGAGTTCGTCCTGCCGTTCGATGATACCGGCCAGCGCTGCCGCCCCGCCCTCCTCCGCATAGATCCCTTCCTCCTCGGCGAGCAGCCGCTTCGCGTCCATGATGTCCGCGTCGCTCACAGCTACGCCGTCACCCCCGCTCTCCCGCAGCGCGTCGAGCGCCTGCGGCCCGTCAAGCGGGTCGCCGCACGCGATGCTGTCCGCGACCGTGTCCGGATCCACCGCGCGTGGCGCGTCGAACCCTTTCGCCAGCGCGTCCACCACCGTGTTGCACCCCTCCGCCTGGACGCCGAGCATCCGTGGCAGGCCGTCCAGCAGCCCGACCCGCTCCATCTCCCGGTACGCCTTCCACACGCCGTGCAGCAACGTCCCGTTCCCGACCGGCATCGCCACCACGTCTGCGTCCGGCATGACATCCGCCACCTCGAACCCGACCGTCTTCTCGCCCTCGCCCCGGTACGGGTAGTCGCCCATCAGGTAGGTCCCGTCCTCCGTCCAGTCCTGCCACGCCCGCTCCGCCGCATCGTCGTAGTCACCGTCCACCAGGACGAGGTCGGCGCCATGCGCCGCCATCTGCTTCCGCTTCGGCCCCCCGGTGGTGTCCGGCACGTAGATGGTCGCACCGATCCCGGCCCGGGCGGTGTACGCGGCGATGGACGCACCCATGTTCCCGGTCGACGCGACCACGACCGCATCGGCACCGTGGTCCAGGGCCACCCCCAGCTCGACCACGGTGCCACGGTCCTTGAAGCTGCCGGTCGGGTTCGCGCCCTCGAGTTTGAAGTGGAGGTCGATGCCGAGCACATCGTCCAGCGCCGTCGCCGCCACCAGCGGCGTCCCGCCGCTCCCCATCTCGACCAGGTGGTCCGGCCCGACCGCGGGAAGGAACTCCCGGTACCGCGCATGGGAGAACGGTCGGTCCCGCAGCCGCTCCCACGACACCCCGCTGATCTCGTCGTAGTCGTACACCACGTCGAGCGGCCCGCCGCAGGCGTCACACCGGTACCGCACCTCCGCCGCGGGGTAGGACGTTCCGCACTCGACGCAGTCCAGCCCGGTCACGTGCATGGACCACACCTTGTCGCCGCTGGCTTAAAACCGTTCACAGTTCCCAGAAGATGGTGCTGTAGAACACGAGCGCCGCCACGCTCCGCACCACCAGGTCGCCGGTGACCAGGCCGGCGAGCGCGACGGCAGGGACGGCGAGCCAGGCCAGCGCGAGCCGGTCCCGCCACGCCCCGAGATCGATGTCCCGCGGTTCGACCGGGTCCTCCCGGGCCGCCGCCACGACCGCTGACAGCCCGGCGATCCCGGTCCCCAGCCACGTCCCCGCACGCCCGGCGACCAGGACCGCGGCGACTCCGCCGGCGACCAGTCCTGCCACGACCATCAGGCCGTACTGCAGCACGAGGTCGCGCTGGCTGGCCACCACCCGCTCCACAGCCGTCCCGTCCAGCCGGAGCAGCCCGTAGCCGAGCGCGGCGATGTAAAGCGGCGGCACCGCGATGAGGGACAGGTCCCACGCCGCCTCGAGGACGGCGACCGCGGCCGTGGCAGGATCCATACACACAGTACGCGGACACGGCGCTTAAAAGTGTGGCGTCACCGGCCGAGCCGCCAGAACTGCAGGGAGAGGTAGCCGAGCGCGGCCGCGGCGATGAGCAGCGCCGCCCCGCCCAGGAGCATCACCGGGTCGGTGGCGGTCGCCGCCTCCGACATGACCCCCGGCCCGTCCGCGGCAGCCTCCATCCCCCGCTGCCCGGAGATCTGTGGCACCGCCGCCGCCAGTCCCAGCCCCGCCGCGAGGACGGTGCCGAGGATGGAGAACGTCACCGTCCGCGTCCGCCCCTCGACGATGGCGGTCGCGGTGTCGGTCGGCCGGTAGATGACCCGCCGCCGCCCGTCCTCCACGTCCTTCTCCACCAGCCCTGCCTCCTCCAGCACGGACAGGTGGCTGACGACCGTCGACTTGGACTTCCCGACCTGCTCGCTCACGTCGGTCGGGGTGGCGCCTGTCCCGTCCAGCGCGTTCAGGATATCCACCCGTGTCGGGACGGAGAGCGCGCGGATGACGGCGTGATCGATGTTCATATGGCCCAACCCCTGTCGCGTATACTTTTCAGTCTTCCCGCACCGTTCGACCGGGACCGAACAGAACCTAGAGCGTCGCTTCCTCGACCTGCTCCTTCTCGTATCGCTCCTCGTCCGCCTCCTCCTCGGAGCCGGACTGGACCTCGCCGGAGAAGTGGTCGATCATGATGACGTCGTCGATCGCACGGACCATCGAGTACGGGACGATGACACCCTTCTTCCCGCCGACCTTCTCGGCCAGGTAGGAGCCCTGTGCAGCGTCCACGACGACCGCCCGCACCTTGAACTTGGGGAGGTCGAGTTCGATGTCGCGGGCCTTCCCGCAGTACGATCCTTTACCCGTGAACACGTCCTTGCCGACAACGTCGGTCATGTTCTTGATCTCTGTCGCCATTTCGATACCACGATAACCACGTGCGGCATGCACGTTTATATAACTTAAGGCGGCCCTCTCGCGGCTCCGCGGCGTGCCGACACTCAAAAACGTTCGTCCCGTATCACGGCTCCATGCGCCGCTCGCTCATCGACCGGTTCGACATCGAGATCGGTGGGATCGCCGCCACGGCGGACGGGGAGACCGCCGTCGAGCACTACGAGCGCGACGACGTCGTGGAGAACTACGACGAGCGCCGCCGCGGCACCGCCGGCGGGCAGTACATCCGGGACGGCGAACGCGCCTGGATCGACCGGCTGTTCGAGCGCGACGGGTACGACATGGATGCTGACGAGCCGCTTGCCGGGGTGTCGGTCGCGGACATCGGCGGCGGCACCGGCGTCGTCTCCCGCTACCTCGACGGGACGGGTGCGGACGTGACCTACCTCGACCTGTCCCGGCGGATGGCCGAGGAGGCGCGGGAACGGTCGCGGGACGGACCTGGCGCAGACCACCACGTCCGCGGCGACGCATCCCGCCTCCCGTACCGGGACGACGCGTTCGACTACGCCGTGTCGCTCCGAACCGGCCACGTCATCCCCGACGACGCGTTCCCCGCCTACGTCGGCGAGCTCGGCAGGATAACCACTGACGGGGCGATGTTCGACGTGTTCCGTCGGCCCAGCCTCCGCAGCCTCTACAACGACGTGATGGAGATGGAGAGCAGCCTCCGGCGGGACAGCGACGTCGCCACGACCATCGCGGACCAGCCCCGTGCGGCGCTCGCGGACACGGAGAACGACTTCGTGCTGCCGTACGCCATGTTCCGCGTCGCCGACTCCGACCTCGCCGCCGACATCCTCGCCGGCATCAACGAGCCGCTCACCGCCCACCTCCCGGACCTCGCCACCGTCTCGGTCTGGTATCTCGATCCCGCGGACCGGTAGTCACCGCTTCCGCATCGCATGCTCCACATGTTCGTGCACCGGGTCCGCCGTCAGCGGCCCGCGAACCCTGCCCGCCCGCTCACCGCGCAGCCGCGCCTCGACGTCCCGGACGTAGCCGTCCCAGTCGAACAGGAACGGGTCTTCCGTCCCGTGCTCCCCGTCGTACCGCAGCGTCACCGTCATCTCACCCCGGTCCCGGTCCAGCGTCACCGCGTGGCCGTGCCCGTCCACCGTGCTCTCGTACACCGCGGCGTCCGCCGTCCCGGCCGCCCGCGCCCAGTGGTCGTCCAGCAGCTCGTCCATGACGTACTCGACGGCCGCGACGCCGCGCTCGACGGTCGGCCGGCCCGTCGACGCGTCGAACCCGGTGATCACCCGCACCCGGCCCATGTCGACCGACGGGATGCGGTAGCCCGGGACGGACGCGTCCTCCTGCATCACGTAGTCCATGCCCTCTCCCCCGGTCCCGCAACCTCTTAAAACTGTTCAGTCGCACACCAACCCGTGTCGGGGTCGCATAGCCTGGCCATTGCGGTACCTTGCTAAGGTACTGGGCAACAGCCCACGTGGGTTCAAATCCCACCCCCGACGTTGAACC
>CAZNTD010000041.1:0-9021 GCA_964575915.1 uncultured archaeon | reverse complement strand
GGGGCGTACACGTTCATCACCATGACCACGCAGGGTGCGCAGGAGGAGGCATCGGACGCGCTCGCGACCGGGATGGCTGTCAAGGCGGTCATCTGCAGCGGCGGACTTGTCGATATCACTATATCGAACACGGGAGAGACCTCCATCGACGCGTCCGAGGCCGCGCTGTACGTCCGCTCCGACGGCGAGCTGGTGTCGGGACGGACCGGGATCGCGACCGGGACGGACACGCTGGCGCCCGGAGATGTCTCCCGGTTCCGTCTGCTCGGGGCGGCAGCGATGCGGAACGGTCGCGACTACACGGTCGAGGTCGGGTTCCCGCGGAACGATGTCACCGCGACGGCGACGTGCGACGGCGGCAGCGCGGCCGCGGAGGCGGCGGGCTACTGGCGGATGAACGAGGACGTGTCCGTCTCCGAGGGGTTCGAGGGCGGGACCGACGGCGCATCCATCCCGGCGACCACCGACTGGATCGTCGACGAGTGGGCGCTCGAGTTCGATTCGGGACAGGTCGCGGAGGGTTCGCTGAGCGCCTATACGACCTCTGTGGACCCGGGATGTCCGCTGATGCACAGGCAGATGTTCGACCGTGAGCGGAACGTCAGTTTCTTCAGCGGATGGTACCGGGAGACCAGTGGGTCGACCGGGCACGGCGTCTCCCTGCGGGACGCCAACCGGGAGCGCATACTCGGCTGGTACACGAACAACCCGCAGTTCGGGGTGTACAGCAGTGACGGGTTCGACGGCGGGCAGGACACCAGCAGCCTCATCTCCGGGCTGAACTACGACACGTGGTACCAGGTGAACGTCTCCGTGGACTGGACCGCACAGAGTTTCACGGTCGTCCATTCCGGCAACGCGTCGAAGACGCTCGGCCCGTACCCGATGAACGGCAGTCCGCAGTACCTGTACGCCGAGAGTTCGGACGACAACAACTGGGAGTGCAACCCGAAGGACGCCTGGCTCGATGGATTCTCGTTCCGCACGGACGTGACGGACCGCAGCGGGAGCGGCAACCATCTCGTCTTCCCCGCGGACGAGACGGCGGCACCGTCCCGGGAGCCGTCCTGCCGGGACGGCGGCTGCTTCGGGTTCGACGGAGCGGACGACCAGCTGCTCGCACCGGACCGGCCGTCGCTCGACATCACCGACGAGATAACCATCGCGGCGTGGATTAACTGGAGCGGTGGCGGAGGGAACTGGCAGGGTATCATGTCGAAAGGAGATGCGCAGCCGTACGCGCTGACGCTGAACGACGACGGGTTCATCCATTTCGAATGGGCGCGGAGCGGCTGCGGCAGCGACTTCGAGACCGAACCGGGCACCCTCGCCGCGAACACGTGGCACCACGTCGCCGCGAGCTATGACGGCTCCACGGTCCGCCTGTTCGTCGACGGGGAGATGCTGGAGTCGTTCTCGCTCAGCAGCTGCACGACCTCGACGACCAGCGAGGCGCTGCGTATCGGGCAGGGGAACGACGGCGAGTACTTCTCGGGCCGTATCGACGACGTGCAGGTGCTGCCGGTGGCGCTGCGGTGACGGGATACCGTTATCAAGTTTGGACGCCGAACCCGGTGTATGGCGCAGGAGACGCTCGCGGAGCAGGGTTTCGTGGAGCATCCGCGCATCGTCGAGGAGGCGCTGGAATCGCGGACGTACCAGGAGGTCATCGCCGCGAGCGCCGCGGACGAGAACACGCTGTGCGTGCTGCCGACCGGGCTGGGCAAGACCGCGGTCGCCATCCTGCTCGCCGCCCACCGGCTGGAGGAGAACGGCGGCGGCAAGGTGCTGATGCTGGCGCCGACCCGGCCGCTGGTGGAGCAGCACAAAAGCTCGTTCGAGCGTGCGTTGAAGGTCGAGACGGACATCTTCGAGGTGCTGACCGGTGACACGCGGCCGGAGAAACGGGCCGAGGTGTGGAAGGAGGTCGGCTGCTTCTTCGCGACGCCGCAGGTGGTGGAGAACGACATCATCAACGGCCGCGTCGACCTGGACGAGTTCGTCCTCGTCGTGTTCGACGAGGTGCACCGGGCGACCGGCGACTACCCGTACACGTTCATCGCCGATCGGTACCTGAACGCGGCGCCGGACGGCCGCATCCTCGGGCTGACGGCGTCGCCCGGCGGGAACAAGGCGAAGATCGAGGACGTGGCGGAGACGCTCGGCATCACCAACTTCGAGATGCGGACGGACGAGGACCCCGACGTGGAGCCGTACGTGCAGGAGACCGAGACGCACTGGACGAAGGTGTCGCTGTCCCGGAACTTCAGGCGGGTACAGCGCCATCTCCAGAGCGCGGAGCGCACCCACCTGAAGAAGCTGAAGGAACTCGGGCTGCTGGACAGCATCGACGTGCAGAAGAGGGACCTGCTGAAGTTGCGAGGGCAGCTCGGCAGTCGGATCAAGGACGAGGACGACCCGGCCCTCTACCAGGGCATGTCGCACGTGGCGGCGGCGATGAAGGTGGAGCACGCGCTGGAACTGCTGGAGACGCAGGGCGCAACCCCGCTCCACCGGTTCTTCGAGAAGATGAAGAAGGACCAGGGCACGAAGGCCACGAAGCGGCTGCTGGAGGACGACGACTTCACGAACGCGATGGCGGTGACCGAGTGGATGGTGAACAACGGCACGGAGCATCCGAAACTGGAGGAGCTGGAGGAGCTGCTGGTCGAGGAGATCGGTGGGGACCGGAACGCCATCGTCTTCACCCAGTTCCGGGACACGGTCGACCTCATCCACGACACGCTCGATGCCCACGACCACCTGGAGCCGGTGAAGTTCAAGGGGCAGAAGGATGATTTCACGCAGCAGAAGCAGATATCCATACTTGACGACTTCCGGGCGGGCGAGTACAACGTGCTCGTGTCCACGTCGGTGGGCGAGGAGGGGCTGGACATCCCGGCGGTCGACCGCGTCGTGTTCTACGAGCCGGTGCCGAGCGAGATCCGGGCGATCCAGCGCAAGGGCCGGACCGGGCGGCAGGAGGAAGGGGAGGTCCACGTCTTCATGGCCGAGGATACGCGGGACGAGGCGTACTACTGGAGCGCGAAGCACAAGGAGGACCGGATGAAGCAGGTGGTCGCGGACCTGCAGGACCAGGATTCCGGCGGGACCATCGTCCAGGAGCAGGAGGGGCAGGAGACGCTGGACCGGTTCGCCGGGGACGACGGCATCGTCATCCACGCGGACGACCGGGAGAACAAGGTGATGAAGGAGTTATCGAAGCGGGACGTGGCGGTGCGCAGCAACCGGCTGGAGGTCGGTGACTTCCTGGTGTCCGACCGGACCGCGGTGGAGCGGAAGCGCGCCGACGACTTCGTGGACTCGCTGGTGGACAACCGGCTGTTCCCGCAGCTGAACGCGATGCGCGACCAGTTCGACAATCCGGTCATCATCGTGGAGGGGAAGGATCTGCACGGCCACCGGGACGTGCATCCGAACGCCATCCGTGGTGCGCTGGCCAGCATCGCGACCGAATACGAGATCCCGGTGCTGTGGAGCGACTCCGTGGAGGAGACCGCCGACCTGCTCGTCGCCCTGGCGAAGCGGGAGCAGGAGGACAACGACCGGCACGTGACGCTGCGCGGGGAGAAACGGGCCACGACGGAGAACGAGCTGCAGAAGTACATCGTCGCCGGCCTCCCCAACGTCTCCGACACCCTGGCGGAACGGCTGCTCGACCGGTTCGGAACCGTCCGGGACGTGTTCGACGCATCCGAGGAGGAGCTGAAGGAAACCGAGGGCATCGGGGACGAGAAGGCCGCCCGTATCAACGATATACTTGCACGGGAATACGACCGGTGATATCCATAGGAGACCTGACATTCGTCGGCATCGACCCCGGGACGACCGCCGCGGTCGTCCTCCTCGACCTCGACGGCGACCTGGTCGACTACCGGAGCGAGAAGGAGTTCGGGAAGGACCGGATGATCCGGTTCATCGTGGAGAACGGGAAGCCGCTCACGGTCGCGACCGACGTGAACCCCGTCCCGTCACGGGTCGACGCGGTCGCGTCGAACATGGGGACCGCACTCGTCGTGCCGGACACGGATCTTGCCCGGGGATACAAGGACGACCTCACCGCCGGCTTCCCCGCCGACGCGATGGACGCCCATGCGCGGGACGCGCTGGCCGCGGCCGAGTACGCACGGCGCGAGTACGCCGAAACCGTGGACCGGGCGCGCCGCCGCGCCCGGGAGCAGGACGTCCCGGAACACGTGGACGACATCATCGAACTCGTGGTGAAGGGCGGCCTGTCCGTCAGCCAGGCGCTCGACGAGGTCGTGAAGGCCGGTGAGGACGACCCCGCCGTGGAGGAGACGGCGAGCATGGAGCGAACCGACTGGGCGGCGGTCGCGGCGAAGCGGCAGGACCGCATCGACCTGCTCGAGTCGAAGGTCGCCAACCTCGAGGAGGCGCTCGACCGGGACGACGAGCCGGACCGGCCGGGCATCGACGAGGACGCGCTGCGGGCGCGGAACCGGGAGATAAACCGGCTGCGCGACCGCGTGGCGGAACTGGAGGCGCAGGTGGAGCGGCTCACGGCGGACCGGGACCGGTGGCAGGACGCGTTCGCCCGGGCCCGGGACGGCTGGGAGGTCGTCCCGACCGCGGCCGCCGCGGGGCCGGACGCGGACACCGTCGTCGCCACGGCGGGTGACGTGCCCGACGGGGTGGACACGGTCATCGCGGCCGGCGACCTCCCCGACCGGGTGGCGCGGACCGCGACCGTGGTCGCCCTGGACGACGTGGACGCGGTGGAACTGGACGAGGCGTACGTCGTCGACCCCGAAACCGTGGACACCGGTGACGACGCGGAGGCGTTCATGGAATGGCTCGAGGACTACCGCAGCCGGTGAGGGACGCGGTGGACCGGGTGCGGGACCGCACCGCACCGGTCCGGGAACGGTGGGACGCCACCAGGGACGGGATGACGGACCGGCAACGAGCGTTGCTGCGGGCGGTCCGGTTCCTCGCCGTCTTCACCGCCATGGCGGCACCGCTCTACCTCCTGCTGGCCGCGGGGTGGGACGCATCCGTGTTCCGCCACGGGTTCGCCCGGGCGGCCGCGGCCGTCCTGAACGGTATCGGCATCCCGGCGACCAGCGAGCTGTCGTTCGTCTCCACGGAGGGGATGCTGCTGGACGTGACGCGGGACAGCACCGGGTGGAAGTCCGCGCTGGCCGTCACCGCGCTGGTCGTGGCGACGCGGCGGCCATGGAGAACCCGGGTGCAGGGCATCGTGTTCGGCCTCGTCCTGGTCGCGGCGGCGAACCTGCTGCGCATCGTGACCATGGTCTACGCGGTCGTCGTCTTCGGCATCGACTACGAGCTCCTCCACACGGTCCTGTGGCGGTGGGGGCTGACCGGTATCGTCCTGGCCGCGTGGGCGGTGTGGCTGTGGCAGCCAGCGCCGTTCAGCAGGGTGCGGGACGTGGCGCGGTGAACAGGGATAGAAAGAAAAGATGGAACTGCCCGACAGGCACCGCCTGTCAGGCGCTGGAAATAGGCTTTATGGCGACTGGGCCTGGCAGGTTCCTTCCACCGAGTAGCCGTCCTCGTTGTCGAACTCGACCTCGACCCGGTACTCCAGTCCGGCGGTCAGCGTCGAGCCGAAGCCGACCGTCTGGCTGCCCGTGTCGGAGCCGGGATCGATCGATCCGAGCGAGGGTGCGGACGCCGTCGTCACGAGACTGCCCGTGCTGACGTTGTACAGGTAGTACGTCATCGAGTTCCCGTCGACGGTCGTCGACCCGGTGTTCGACAGGAAGATGTCCGCGTCACCGTTGGTGTCGCACGAGACATCCCGGACCGTTATCTCACGGTTGAGCGTGTCCGTTCCCTGCTCCTGGCCCTGTCCGATGATGCCGGTCACCCATGTGTAGGCCCCGCCCGCTGCCGCGACGGTCATCATGAGCAGCAGGACGATGGCCACGACCGGGGTGATTCCTTGTCGTGGCATACTATCGGTCCTCGAGGGCGTCAAGCATCCGTAGCCCGATGATCGAGTTGAGGACGGTGACGCTGATCAGGATGATGATCAGGATGGCGAGCATGATCGAGTTGCTCTGCGTCGTCACACCGATCCCGGCCAGGACCATGTAGGTCACGACGGTCAGGATGACGATGACGATCGCAAGGCACCATTCCAGCACCGTCCGATCGAAGACCTCTTCGAGTTTCATGCGTTGATTCGACCCGTATCCGGGCATGCGCCCGCCTCGTATTTAAACCTTTCTCACGCGAGCGCGAGGGCGAACGCGAATACCGGGTCGCCGAGCGTCATGAGCAGGATCGCCGCGATCGGGAACGCGGCGATGAACGGCACCCCGGTCTTGACCGTGACGGTTCCGCCGCGCTCCCGCAACACCTCCACCTCCGCAGGGGTCACGCCGACGACGCGCGTCCCGTACCGGTCGGACAGCTCCGGGACCGGGACCGGGGAGACCCGCCTGATGGCCGCGCCGATACCGGCGGTCGCCTGCTCCACCGGGTCGTCGTCAACGACGCCCGGGACATCGATATCGTACTCCTCCGCGAGGATGTCTCCCTCCTGCAGGTCCGCGACATCGATCTCGCGCTCCATCGCCTCATCCTGGATGACGCGCAGCACCACCATGAGCAGGAGCGATGCGGCGAGGAAGAGGGAGGCGCCGAGGAACCGCGTGGCGACCATCCCGGCCGGTGCGATGCCCGTCCCGGCGATGTACAGGCCTGCGCCGCCGGCGACGAGCAGGTACGCGCCGGCCAGCCGGACGTACCAGCCGGCGCGTTCCGCGAGCCGGGCCCGGACCGCGGCCAGGAACCCGTCGAACCGGGCGGCGACGAGGGCGGCGTAGCAGATGCTGAACACCGACCCGGCGACCATGATGCCGAGGACGAGGGATACCGGGACCGGCCACGGCGCCTGGTAGAGCGGTTCGATGCCGGGCGGGACGGTGTGGAACGCGAACCCGGTCGCGCCGAGGACGAACGCGTCGGCACCGCCCCACATCCCGGCGAGATACATCGCCCAGCCGGCGAGGAAGAACGCCGTGCCGGTCACGAGGGAGCCGAGGACCGGCTGCATCGTCCCGGTGTCGACGGAGACCGCGGCGTAGAACAGGACGGAGACCGCCGCGATGGCGATGGACACGGTGTCGGAGACCTCCGTGGTCAGGAGGTCGCGATACGCGGCGTATCCGAGCCCGCCGATGGCGACGGCGGCGAACAGGTGGCCTGCGGCCGGCGGAAGCATGTGAGACACAGCGGCAGCGACGGTTAAATATCCCCCGGCGCGGCATTAGTTCTATAAACGAGCGCCGGGAATCACCGGTCATGGCCTCCGATCCTGTCATCACGACCGGCATCGACCGGCTGATGGACTACGTCGCGGGGCGCGACGAGGCCCCGGTCCAGGATGCCGCCGAGGCGCTGGGTGTGGACCGGGACACCATCGTCATGTGGGCGAACGCGCTGGAGGATGCCGGTCTCATCGAGATCCGGTTCTCGGCGCGGCGTGGCCGCGTCCTGGTGCCGACGAGCGGTGACGTGGACGACGAGGCGCTGGACGAGGTCAGGGAGGAGACGAAGGAGGCGGTCGCGGAGATACAGGAGCTGCGGCAGGCCGAGACCGAGCTGGAGGAGTTCGAGGACCTTCTCGAGCGCATCGAGGAGGGTCTGGACACGTCGGAGGACGAGGTCCGGGACATCGGGAAGGCGCTGGGCGGTGCGGACGACCTCGAGGCGGTGCGGGAGTTCGTCGAGGACCTGGAGACGGCGGAGGAGGATATCGCGGATATGCAGGAGCGGCTGGACGATGCCATCGCCGGGCTGAAGGTGCTGGAGCGGATGGTCGAGGAGCAGGACGAGTCGGACGATGATACCGGCAGGGAGGGACCGGGACTGCTCGGACGGCTGGTCCGGGCCATCCCGTTCGTGGGTGGCGGGGAGGAAAGGTTCAAATGCGAGGAGTGCGGAAAGGAGTTCGGGACGGAGCACGGGCTGAAGACCCACAGGGGGATAGCACACGATGACTGAGACACTTGAGGAGTACGAGGTCGTATCCGACCGGGTCCCTGCGAAGATCAGGGTCGTCCGGTCGGAGGACGAGTACGTTCCGACGTACAAGCTGGAGCGTCCGCACGCCGAGACCGCGACGAAGGCGCTGCTGGACACCATCCGCAGGGAGCTGACCGAGTCGGTGCAGCTCTCGGCGAAGGAGTTCATCGACCCGTCGGAACTCGAGGAGGTCAAGCAGAAGTTCCGGGACGAGGCCACGGACCTCCTTGCGGACGAACTGCCCGGGTTGACGGAGGACGAGCAGCACATCGTCATCGGCAACCTCATCCACGACATGCTCGGGCTGGGCGACATCGAGATCGTGCTGGACGACGAGCACCTGGAGGAGATCGTGGTCAACGGCGCGCAGGAGCCGCTGTGGGTATATCACAAGGAGTACGGCTGGTTGAAGTCGGATATCACGTTCGACGACGATGAACAGATCCGGAATTACGCGTCGGTCATCGCGCGGCGGGTCGGCAAGCAGATATCCAACCTTCACCCGCTGCTGGACGCGCACCTGCCGTCGGGGGACCGGACGAACGCGACCATCTTCCCCATCTCGACGCAGGGGAACACGATGACCATCCGGAAGTTCGCGCGGAGTCCGTGGACCATCACGGACTTCATCGAGAACCACACGGTGACGAAGGAGACCGCGTCGCTGCTGTGGCTGGCGCTGCAGTACGAGATGAACATGATCATCTCGGGCGGCACCGGCTCGGGGAAGACGAGCCTGCTGAACGTGCTGACGCCGTTCATCCCGCCGAGCCACCGCATCGTGTCCATCGAGGACACGCGGGAGATCTCGCTTCCGGAGTTCCTGCACTGGGTCCCGTTGACGACGCGGGAGCCGAACCCGGAGGGGAAGGGCGGCGTATCCATGCTTGACCTGCTGGTGAACAGTCTGCGGATGCGGCCAGACCGTATCATCGTGGGCGAGATCCGGCGGGAGCGGCAGGCCGAGGTGCTGTTCGAGGC
>CAZNTD010000040.1:0-9216 GCA_964575915.1 uncultured archaeon | reverse complement strand
GCGGCTGCTCCGCGCCCTCGATGCGCCGCGGGTTCTCCTCGACCGTGATGACCTGGACGTCCACCAGGTCCTTGTCCACGACCTCGAACTTCCGGTTGCCGCAGTCGCACTTGTACGGGCTCTTCAGCTTGGCGGAGTCCTGCTCCCGCGTATAGATATCGCCGCAGGCGGTGCACTCGAAGTCGGCGGAGATGACCTCGGGCCGGACCTCGGACGCCCGCTTGATGAGGCCCTCGATGGCGATCATCCGGTCGATGTGCTGGGACCGGAGGTCGCGGATGGGCACGAACTCGTCGTCCGGCAGGTTCCGGAACCGGACGTTCATCTCCTCCGGGCCGACGGAGAGGTTCGCCACCGCCTCCTCCGCCGCGTCCACGGCCTGCTCCGGCTGCGCCAGCATGTCGTCGGCGAACCGGTGGTCGTACTTCTCCAGGTCGGCGAAGTCGATGACGAGCGCCTCGTCGCCCTCCGCCTCCGCCTTGCTCAGGTCGTCCTCGTACGCCTCGAGCAGGAACTCGGTGAAGGTGTCGACCATGTCCGGGTAGGAGACCATCGGTACACGGGTTGGGCGGCAATCATTTTAACGGTGCCCGTGCGTTCCGCTCCTACGACGCCTTGACAAGGACCGCGGCGAGCAGGCCGGCGATGGCGAGAAGGACGATGCCGATGGTCTTCCGGCCGAGGATGGTCAGCATCGTCAGGCCGAACGAGACCATGAGGATGAGCGCGATGGCGACGGGACCCTGCTTCATGCAGACCGCATGGGGGACCCCCATTTAAACATCTATTCATCCCTCGAGCGCTGCGGCGATGACGGCACCGACCGCTGCCACGATGAAGAACCCGGCGGCGAACAGGTAGTTCGACGCGTATATCTGGTGGACCGCGACCGCCGCGAACACGATGGCGGCCACGCCCGCCGCGACCCCTGCCTCCGACATGGGACGGGTTTCCCGCGCCGCCTTTAATCAGTTCGTGTCCGTCAACCGGTGGCTGGAAAGGTGGAACCGAAGAAAGATGTGGACCTGGCCTCCCCCGGTGGGAGGCCAGAACGGGCCGTGTCTACGCGTCGCCGGGTCGCGCAGGATCCTGCTCGAGCGGAAGACGTCACGCGTCTTCCGAGAGGGCGTCGATCTCCTGGAGCTTGACCTTCAGCTTCTCGATGCCTTCCTCGACGTCCTCGACCGTCCGGCCGCCGGTGCAGACGATCTCGCCGGAGCTGAAGAGGAGGAACGCGACCTTGGGGTCGTCGAGCGAGTAGACCAGCCCGGGGAACTGCTCGGGCTCGTACTCGGTGCCGACCAGGTCGAACGCGATGCGGTTCAGGTTGAGGTTCTCCCCGATGTTGGACGAGGCCACGATGTTCTGGACCTCGATCTCGGGCTCGTTCTCGATGTAGACATCCGTCTCCTTCAGCTCCTCGATGATCTTCATCACCGCCTCCTTGGCCTGCTCCGGACTCTTCGTGCCGGTGCAGACGACCTTACCGGAGGAGAAGAGGAGCGCAGCTGCCTTCGGGTCTTCCAGCCGGTAGACGAGGCCCGGGAACTGCTCGGGTTCGTATTCCGTGTTTGGGAGTTCGATCGCGATCCGGTCGAGCGGGATCCGCCCCTCGAACTCGGTCGACGCGACGACGTTCTCTATCTTGATTCCCCGTTTCTTGCCGTTCTTGTTAGCCATAATGCCACCTCGTGGCGGTGCAGGCGGAGGCGTGACGCCCACCCCCGCACCCGATTTATATAGTTTATAAAAGAGCAACTCTTATAAACCCTTTTAAATTCGTGTCCCTCCCGGCGCCGCGACCACGAAAACCGCGAAACACCGGAAAAATACGGGTTCAGAGCGCCTTCTCCAGCTCCTCTGACAGGATGCGGTTGACCGTGGCGCCCTCCGCGCTGTCCAGCCGCTCCATGACCAGCCCCATCAGTGCGCCGCGCGCGTGCTCACCCTGCTCCGCGATGAGCTCCTCCTTCTCCGCGATGACCGCCCGGACTGCCTCCCGGACCTCGTCGTCCCCGGCCTGCTCGAACGCGCCAGCCAGGTCGTCGACAGGCGTCGAGGGCTCCCGGGCCGCCGCGGCCAGCACCTCCCCGACCTGGTTCTTCCCGATGGTCCCGTCCGCCAGCAGGCCGATGACCGCGGACACCCGATCCCGGTCCAGGTCGTCCACGGTGACACCGTCGCTCGCCAGCTCTCCCATCACGTTGGTGCACACGTTCGCCAGCACCGTCGCGTCGACATCGTGCTCCGCCCGGAGATGGTCGAACAGGCCGTGCCGCCCGGTCCGGATGAGCTGCGCCGCCAGCTCCTCTCCCACCTCCTCGGCGTACAGCTCCTCCTTCTCGTCCAGCGGCACCGGCAGGTCGTCCCGCACCGCTGCCACGCGCCCGTCGTCCATCACGATGGGCGGCGTATCGGTCTCGGGATACATCCGCGCCCGTCCCGGTAGCGGCCGGGCGTACCGCGTCACCGTCTCGTCCGCCGTCCGGGTCTCCTCCGGCACCTCCTCCGCGAGACGGTCGGCCCGGTCGCACACCGCCTCCGCCGCCGGCCGCGCCGTGTCGGGATGCTCGGCGATGATGCAGATGACCTCGTCCTCCGCCACGTCGAGCTCATCCGCCAGGTCGGCGAACGGCTCCGCCAGGCCGTACCGCTCCAGGTCCTCGTCGCTGTGGATCATCCCCCTCGTCCCGTGCGCCGCGGCGTAGTTCGCCAGCTCCTTCCCGAGGTGGAGACCGGGACACAGGTCATCGTTCATCCGCCCGGCGAGGCCGGACAGGGTGAACGCGAGGACGACCCCGCTCGACTCGATGATGCGGTCGATGAGGTCGTTGCCCGCGTCCCGGAACACGTCGGTCACGTCGTGGACCTCGGACGCGACCGGCCCGTCGAGGTCGTCCATCAGGGCGACGAGCGACCGCTGCCGCCGCACCTCGTTCCGCACCAGGTCGTCCATCAGCTCCAGCTCCTGGAACCCCTTGATCTCGACCCGTGCGCCCCGCTCGATGGAGACGTTGACGTCCTGCCGGATGGTCCCCAGCCCGCGCTTGACCCGCCCGGTGCTCCGGAGCAGCATCCCGATGCGCTCCGCCACCACCTTCGCATGCTCCGGGCCCTGCATGGACGCGTCCGTACCCACCTCGATGAGCGGCACGCCCAGCCGGTCGAGGTCGTACACCGCGTCCTGCTCGTCCCGGGTGTGGATGCCGGCGGAGTCCTCCTCCAGTTCCATGTCCTCGATGGCGACCGTACCGTGCTCCGTCTCGATGGCGCCGTCCATCCCCACGATGGCGGTGCGCTGGAAGCCGGCCGTGTTGCTGCCGTCGATGACCGTCTTCCGCATGAAGTGGATCTCGTCCGGCACGGTGCAGTCCATCAGCAGCGCCGCCTCCAGCGCGATATCCAGCGCCTCGTCGTCCACGGGATGCGGCGGCTCCTCGTCCAGCTCGACGAGGCACGAGACGTCGGGATAGATGTTGTAGGTGAACGACTTCTCCTTCAGGTACTCGTACTGCGCCGCCCGGTCGACCTCGCCCAGTTCGGAGGGGACGGGTCGCAACTGCCGCCGGACCTGTGCCGCCGGCTGCTCGCCCTCGTGCACCGGGCAGTCGCAGAACAGCTTCGTCCCGGTATCCAGCTGCTGGTGGATCTCGATGCCGCACCGGAACCCGAGTTCGTCGTAGTCGATATCGTCATCCATATCGCATCACCATCCTCTCACCGGAATCCACCGTACTCCTCCGACCGGTTACGCTCGGTCGATCCGCAACGATGCGGGCCGCAGGGGCCCGCCTCACGGTGCTACCGGAATCCATCGTACTCCTCCCGGTCGACCAGTTCGCCCGCGATGTTTTCCTGGAACAGCTCCGCGGCCGCGTCCCGCGAATCGGCCTGGCCGAGGCTCCACATCAGCTTGACGACCGCGGTCTCCGGCGTCATCGTGTCCGCGGACACCACGCCGGCATCCTGGATCTTCACCCCGGCGTCGTAGATGTTCATGTTGACCCGGCCGGCGATGCACTGGGACGCCATCGCCACCACCGCGTCGTCCGCCACGTCCCGTATCGCGTCGAGGATCTCCTCGTGATGCGCGGTATGGTCGTCGAACGCGTTCACCGGCATGTGGCCGAGCCCGGTCCCCTCGATGACGACGCCGCTCTTCTCCCGGTACGCGTCCAGCACATCCGGGTCCATGCCGGGATGCGTCTTCAGCAGTCCGACGTCCTCCTCAAGATCCGTGCGGAGCGCGAACTCTCCGCGCGGCCGTTCCACCTCGGTGTTCCACGTCACCGCACCGTCCGGGTACGACACGTGCGCGACCGGTCCCGCGTCGATGCTCCGGAACGCGTCCCGCCGCGACGTGTGCATCTTCCGCACCCGCGTCCCGCGGTGGACCGCGGCGGTGTCGTCGCTCATCCCGGCGTGCATGCAGACGTAGACGCCCGGAACCGCTTCCTCGATGAACGAGACCGCGGACAGCAGGTTCACGGCCGCGTCGCTGGACGGCCGGTCGCTGCTGCGCTGCGCCCCGACCAGGACGACCGGCACGTCGATGTTCTCCAGCATGAACGACAGCGCGGCGGCGGTGTACTGCATCGTGTCGGTTCCGTGGCCGATGATGATGCCGTCCCTGTCCCGGTGCTCGGCGACGGCCTCCGCGATCTCCACCCAGTGCGCCGGCTCCATGTCCTCCGACAGCATCTGGGCGATGACCTCGCTCTCCACGTTCGCCCGGTCGAACAGCTCCGGGTACATCCCGAGGAGGTCCTCCGGTTCGAACGCCGGCTTCACCCCGCCCTCCTCGTAGCTGACCTTCGAGGCGATGGTCCCGCCGGTGTGGAGCAGCGCGATGTCCGGGCTCTCCGGGTCCGGCTCCGGCACCGATGGCGGCTCCACGTCGCCGCCGTCCTGCCCGTCCATCTTCTCCACGGTGACATCCGGGCCGTGGGCGATGCCGATGTTGTAGCCGCTGTCCAGCTTCACGATGAGCGTCCCGGCGTCGCCCTGGCGGGACCGCGGCATCAGCGTACCCTCGTACGTCCCGTCCGCACCCGTGACCCGGATGCGGTCGCCCGGCTCGATGCCGGCGTCGTCGAGAACGGCCCGGACATCGTCCGCGTACATGTCATCTCTCCGCGCATCCGACAGTTAAAAATACCGGTCATCCGGCCGTGGTGATGTCCGTCGTGCGTGCGGTGACGTTGGGGCAGTCCACGCTCGCCACCGTGACCTGTCCGGGCCGCGTCGGTGTGGTGAGGGTCGCCGTCTTCAGCGCCCCCCGGTTGAGGCCGATGACGCTGGACCGGGCCTGCTGCTCGCCCTGCCGCAGCACGGTCACAGACACGTTCCGCAGCCGGATGGTGCCGACGTTCACCACGGTGACGGTGAGCTCCCCGCTGCCGGGCCGGTACCGGGCGTCGAAGATGTCGACGCCGCCGTACTGGCACTGCGGCTGCCGGACGACGCGCTCACCGGACCCGCCGAGGTCCATGGCGAACACCCAGCCGGTCAGCATGGCGGCCGCGGTCATCACGACTGCGACGAACAGCACCGCGCCGGCCAGCGGAGAAATCCCGTTTCGCAGCCCCATGACATGACAGTCTTCCCCGCGGCTGTATTTAAAACTTCAGACGCCGCGGCAGATTTAAAAAGAACGGAGGGGCAGTCCGGGACATGAGCCAGCCGCTGGATGTATGGATGGTGTTCCACGTCGTCGCGGCGACGGAAGATGCTGCCAGGGAGTCGCTCTCCAACCATATCGAGAAGCTCGAGTCGGAGCGGTCGGTCACGTCGTTCGACGCGGACGTGGACGATATCGAGCAGGTCGACAAGCCGCACCCCGAACTGGACACGGGATACTCGCAGGTCGCGGAGGTCGAGATGACGGTCACCGGGTTCGACGACCTCATCGACATCGTCATCAACTACGGGCCCACCTCCGTCGATATCCAGGCGCCGGACAGCGTCGAGATGGACATCGGGGAGGTCCGGAACGCCCTGAACTCGGTCGCGCAGCTCCTGCACCAGTTCCTGCAGAGCGGTGCGGGCGGGATGATGGTGTCGCGGCCGAACGAGTAGCCGCGAGTTTTTATATGTGTCCGGTCACCATGCACACCCATGAAGCGGTTGCTCCTGCTTTTCCTCGTGTTCGTGGCGTTCCTGCCGGGGGCGTCGGCGACCGAGATTGTGTCGGAGAACGTGACGATCGCGGTCGGTGAGCCTGACCGGGTCACCGTCGACCGCCACTACGGCGAGATCACCACCGACCGCATCTCCTACTTCGTGTCCGGCCGGTACGAGCCGGAGGGACTGTCCGCGAGCGACGCCCTCGGCGAACTCGAGTGCACCGTCGACGAACTGGCGGTCGGCCAGGAGATCCTGTGCACCCCGCGCAGCCGCACCGACTACACCGTCACGATCACCTACACGGGGGATTTCACCGAGCTCTCCGGGGACCGGCGCACCCTGGACTACACCCACAGCGTCTTCGTGCCGACGGGGTCCGTCACCACCCGAATCGTCCTGCCGGAAGGGTTCGGCCTGCTGCAGGGTGACGGCGCGGTGCAGCCCTCCGGCGCGGAGGTCGGCAGCGAGGGCCGCCGCATCTTCCTCGAGTGGGAGCGGAACGATACCGGGCTGGGCGAGGTCATCGCCTACCAGGTCCGGTACGAGGAGCTCGCGGTGTTCGAACGCATCGCGCTGGAACGCCTCACCGTCCTGCTCGCGCTCGCCGTCATCGCTCTCTCCGGTGCGGTGTTCTACATCTGGCGGCGGCGGGGTGGCGGGGAGAAGACCATCGCCTCCATCTTCCCGCTCCTGAAGGAGGACGAGCAGGACGTGCTGCAGTACATCATCGACCACGAGGGCGAGGTCGAGCAGCGTGACATCGTGATGGACCTGGACTACTCCAAGGCGAAGGTGTCCCGGCTCGTCTCCGACCTCGAGGAGCGGAACCTCGTGGAGAAGGAGAAGCAGGGCCGCATCAACGTCGTGGCGCTCGCCCGGGATGTCGGCGATCTCAACGGAACATAACCTTTAATACCGCTGTCGAGGAAACCCGGGTATGGACCTGGGACCGACGACGTTCTGGAACATCGCGGAGATCGGGTCGGCGGTCATCCTGTTCGCCGCCCTCGCGGTCATGGTCAAGGTGTACCGGGACGAACTCCATCCGCGACGCGAGGAACTGCAGGACTGGAAACTTGTCACCATCGGACTGGCGCTGTATATAGCGGTCAAGACGCACTTCACCGTCCTCTCCTCGCTGGTCGGTATCCCGGTCACCGCCTACCCCTGGTACGTGACCATCCTGATGGGTGGCGCGTTGCTGTCCGCCTCTCTCCTCGTGTTCATCGGGTTCTCGCAGATCCTCCGTCTCGAGGAGGCGGACGATGGTGATGCCGGTGAAGATGCGGACACGGATGACTGACCGTCCTACTCGATGACGGTCGCGTTCGTCCCGTTCACGACGTTCCCGGTCCCGTTGGTCGCATTGAGATCCGCGTCCGGTGAGATGCGGCGGATCGGGAATATCCGCTCGCTCCCGTCGGTGAACGTGCACTGCACCAGGAACAGGTCGGTCGCGTTCTCCACCCGGTCCGGTGCAGGGTACCGCGTCTCGTTCACCCGGTCGGGCGGGATGCACGTGCAGCTGTCGACCGGGACGCCGATGGACAGGTTGCTTTCCAGGCTGGCCGCGGTGTCGACGCAGTACCGCTCCACATCGGTCTCCGGCTCCCATCCCTGGTTCAGCATCGCGTTCCCGACGGCGAGGCTGCCCAGGAGGAGGATGCCGAGCACGAGCACGTCACCCCGGTCGATGTCGTTGATATCCATCAGCTGCCACCCCCGGCGTGGCGGTCCACGATGTCCGCCACCGTGTCACGGTCCTGGAAGCCACCGTACCGCTCCCCGCCGACGATGAGGGACGGGTACGTCGTGACGTTGTACGACTCCACGATGAGGTCGATGGGCTGCATCCCGAGCGTCGTGTCGAGCGGGAAGACGATCATGTCGTCCCGCTCCTGCAGCACGTCGGTCAGCACGATGCCCTGGTCGTCGCACCGCGCGCAGTCCTCCGTGTCCTCGTACAGGTAGAGGACCGGGACGACCTGCCTGTCGCACCGCTCCGTCACCTCCAGGGTGGTGAGGTACCGCTCCAGCAGCAGCGTCATGTACTGCTTTTTCAGGTCCCGGAACTCGGCGTTGTCTATCTTCCGCGCCTCCTCGTGGGTCGCGACCGTCTCCTGCAGGTCCCGGACCTCGGACGCGGTCTGCTCGACCGCGATGTCCAGCGCGTGACAGTTGTTCCCGGGGATGACGCGTGCCAGCCGGCGGCT
Source organism: uncultured archaeon (assembly GCA_964575915.1). Taxonomy (GTDB): domain Archaea; phylum Nanohalarchaeota; class Nanosalinia; order Nanosalinales; family Nanohalalkaliarchaeaceae; genus CAZNTD01. The sequence continues at coordinate 877 of CAZNTD010000040.1, read as the reverse complement.
CATCTCCTGTTCGCTCTGCGTCGCCGCGAACCGTTCGATGTCCGCGGACAGGGAGGACACCTTCTGGTCGCTCAGCATGTTCCCGACGTAGAAGATACCGCCCATGATGGCGCCGGTCATGAGGAGAGCGATGAACAGGAACTCCCAGGACACCTTGCGCTCTACCATACGTCACCACCCAGCCCGAGCTGCTCGATGATAGCGGCGATCCAGAACGCCGCGAACAGGACCGGGTACGCGAGCAGGAACATGATGTAATGCGTCTTCCGCGTCCATGGTTTGACGTCCTCCCCTGCGATGGCAAGACTGATAAGCATGGTCCCGATCCCGATGAGGAAGAAGTACGCGGAGAAGACGTGGAACAGGTTGAGCTGCTGGATGCTGAGCGTGAACGAGGTCTGCATGTTCCCGGTCAGCAGGTAGATCTCGATGCTCCGCGTCACGAGCGTCCCCAGGTTGTACAGGAAGTGTAGCGTGAAGAACACGGTGAGGAACAGCCATAGCGTGTTGAACGGCAGGAAGAACACGCCGAGGTTGCCGTGCCGTGGATTGCCGAACACGTGGATGTACCGGATGAAGTTCTGGATGTAGCCGCGGTACCACCGGACGCGCTGCCGGAACAGGCCGTGCCACGTTTCCGGCGAGTGCGTGTCGACGTACGCGACCGCGGAGTTCTCCAGGACAGCGCCGTCGTCCATCATCCGGAACGCGATCTCCATGTCCTCGGTCAGCGTCTCCTCGTCCCAGCCGCCCATCTCCCGGATGTAGTCGGTCTCGTAGATGGAGCCCGGACCGGGCATGACGTACTGGACGTCGAACAGCGCGAACACCTTCCGCAGGAATATCTGGAACACGTACTCCGCCCAGATGACCTTCT
>CAZNTD010000039.1:0-9271 GCA_964575915.1 uncultured archaeon | reverse complement strand
CGCATGGACATACCGACGCGCCGCTGGCTCTTAAACGCTGCGGGGGTCAGTCCTGCTCCGCCTCGGCCACCGTCATGATGGTCTCCAGTGCGACGTCCGGGGTGACGGAGATGGAGTCGATGCCCTCGTCCACCAGGAACTTCGCGTAGCCCTCCACCGTCGAGGGGGCGTCGCCGCAGATACCGACCGGTGTATCGTGGTCGTGCGCGGTGTCGATGAGCTGCGAGATGAACCGTTTCACCGCCGGGTCGTCCTCGTCGAACAGGTACGCCAGTTTCTGCGAGTTCCGGTCCACCCCGAGCGTCAGCTGGGTGAGGTCGTTCGACCCGATGGAGAAGCCGTCGAACGTGTCCGCGAACCGGTCGGCCATGATGACGTTCGACGGGATCTCCGCCATGACGTAGACGTCCATCGCGTCCGGGTCGAGCCCGTAGTCGCGCATGAGGTCGAGCACCTTCTCGCCCTCGCCAGGGGTGCGGCAGAACGGGACCATGACGGTCACGTTGTCCAGCCCGACCTCCTCCCGGACCCGTGTCAGCGCCTCGCACTCCAGCCGGAACGCCTCCCTGAACTCGTCGTCGTAGTACCGGGCGGCGCCGCGCCATCCGATCATCGGGTTGGACTCCTCCGGCTCGTACCGTGTGCCGCCGTCCAGTCCGCGGTACTCGTCCGTCTTGAAATCGCTCAGCCGGACGATGACCTGTTCCGGGTGGAACGCGGCGGCGATGCGGGCGATACCCGAACTCAGCGCATCCACGAACGTGCTCTCCTTGCCCTGCTCGATGAGGTGGAGCGGGTGTTCGCCGATATGGGAGGAGATGATGAACTCCTCCCGCGCCAGGCCGACCCCGTCCACCGGCAGGTGCGCGAGCGAGAACGCGGAGCCGGGGTCGCCGAGGATGAGCATGACGTCGGTATCGGTCTCCGGGATGTCCTCCACGTCCTCCTCCTGGATGACGTAGTCCAGTTCGCCGTCGTACACCACGCCGGCGGCCCCGGTGCAGTCGACGGTCACGTCCTGTCCCTGCCGCAGCATCCGGGTCGCCCCGTCCGCACCGACGACCGCCGGGACGCCGAGTTCGCGGGAGACGATGGCGGCGTGGGACGTCTTCCCGCCCTTCTCGGTGATGATGGCGGCGGCCTGCTTCATGATGGGTTCCCAGTCCGGGTCGGTCCGCTCCGTCACCAGGACGTCCCCTTCCTCGAACTCCCGCATCTCGGAGGGGTGGTCCAGGATCTTCACCCGGCCGCTGCCGATGCGGCTGCCGATGGCCACGCCCTCCAGCAGGACGTCGCCGTCCTCCTCAAGCTTGTAGGTGCGGATGACGTTCGCGGCCTTCTCGGACTGCACGGTCTCCGGCCGGGCCTGCACGATGTACAGCTCGTCGAGGTCGCCGTCCAGCAGCCACTCGATGTCCATCGGCCGGCCGTAATGCTCCTCGATCCGTTCGGCGTAGCCGGCAAGTTCCCGTATCTTGTCGTCCGACAGCGCGTACCGTTCCCGCTCCTCCCGCGGCACCCGTTCGATGGTGTTGACGTCGCCACGGACGACGAGCCGCTTCGCCTTGTCGCCGAGCTGCTTCTCGATGATGCCGTTCGTCGGCTTGAACACGACGTACTCGTCCGGGTTGACCTCGCCGCCCACGACGAGGTCGCCAAGCCCGTAGGATGCCTCGATGACAACGGCGTTGTCGAACCCGGAGTCCGGGTCCATGGTGAACATGACCCCTGCGGAGCCTTTATCGGCGCGGCCCATCTTCTGCACGACCGCGGCGAGTTTCACCTTGAAGTGGTCGAACCCCTTGTCCTCCCGGTAGGAGATGGCGCGGTCGGTGAACAGCGATGCGTAGCAGCCCTTGACCGCCTCGACGAGTTCGTCCGGCCCGGCGACGTTGAGGAACGTCTCCTGCTGACCCGCGAAACTCGCGCCGGGCAGGTCCTCCGCGGTCGCCGAACTGCGGACGGCCACCTTCGGCTCGTCCATCCCCAGTTCGTCCGCTAGCTCCCTGTACGTCGTCACGATGGCGTCCCGCAGGTCGTCCGGCATCTTCGCGTCCTCGATGAGGGAGCGGATCGTCTTCCCTGTCGCCTGCAGGTTCTCCACGTCGTCAGCGTCCAGGTCTGACAGCGCCGCCTCGATATCGTCCTTTATACCGGTCTCCGTGACGTAGTGGTCGTACGCGTCCGCGGTGGTCGTGAACCCGGGCAGGACCGGGACGCCGATGCGGGACAGTTCACCGAGGTTGGCTCCCTTCCCGCCCACCACGGCGGTGTCGTCCTTCCCCAGGTCGTCGAGCCGGAGCACGTGGTCCGTCATGGTGTCACACCGTGTCTTCGCGGTCCCGGTTCATAAGCGTTCACCGGTGGTCCCGTCTAGCGCCTCGATGGCGGGCAGCGTCTCCCCGGTCAGCGCTCGGATGTACGCGCCGCCGGCGATGGACACGTGGTCGTAATCGGCGGCGTCCAGGCCGCAGAGGTCGACCGCGCGGGCCGTGTCGCCGCCGCCGACCACGGTGAACCCGCGGCTGTCCGCGATGGCGTCGAGGAGTTCCCGGGTGCCGTACGCGAACGTGTCGTCCTCGAACACGCCCGGGGCGCCCTTGACGAACACCGCGTCCGCGTCCCGCAGGGCGGGTGCGAACGCCTCGACGGTCCGCTTCCCAACGTCCCAGTACGGTTTCTGCTTCGCGGCCTCGTCGACCGGGACCTCCTCCCGCAGCCGGTCGTCGTTGTAGTACGCGAGGTCCCGTGGCAGCATGAACGTCTCACCGTGCTCCCTGAGCAGCCGCTTGATGCGGTCCCGGTTCTCCAGCCACTGCTCGTGCATGAACGTGTCGTCCGGGTTGACGTCGTAGCCGACATCGTGCCCCTCCGCACGGAGGAACAGTTCGCCGACCAGCCCGGCGCAGCAGAACGTGTCCACATCGTCCACCAGTTCCTCCATGACCTGGACGACGTCGGACACCTTCTTCCCGCCGGCGAGCATGACGGTGTTCCCGTCCAGCCCGTTCCGGATCTTCGTGTTGTTCCGCCACTCCCGGTCCATGACCGGGCCGGCGTACGCGTCCAGGACCGGGGGGAACCCGACCATGGAGGCGTGTGCCCGGTGCGCGGCGGAGTATGCATCGTTGATATACGCGTCGGCGTGCTCCTGCAACGTCCGCACCAGCTCGCTCTCCGCGTGTTCCCGCGGCGACTTGACCTCGAGCTCCTCGTCGAGGAACCGGACGTTCTCCAGCAGCACCGCCTCGCCGCGGGACAGGCCGTCGATGGCCTCCCGGGCATCCGTCCCGACCGTGTCGTCCACGTAGCCGATATCCTCGCCGACGTGGTCGGACAGGAGGGCTGCGTGCTGCTCCAGCGGGACGTACGTGTCCCGGCCCGGCCGGCCCTGGTGCGCCAGCAGGACGACGCGCCTGTCGCGGTCGAGCAGCTCCCGGATCGTCCCGGCGTGCGCCTCGAACCGCTTGTTGTCCTGCACCTGGCCGTCCGTCACCGGCGAGTTTACGTCGATCCGCACCAGCACCGTCTCCTGGCCGTCGATATCATCTATCGTGCGCATTCCACACACCGAAACGTAATACATCGTAATACACCGAGTCTATAAAAACCTTCTTATGCCGCCGGCCCGAACCACGTGGTATGCCAGAACCCCGCGACATCCTCCCGGAGCGGGCATCTGACGCCGTCAAGGGCGACCATGGCCACGTTCTGGTCGTCGCCGGCTCCGGCACGTACCCCAGCACGGCCGGCATCACCGCCCTCGCCGCGCTCCGGACCGGCACCGACCTCGTCACCATCGCGGCACCGGGCCGCGCGGCAGACATCTCCGGCAGCGTCGCCCTCAACATCGTCTCGGAACGGCTGGACGGCGACAAGCTCCTCATGTCCCACTCAGACACCGTCCTCGACCTGGCGGCACGTGCGGACAGCCTCGTCATCGGCCCCGGCCTGGGCCGGATCGACACCACGCAGCGCGCCGTCCGCGACATCCTCGACCGGTGGGACGGGCCCGCCGTCGTGGACGCGGACGCCATCCACGCCGTCGCCGACCACCACGACCTGCTCGACGCTGCCACGGTCGTCACCCCGCACCGCCGCGAGTTCGAGGCGCTCACCGGAGACGATCCCGGCACTGACACGGACGCCCGTCGTCCTGCCGCAGAGCGGGCCGCGGCGGATCTCGGCTGCACCGTCCTCCTCAAGGGGCCGGTCGACATCGTCACCGACGGCACCGACACCCGGACGAACGCCACCGGCAACCCGACGATGAGCCGGGGCGGGACCGGCGACAGCCTCGCCGGCATCACCGCGGCCATCCGTGCCCTCGCCGTCGACCCGGTCCCGGCCGGCCACGCCGCGGCCGCGCTGAACGGATCGGCCGGCGACGAGGCGCTCGCCAGCGACGGTCCCGGCTACCTCCTCGAGGAGATGCTCCACCACCTCTCCACCCTCCTGTGATACCGATGGACGTCCTCATCACCGGCGGCGCGAACGGCATCGGGAAGACGACCGCGGAACGCCTCGTCGACCGCGGCCACGCCGTCACCGTCCTCGACACCGACGCGGACGGTCTCGACACGCTTCCCGCTGCCGTCGAAACGCGCAGGGTGGACGTGCGGGACCGGGACGCGGTGGCGGATGCGGTGGACGACGCGGAGCCGGATGTCCTCGTGACCTGTGCGGCGGTCCAGCGGCGCGGCGCGCTGGAGGACCAGGACATGGACACCATCGCCGCCCACATCGACACCAACCTGTACGGGACGCTGCACGCCGCGAAGGCGGCGCTCCCACACCTCCGGCCGGGCGGCCGCATCGTCCTCGTCTCCTCCGTCGCCGGACGGCTGGTCGGCCCGTTCTGGGGAGCCTACTGCGCCTCCAAGCACGCCGTCGAGGCTGTCGGCGACGCGCTCCGCCTCGAACTGGACGACATCGACGTCACCATCGTCGAGCCCGGCCCGGTCCGCACCGGGTTCAACGAGCAGGGCCGTGACCACCTTGAGACCTACCTGCCGGGGTCGCGCTACGCGGACCGGTACCGCGCCGTCCTGTCCTCCGCGCTCGGCGGCGTCACCCCGGAGACGGCGGCGCGGACCATGGTGACGGCGGTGGAGGCGGATCGGCCCCGGACCCGGTACACCATCACGTGGCAGGCCTGGCTCGCCCCGAAACTCGCCGCCATCCTCCCGACACGGCTGATGGATTACATCGCGAGGCGGTCGTGGTGACCCCCATCCTGACCCCGTCGGCGGAACACCTCGGTCTGGACGGGGAGACGCTCCGGCTGCACCCCGGTGACGACACCCGCGTCTTCCCGGACGGCGAGGTCTACGTGTCCCTCCCGGAGATCCCGGACGACCCGGTCGTGGTGCACAGCGGCCAGCCCCATCCGAACCAGGGCCTCGCGTTCCTCGACGGGGTGCTCGCCCGGTGCCGCGAGGCGGACACGACCCCGGCGGTCGCGTTCACCTACCTGCCGTACGGCCGGCAGGACGCCAGGTTCCACCCTGGAACCGTCAACGCGGCCCGTCACCTCCTCCACCGCCTCGACACGTGTCACGGCGTCGACCGCATCCTCCTCGTCGACCCGCACTGCGGCCACCGCGACTGGATCGACGACGTCCCGGTGGACCAGGTGCACGCGTTCCCGCTGCTGATGGACGCCGTGGACCTCGACGACCCGGTCGTGGTCGGCCCGGACCGGGGAGCCGTCCGGCGGTTCGGGATACCGGGATTCGCGAAGGACCGGGAAGGTCCCCGGGACGTGTCCGTCTCCGGCGACCTCGATGTTGCGGGCCGCGACGTGGTTGTGTTCGACGACATCATCGCAACCGGCGGGACCATGGAAGCAGCGTACGAGGAACTGGTCGCGCAGGGTGCGGAGCGGGTCGAGGCGGTTGCGGTCCACGGCGTGCTGGACGAGGGCGTGGAACGGGTCGCGGACACGTACGACGCGCTCCACCTCACGAACACCATCGCGCAGGACCGGGAGACGGTCGGCATCGAACCGCTCCTCGCCGACGCCCTGAACCTGTGAGGGTTCATGGGCTCGTCCGCCCTGAACCTGTGACCGTCCGCCCCGGCTGGCCTCAACCTATAAAACGGACGCGGCCACAGTCCCGCCCATGACCGACACCCGGTTCGGCTACATCACGCCGGACAACATCGCGCTCTTCACCGACCTCTACGAGTTGACGATGCTGCAGGGCTACCACGAGACGGGACACGAGCCGCGGGCCGTCTTCGACCTGTTCGTCCGCGACCTGCCCCCGCACCGGGGCTATCTGGTCGCCGCCGGCCTGGAGCAGGCGGTGCACTACCTCGAGCACCTCACGTTCACCGGCGACGCGCTGGACTACCTCGCGGAGCAGGGGTTCCATGACGCCTTCCTCGACCGTCTCGCCGACTTCGAGTTCACCGGCGACGTCCGCGCCGTCCCGGAGGGGACACCGGTCTTCCCGGATGAACCCATCATCGAGGTCGAGGCGTCCATCATGGAGGCGCAGCTGCTGGAGACGATGCTTATCAACCAGGTCGCCGTGCAGAGTCTCGTCGCCACCAAGGCGGCCCGGATGCGGGAGATGGTGGAGCGGCATGGCACCGGCCAGGCGCTCGTCGACTTCGGCTCCCGCCGCGCCCACGGCACCGACGCCGGGGTGAAGGCCGCGCGCGCCGCCATCATCGGCGGGTTCGACGCCACGTCCAACGTGGCGGCCGGCGAGGCGTTCGACATCCCGGTGTCCGGGACCATGGCCCACTCCTGGATCGAATCGTTCCCGTCGGAGCGGGAGGCGTTCGAGGCGTACGTCGACGTGTACGGCGACGACTCCGTCCTGCTCATCGACACGTACGACACGGTGAACGGGGCGGAGACCGCCCGTGCCGTGGCCGACGGGGCGGGCAGCATCCGCGGTGTCCGCATCGACTCCGGCGACCTCGCCGCGCTCTCCCGGGAGGTGGCGGACATCGTGGGCGACGATATCGACGTCTACGTCTCCTCCGGTCTCGACGAGGACGCCATCCGCGCGTTCCTGCAGGACGACGGCGTGGCGGCCGGATTCGGGGTGGGAACGAACCTCGTGACCTCGGCGGACGCCCCGGTCCTGGAGGCGGTGTACAAGCTGGTGGCGGTGGAGCATGACGGGGAGATGGCGCCGGTGATGAAGCACTCTCCCGGCAAGGCGACGCTGCCCGGGCCGAAGGCGGTCCACCGCGTCGCGGAGGACGGTACCGCGCAGCGCGACGTCATCGGGCGGCGCGGCGAATCCCTCCCTGGCCGGCCGCTCCTCGAGGAGGTCATGGTGGACGGCGACGTGGTGGCGGAGCTGCCCGGTCTGGAGGCGCTGCGGGACCGCGCCCGGACCGGCCGCCGCGCCCTGCCACGTGCCGTCCGCGACATCGACGACCCGGACGCGTACCCGGTGGAGACCTCGGAGCGGCTGGACCGTACGCGCACCGGCCTGCGGGAAGACGTTTAAATCTCGCGGTACAGGTCCTGCGCATGACGGAACTCCGCTACCTGCCGGACGACGATTCCACCACCGAGTTCACCGCCACCGTGGAGGATGCGGACGGGGACGGCATCGTCCTCGACGGGACGTACTTCTACCCGGAGGGTGGCGGCCAGCCCGCGGACCACGGCACGCTGGAGTGGGACGGCGGCTCCGCCGCGGTGGTGGACGTGCGGAAGGACCACGGCGACGTCGTCCACGTCGTGGAGGCGGTGGAGGGCGCGTTGCCGGACGCGGGCGACGAGGTGCGCGGGAGCATCGATGCGGAGCGCCGCGAGACGCACCGGCGGATGCACACCGCCCAGCACGTCCTGTCGAAGGTGGTGCTGGACGAGTACGGGGCGGGGACGGCGGGCAACCAGATTTATGCCGACCGGTCCCGCATCGACTTCGAGCCAGCCGATCTCTCCGACGCGGACCTGGCAGATATCGAGCGGGAGGCCAACCGGGTCATCGACGCCGACGTCCCCGTCGAGAAGGTGAACATGGCCCGCGACCGTGCCGAGGCCGAGACCCCGGAGGGCCGCGGTCTGTTCGACCTCATCCCCGACAGCGTCGACCCGCTGCGCATGGTGAAGATCGGGGACATCGACCTCTGCCCCTGCGGCGGCACCCACGTCGATTCCACCGGCGAGATCGGCCACATCCGCATCACCGACACCGTCTCCAAGGGGAAGGACGTGCAGCGCGTCGAGTTCGAGCTGGAACCCGTCTCCTAGCCGGACGCCTTCCAGACGTAGAGCGATGCGATGCTCCGGTAGGGCCGCCACCGCTCCGCCCGCTCCACCATCTCCTCCCGCGTCAGCTCCCCGAACAGTTCCTCCATGCCGCGGCGGATACCGAGGTCCTCGACCGGGAAGACGTCCTCCCGGTGCAGCACGAACATGCAGTACATCTTCGCGGTCCACGTCCCGACGCCGCGGATCTCCGTCAGCGTGTCGATGACCGCGGCGTCGTCCATCGCCGCGAACCGGTCCGTGTCGAGCTCCTCGTCCCGGAACGTCTCCGCGGCGCTCCGGACGTAGTCTATCTTCTGCCGTGACAGCCCGGCATCCCGCAGCACCTCCTCGTCCGCGTCCAGGACGCCCTGCGGCGTGACCGTGACGGCGTCGAACACCCGGTCCCTGATGGCGGCCGCTGACGCGGTGGATAGCTGCTGGTTGATGATGGAGACGACCATCCGCTGGAACGCGTCACGGTCGGGATGTGAGTCCGCCAGGGAAAGGCGCCCATGATCCGCGATGAGCGGCTCCAGCGCGGGGTCGTCCCGCAGCACCGCCGGCATGTCGTGCTCCATGCCACACCATGCGACCGCACGCTTTTACCGGGACCGCTCCCGGCACGCTGATAAACCCGGCGGTCCAAGGATGCGGTATGCCCATCGATCTGGACCCGGACACGACGGCGCTCATCGTCGTGGACATGCAGAAGGGGTTCTGCCATCCCTCGGGAAGCCTGTACAGCGACCGGTGCGAGGACGTGGTTCCGAACGTTCGGAGCCTGCTGGAGCGGTGCCGCGACGCCGGCACGGAGATCATCTACACCCGCGACACCCACGAGGAAACGTTCGAAACGGACACCTATGACGAGTTCGAGCGGTGGGGCGAGCACTGCGTCCGCGGCACCGCGGACACAGACATCATGCCGGCCCTCGCACCGCGGAACCCCGGTGTCGACGAGAAGGTCGTGGAGAAGGGGACGTACGACGCGTTCCACGAGACCAACATGAACCAGCACCTCCGGTTCAACGGCATCGACAC
>CAZNTD010000038.1:0-9638 GCA_964575915.1 uncultured archaeon | reverse complement strand
GGTCGAGCGGCATGTCACCGGCGATGTCGAGCAGCTTGTCGTTCTCGATGACGATAGCGGTGTCGACGTGCTGCCGCAGCTTGTAGAGGCCGTCCTCGGCCTTCGACTGCCGTGCGCCCTCGATGGAGAACGGCATCGTGCAGGTGCCGATGACGATGCAGTCCTCGGACTTGGCGATGTCGGCGAGGACCGGGATGGAGCCCGTGCCGGTGCCGCCGCCGAGCCCTGCGCAGAGGAACACCATGTCGGCATCGGAAAAGAGGCTGCGCAGTTCGGACCGGTTCTCCTCGGCCGCCTTCGACCCCTGCTGCGGGTGGCCGCCGGCCCCGAGGCCCTTGGTCAGGTCCTGCCCGATCAGGATCTTCCGGTCGGCCTCGGCCATCTTCAGGTGCTGCTTGTCCGTATTGATAGCGATGGTCTCAGCACCCTGGATGTCCTTCTTCTGCATCCGGGTAACCATGTTGTTCCCGGCGCCGCCGGTCCCGACCACGAGGATGCGGGCGTCCTTGACGTCGTCGAACTGGCTGTTTTCGTTTGCTTCGTCTTCTTCAACCGCGTCTTTGATGACGGATTCCATTGTGGGTCTCCCCCCTTCGGGGTGATCGGTTCGCCCGCCGAAAGGTTTTTAAGGCGGCGCGACCTACTACTGTCTAGAAGGTTCGTGCCGAAGAGGTGCGTACCTAAATCTAGCAGAATCGGTTCAGCCCAGTACTCGCTTGCACCGCGTTGCCCAACGTGTGCGACCTGAAACGCTTGCCCAAGCGTTTCGTGCCCAACGGTCGAACGCAAGCACGGTCGGAACTGTTGCCCACGATCCGGTAGTGCGCTGCCCAGGCGCGGACGGATCGAACAGTCCGAATGGTGTATTCCCATATTCTTCGGGCCGGTTTATAAAACTTCCGATGGTTCGTCCCTCGCCCGTGAGTGTTCACCAACTGCGAACAATGAAGGGGGCGGGCGGGAACGGTTTTAATGTTTGGAGCGGAGAACGGGGCATGGTCTCACGGGAGGACATCGTGGACGTCGCCGAGCACGCGCGGCTCGACCTGGACGAGGACGAGATCGACGCGCTGCGGGACGACCTCGAGGACATCCTCGACTCGTTCGAGAGCCTGGACGACATCGACACCGAGGGTGTGGAGCCGTCCCGCCACCCGGTCGAGGGAACCGGGGAGCCGCGGGACGACGAGCCGGAGGACTGCCTCTCACCGGACGACGTGTTCCGGAATACCGAAAACGAGGAGGACGGCTTCTTCACCGGTCCGAAGGCGGTCTAGATGGACGCCCGCGGCATGACGGTGCCGGAGTTCCTGGCCAGCGACGTGTCAATCGACCAGGACGCGTTCCTCGCGCACCTCGCGGAGGTGCAGGAGGAGACCCGGGCGCTCCGCAGCACCGCGGACGCGCTGGACGGCGGGGACGGGGAACTGGCGGGCCTCCCGGTGTCCGCGAAGGACCAGATATGCACGCGCGATTTCCCGACCACGGCGGGCTCGAAGATGCTGGAGGACTACCGGCCGCCGTTCGACGCGACCGTCACCGAGAAGGTGCGGGCTGAAGGCGGGGCGCTCATCGGCAAGACGAACATGGACGAGTTCGGGTTCGGCACGTTCTGCACGAACAGCGCCTACGAGGTCCCGCGCAATCCCCACGACCGGAACCGGGTGGTCGGAGGAAGTTCCGGCGGTGCGGGCGCGCTGACCGCGGCGCTGGACTACCCGCACATCGCGCTGGCCGAATCGACCGGCGGCAGCATCTCGGCGCCGGCCGCGTTCTGCGGCGTCGTCGGGATGACCCCGACGTACGGCCGGGTGTCGCGGAACGGTCTCATCGACTACGGCAACTCGCTGGACAAGATCGGGGTCATGGCGAGGACCGTCGAGGGCGCCGCGACCGGGCTGGACGTCATCGCGGGCCACGACCCGCGGGACCCCACGACCGTGGACCGGGCGGCGTCGTTCGCGGCGCCGGACGGGGACGTGGACGGGATGACCATCGGCGTCCCTGCGCAGTACATGCACTTCGATGGCGTGGACGACCGGGTGCGGCAGGAGGCGCAGGACGCGGTCGGGGCGCTGGAGGACGCGGGCGCGGAGGTCGTCGCGGTGGACGTGCCGGAGCTCGCGACGGAGTACACGGTCCCGGCGTACTACATCCTCGCGGTCGCCGAGGCCTCGACCAACCTGGCGCGGTACTGCGGGATGCGGTACGGGCAGGAGGGCGACCCGCGCGGCATGTCGTTCGACGACTACTTCGCGAATATCCGGACGGAGTACTTCGGGGATGAGGTCAAGCGCCGCATCATGCTCGGGACGTACGCCCGCCAGGCAGGCTACCGCGACCAGTACTACGTGAAGGCGCAGAAGGTGCGGACGCTGGTCATCGACGCGTTCCGGGAGGCGTTCCAGGACGTCGACCTGCTTGCCGCGCCGGCCATGCCCATCATCGCCCCGACGTTCGACGAGGCGGACGCGCTGGACCCGGCGGAGGTCTACGCGATGGACACCCTCACGGTCGGCCCGAACCTGGCCGGGATGCCGCACGCGTCGGTTCCATGCGGGACCATCCGGGACATGCCGGTCGGCCTTCACCTTATCGGCGACCAGTTCGCGGAGGAGACGGTCCTCGAGGGTGCTGCGGCGGTCGAACGCGAACGGTAGCGGCCGGCGGCGGGTTTGTCACCACGTAGTTAATAAATTTGGCGGGCAGTGTGGGGAGTATGGCAGATTTCCTCCAGGACCATCTCGGACCGGCCCGCGAACGGGTGGACGAGCATCTCGACCGGTTCTTCACCGAGATCCGGGACGAGGACGGGCTTGGCCTGGTGCCGGACGACGAGGCGGGCCGGGTGCTGCCCTCCGAGCGGGAGTTCATCGGGGAACTGGAGGAGTACGTGCTGCGCGGCGGGAAGCGGCTGCGCCCGGTCTCCCTCTTCTGGGCATACAAGGCCGCGGGCGGCGAGGGAGGTATGGACGACATCTATCCCGTCCACCTCACCGTGGAGCTGTTCCACAACGGGACGCTGGTGCACGACGACTTCGCGGACCAGGACCCGACGCGGCGCGGCGGGCCGAGCATCCACCAGCGCGCCATCGACCGGTTCGACGGGATGGTGCCGCGCGGCATCGGGGACTACGTGCGGGAGGTCGTGGACGCCATCCGGGAGGACGGCATCGACGGCCTGCCCCGGCGGGTCATGGCGGCATCCGGCACCGCCATCGACGCAGGGAACGTGATGGAGAACCTGTCACGGGAGGCGGTGCACCGGGCGGACCGACCTGCGGCGGAGCAGATGGCCGTGCTGGAGACGATGAACCGGAACGCGTCCCTCGTCAACTTCGGGCAAAACCTCGACCTGAAGATGGAGCAGCTATCCATCCAGGACATCGCGCGGCGCGACGGGGTGTACGACGGCGGCCTTGTCGGACGGGCGGCTGACCGGCTGCGCGGCGGGGCGAACGGGGTGTACGACGAGTTGATGGACGAGTTCGACTCGTGGACCGATGCGTACATCAACATGATAGACAAGAAGACCGTCGACCTCTACCTCGCCTCGGTGGACATCGGGGCGCAGCTGGCGGACGCATCCCGGTCCCAGCGGGAGACGCTGCGCACCGCGATGCGGGACATCGGCCGGGCGTTCCAGATCCAAGACGACTACCTCGAGATCGAGGAGAGCGCCGCGGACATCGGGAAGGAGCCGACCGACATCCGGAACGGCAAGCTGACCCTGGCCGCCATCACGACGTACGAGACGTTGAACGCGGGTATCGACCTGCTGGAGCGCGGCCCGGACGCGTTCGACACGCGGGCCATCGTCGACCGGTACGTGGCGCGGGACGGTGTCGCGGAGAGCCAGGCGGTGGAGGAGGTGCACCGGGCGACCCGGGGCGACGCGTCGGCCATCGGGACGCTGCACGAGGCCGGTATCGAACTGACCGACCACGCCACGACCGGTGTGCGGTACCTGGACGACGCCGTGCTGGAGCGCGGGGCGGACCGGCTGAAGCGGGACCGGGACCGGTTCCTCTCCCTGTACGGCGACGTGTCCGACGAGGAGGACGTGCAGCGCGTCAGCGACATCATCCTGGACTACGGCACCGCGAAGGAGTGGGCGACCGGCTACATCCGGTCGGCGAAGGAGGCGCTGCGCGGCAGCGACCTGGAGGAGACGTACCGGGCGAAGTTCGAGGGCCTGGCGGACTTCATGCTGGACCGCACCCACTGAGGAAGGGTTTTTATCGTTCTGCCCCGGTGGAAGCGATATGAGTCATGAAACGGAACTGGCGGTGGCGACGGATGCGGCCGAGGCGGCAGGCGACATCATGCTGGACTACCGGCGGGACGGGTTCGCCGTGGAGCGGAAGAGCGCGTACACCGACCTGGTGACCGAGGCGGACCACGCGTGTCAGGAGCGCATCGTCGAGATGCTGCACGACGCGTTCCCGGACGACACCATCCGCGGCGAGGAGGAGATGGAGCTACCGGACGGGGAGAACGGCCGGGAGTGGATCATCGACCCCATCGACGGCACCACCAACTTCGTCCACGGCTTCCCGTTCTTCTGCACGTCCATCGCGCTCGTGGCGGACGGCGACCCGGTCGTCGGTGTGGTGTACGCGCCGGTGCTGGACGAGATGTACACCGCCGTCCGGGGGGAGGGCGCGGAACTGGACGGGGAGCAGATCTCGGTGTCGGCCGTTGACGGGATCCCGGACGCGCTGGTGGCGACACGGCTGACCGACTGGGGGAACCACGACGGCGACCTCATCGACGTCGAGACCGCGTTCCTCCACGACCTCCTGTCCCAGCCGTCCGCGTTCCGCCGGCCCGGCAGCGCGGCACTGGACATGTGCATGGTCGCGGCCGGCCGGATGGACGGCCACGCGCTCGCGACCATCAACCGGTGGGACATCGCCGCCGGGACCCTCATCGTCGAGGAGGCCGGGGGCACGGTCCGGGTGGACGACGCGGTGTTCGACGGCTACCTGGAGGTGGTCGCGTCCAACGGGAACATCCAGGCCGACCTGGAGCGGCTGTTCGACCGCGCCATCCGCGGGGAATGACTTTTAACTGTCCGCGGGGAGTGCTGGGGCATGGACGTCACCATCGGGCTGGAGACGCACGTCCAGCTCGACACCGCGACGAAGCTGTTCTGCGGATGTCGCACCGGGGTGGACGCGGAGCCGAACACCGAGGTCTGCGAGGTCTGCCTCGGGATGCCCGGGGCGAAGCCGCGGACCAACCGCGCCGCCATCGAGGCCGGCATCCGCACCGGGCTGGCGCTCGACTGTGACATCGCGGACGAGGTCGTGTTCGCGCGGAAGACGTACTTCTATCCCGACATGAGCAAGAACTTCCAGATCACCCAGTACGAGGACCCCATCGCGTCGGACGGCGTGGTGACGGTGGATGGTCACGAGGTCGGTATCCGCCGGGCGCACCTGGAGGAGGACCCCGCGCGGATCGAGCACGCTGGCGGGGACATGGCCGCGGCGGAGTACACGCACGTCGATTACAACCGGGCGGGGACGCCGCTGCTCGAGATCGTGACCGAGCCCGACCTGGAAAGCCCGGCGCAGGCCCGTGCGTTCCTCACGAAACTTGTGCGCATCCTCTCCTACCTGGACGTGTACGACCCGGACCGGCACACCATCCGGAGCGACGCGAACGTGTCCGTGGACGGCGGGAACCGGGTGGAGGTCAAGAACATCACCGGGCGGCGGGCCATCGCCGACGCGCTGGCGTACGAGATCGACCGCCAGGCGGAGCTGCAGGCGGAGGGAGACGAGGTGGCGCGGGAGACGCGTAACTTCGATTCGGAGCGCGGTGTGACGCGTTCGCTGCGCTCGAAGGAAACCGAGGCCGACTACGGATACATATTCGAGCCGGACCTCGTGACGGTCGATATCGATACGGGAAGGGTAGGCGAACTGGCGGATTCGCTGCCGGAACTGCCCGATGCGAAGCGGGACCGGTTCCAGGACGTGTACGGGGTCGGCGATGAACTGGTGGATGCGCTGGTCACCGACCCGGACCTGGCGGACGCGTTCGAGGCCGCGGCGGAGGCGGTCGGCGCGGACCTCGCCGCGTCATGGTTCTCCGGCCCCATCAAGAAGACGCTGAACTACCACAATGTGTCCTACAGCGCGTCGCCGCTCGACGCGGACAGCATCGTGGACGTGCTGAAGCGGCTGCAGGGTGGCGACCTGTCGGACCAGGCCGCCGAGACCGTCATCCGCGAACTGATGGACGGCGACCGGGACGTGGACGCCATCGTCGCGGAGGAGGGGCTGGCGAAGAGCGGCGGTGACCAACTTGCGACCTGGGTGGACGAGGCGGTGGACGAGAACCCCGGTGCGGTGGAGGACTACCGGGGCGGGGACGAGAACGCCATCAACTTCCTTGTCGGCCAGGTCATGGGGAAGAGCGGCGGCAGCGCAGATCCGAAGGAGGTCCGGGAGCTGCTGCTCGACCGGCTGGACTAGTCCTCCGCGGCCTCGCCGTGCGTGGCATCACCGGCCCGCCATGACGGGAACACGGCGCGGTCGTCCGTCTCCACGATGTCCTCGATGCGCAGCCGGTCGCGCACCGGGCTGTCGTACTGCTCCGCCACGGTGAGCGGGGTCGCGTCCGCGTCCGGCCCGCCACGGTCGGCGGCGCGGTCCCGCACCACCTGCCAGACATCGTCGAGATCGCGGGACGGCTCGACCGGCCGGGACACGGCGACGCGGCGGCCCCGGTCGAACACGTTCACCTGTCCCGTCTTGGCGCTGGTCGCGACCGATATCACGTCGCCGTACTCCCCACTCTTCTCCGTCCACACCCGTCCGTTCACCGGGGCGTCCACGTGCTCATCGAGATCCGGTTCGAACCGGCGGATGGCGTCGAGGTCGCGGGCGTACCGCGCCGGCAGGGCGACGCCGGACATGTTGAGTGCGGCACGGGTCTTCGTCCCCCACCCCTCCTCGTACCGGTCCTCGAGGCGGACATCCGGCTCGAGTTCGACCGTGTAGGGATGGATGCGTCCGTCGGACTCGACGAGCAGTGCGCCGTCCGTGTACCGGTCCGCCTGCTCCACGAGGTGGGTGACGACCGGGTCGTCAGGGTCGAGGTGGATGTCCTCGCAGGTGTCGGCCCACGGGAGCGGGTCCATCTCGTCGTAGAAGTCGGCGACGTGGTCCGCGGTCCGGCCGGGAAGCAGCACCATGAACGGGCCCGGGCCGTTCTCGGTGAGCCCATCGTAGGCCTCACGGTTCGCGTCGCGCACCCGTCGCTGTGTCTCGACGGCGGCGTTCACAAGTTCGGTGTCTCGGAGCGGTGCGTACATCGCCACAGAGGAATGTTTACTCTCTGATGGTAAACTTGGTGGCGATCGTATAAAAATCTGCCGGGAGCATGGGTCACGCAAACAGTTCGCCGGGGTGGTCCGCGTCCCGGAGGAAGTCCGTCTCCATCCCGACCTTGCCCTCCTCGATGTCGCGCAGCGCATCCTCGAAGTCGGCCATGGTGACATCCGCCTCCAGCGGGTCCTCCGTGCGGAACAGTGCGCTGATGGCGGCCTGCTTGCAGAGCTGGGCGATGTCCCGGCCGGTGTAGCCCTCGTCCATCCCCTCGACCAGCGCGGCAACGTCCACGTCGTCGGCGAGCGGGATGCGCCGGGTGTGGATGCGGACGATCTCCTCCTTCGCACCGTCGTCCGGCACCGGCACCTCCAGCGCGGAGCACCGGTTGATGACCGCCGGATCGAGGACGGACGGCTTGTTGGTGGCGAAGATGGACACGACATCCTGCACCCCCTCCTCCTTGTCCAGGCCGTCCAGTTCGGAGAGGAGCTGGGACATGGTCCGCTCCACCTCCTCGCCGCCGTGCCGCCGGTCCTCGTCCCGCGACTTGGCGATGGCATCGATCTCGTCGATGAACACGATAGCCGGCTTGTCGGAGTTGGATGCCTGACTGTACAGCTTCTTGATCTTCTTCGCGCCCTCGCCGATGAACTTCTCGACCAGTTGCGGTGCGTTCACCGCGAATATCTCCGCGTCGAACTCGTTGGCGACCGCCTTGGCCAGCATCGTCTTGCCCGTCCCCGGCTGGCCGACCAGCATCAGCGCCTTGTCCGTATCGATATCCCACTCCATCGCGGCGGCACGCTTCTCGTGGTCGAGCTGGATGCCGATGTTCTTCCGGAGGATGTCGATGATCTCGTCGAGACCGCCGACATCGGAGAACGTCACATCGGTATCGGCCGGCGAGAACGACGCGTCCTTCCGCGTGTCCAGCACCTCGATGATCTCGAACGACTGCGGGTCGACCGCGACCTCCGTGCCGACCGGGAGCTCCTCCGGCGACGCATCGCCGGGCACCTGCACGCCGTACTGCCCCTTTATCATCGACTCGGGCTCGATCCAGACGCGCTTGCCGTCGTACTCGTCAACCACCACGGCCTTGAGCACCGGGCTCTGCTCCGCCATGTCGTCCTGCAGCTGCATCGCCTTCCGCACCTGCGCGACCTTCTTCGTCGTGTTGATACGCTCGTACAGCTCCTCCATCTTGTTCCGGTAGAACTCGATGTCGCCGGTCTGCTCCGCGGTGCGGTTGTACCGCTCCACCTCGTCCTGGAGCTCCTCGCTCCGCTCCACGGCACGCTGTAACTCCGCGACCTCCTCGTCCGAGAAGCCGTCGTCGAGATACTCGCGCTTGATCTCCGGCGCGTCGCTCATGCACGTACAGGTGCGGACGAATCTTATAAAGGTGGCGAGCCGCGGAGCGGACCGGTGAGCCGCATAAATCGGCCAGCGGGGCCGTTTCGCGGGGAAGGTCCGCGGGCGTCGGCACGCATAAAACGGTGCGTCCACACGGCGTCGGCATGGCCCCCGGGCGATACAGCACCCTCCGGGAACACGGGCACGACGCGGCCGCCATCACCGGCCTCGCGGTCGGCACCGCACTGGAAGGGTACGACCGGCTCGCGAACGGTGGGCGGACCGTCTTCGCGCATCTCAACCCGTGGGAACTCGACCACGTCGTCCATGCCGGCTACTCGCTCGGGCTGACCGCGCTCTCCGACACCGCGGTCGAGTACGGCAGCCCGGCGGTCGGCGACGCGTTCGAACGCGCCGCGGACGTGACCGAAGACACGACGGTGGGCCGGTACCTGGAGCAGGCCGCGGACCGCGCCCGGGAGCCGTCCACGAAGCGGAAGGCCGCGGCGGCCGCCGGCACCCTGGCCGCGTTCACGCTGGTCAAGGAGGGCTACATCGACCAGGCCGCCGATGTGATGGACGCGACCGCGAACTTCACCCCGATGCTCAAGTACCACCCGTCGGTCTCCTGGGAGAACGTCGACCGGCTCTATGACCGGGTGCGCGGCACGGAACCTGGAGAGCCGGTCAGCAGCGACGACTAGTTCCGGAAATTCGGAGAACGAGCCCGGCAGGTCGAAACCCCTGCGGGGTTTTTCTCGCCAGCCGGCCTCTCCACAGGTTCCGCGCGCAGCGCGGAGACCGGCGAAGCCGGTCCGTATCGCCAACTGCTACGGCAGTTGAACGAGCCCGGCAGGATTTGAACCCGAGCTTCTCGGCAGAGATGCGAGGCACCAAATCCGGACGGCGAGGAAACGAGCCCGGCAGGATTTGAAC
>CAZNTD010000037.1:0-10134 GCA_964575915.1 uncultured archaeon | reverse complement strand
ACCGCGCACTCTCCCGGTCCGAGGTCCGTTCCGACATGAACGGCGGCGCGCCGCGGGACGGTATCGTTGCGTACTACCCGATGGACGGGCCGACCGGGAACACCATCTGGAACAGCGCGTTCTGGCAGGAGGGGATGGGTGGAGGAATCGTCGACCTGGACGGGACGGACGACTGGATCGAGGCGGACGCCACCAGCCAGGACGCGGCCGGTGGCGACCTTACCCTTTCCTACTGGTTGAAGACGACCGCGTCCAGCAACCTCCACACCCTCTCGTTCAACACGGCCAGCGGCGGGAACACGTTCCTGCTCGGTGTGCGGAACGGGAACGCGAACAGTTACGATGGCAGCCACCACACCGGCTCCATCGCCATCGATGACGACGAGTGGCACCACCACGTCGTCACCGTGGACGCGGACACCGGAAACGTCACCCAGTACGTGGACGGCCAGTACGACCTGTCGTACACCACCGGGATGAGCATCAACACCGACGACCGGTTCTCCATCGGCCAGGAGTGGGATACCGATACGCCCAGCCAGTTCTTCCCCGGCCCGGTCGACGACGTCCGTGTCTACACCCGGGCCCTGTCCGGCGACGAGGTCCGGGCGCTGCACGATGTCCGGGAATAGCCCGACCCAACCCATTTATACCGTCGCCGGTAACCTCGTGGCATGTCAGAGTGGAGCGTGGACCCGACGCCGTACAGCCTGCTCGTCCTCGCGGTCGGGCTGCTGGGCATCGCGGTGACGTTCGCCTCGCCGTTCCCCGCGGCGGGCATCGCCCTGTTCGGCCTGGGCGGCGCACTCATCTCCTACCACCTGTACGAGGACAAGAAGCACAAGCTGGCGCACGTATCCTGCCCCATCGGCGAGAACTGCGTCCGGGTCATCACGTCCAAGTACTCCAAGTTCCTCGGGGTCTCCGTCGAGGTCATGGGATTCCTCTACTACGGGTTCATCCTCGCCGGCTACGTCGCGGTCCTCACGCCGGGCATCCCCACCCCGGCATGGTTCACCTACCTCCTGCTGATCGCATCCGGCCTCGCGGTCCTGTTCTCCGCCTACCTCACCTACATCCAGGCCGTCCCGCTGGGGATGTGGTGCGTCTGGTGCGTGACCTCCGCCATCCTCTCAACCCTCATCCTCGTCGGCGCGGTCACCCGGCTCGGGCCGGAGACGCTGGTGGTGCTCGGCCAGTTCTCCGAGATCTCCCGCGCCGCCTACCTCCTGGCGGTCGCCGCCGGCCTGGGCGTCGCGGTCACCAACGACGTCCTCACCACCAAGTTCCTCGCGGACTTCCGGCTGTCCGACCTGCAGTCCGACGTGCTCAAGACGCTGATGGAGCTGACATGGGCCGCGCTCGGCCTCATCGCGCTCACCGGCGCCTACTGGATCGCGCCGGACGCGGCGTCGCTGCTTGCCGAGTCGGGCATCCGCGTCTCCCTCATCGCGCTCGCCACCATCCTCCTCAACGGCGCCATCTACCACTTCTACGTGTCCGAGCGGATGGTCGACGTCTACTTCGAGGAGGGTGAGGACGACGTGGCGGACAGCGGTGTCCGCCTGGTCCGCCGGCTCGCGTTCGTGCTCTCGTCCATCTCCGTCGCGTCGTGGGCGGCCATGCTCATCCTCACGTTCATGCCGGTGCCGTACGGCTTCACCGTGCTCCTCGCCGGCTACATCGGCGCCGTCACCGTCGCCGTGGCAGCAGGACTGGGCATCGAGACGCTCATCCGGCTCCGCGCCCGCGGCCGGTTCCGGCACATCATCAGCCCAATCACGGACTAGTCGCCTGCCGCATCGTACACCCGGTCGAGGTGCGCCTGGAGCAGCGCAGGACCCTTCTCCCGGCCCGCACCGGTCGTGGACGGCAGCGCACC
Source organism: uncultured archaeon (assembly GCA_964575915.1). Lineage (GTDB taxonomy): Archaea > Nanohalarchaeota > Nanosalinia > Nanosalinales > Nanohalalkaliarchaeaceae > CAZNTD01. Next base: position 8,252 of record CAZNTD010000037.1, on the reverse strand, counting down.
CTCCGCCACCGATCCGTCCACGAACCGTGACTCGACCGCGTCGCTGAACGGTGCGACGAGACGGGAGTACCGCGTCCCCCCGGTGAAGTACGCGTCCACGACCGCGTCCCGCGCCTCCGCGTACGCCGCGTCCGGCTCCGCATCCCCGAGCGACGCGAGTTCATCGATGACCGCCTCGCCCGGCGTGAACCCGCGGCCCCGCACGTCCGCGCGGCTGTCCCGCACCCGGTCGACCTGTCCTGCCGCGGTGTCCGCCGACCGGTTCACCCAGCCGGTCCGCTGCTGCAGCACTGTCAGCGGCACCCAGAACGAGTCGAGGTAGGCGTGGCGGTGGGCCGTGGTGAACGCATCGCCATCACCATGGAACGCGCCGCGCACCCGGTACAGGTCCCGCTCCCCGTCCCGGTCGTTCACGACGGTGACCCGGTGCTCCTTGTCACCCCCCGCGGTCTCCCGGTAGCCGCTCACACCCCGCGCGTCGCCGTCGTCGATACGGGTGATGTCCCAGCCGTGCCGGGTGAAGAAGTCGTCAGCCAGGTCCACGTCCAGCGCCGGCACCCGCGTCCCCTCGACGGTGTCCGTCCAGTCCGTCTCCCCGTACTGCGCCACGTGCACCGTCTCCCCCTCCCGGGACCCCTGCCGCGTCACCGCGTATCCCGGCAGGTCGTCCAGCGACACGTCCGCGCCGGGAGCGAGCCGGAGATGGGTCGTCCCACCGTCCTCCACCCCGTCCAGCGCCCCGGCCGCGTCCAGCTCCCGGATTCCGGTCCACACCTCGTGGCCGTCGATATCGTATACATCGGTCATCTGCCGGTAGACATCGCCGAGCGGCTGCCGCTCCCCGGCAAGGGTCGCAGCGAGGCCGTGGATGATCCGGTCCCGCCGCGTCTCGTATCCCGTCTCGCGCGTCGTCATGCTATACCACCTCGTGCGCGGCGTCCCGCGTCACGGTCATCATGATGCCGGTGATATCATCGCCGGCCATCTCCGCGGCCCGGTCCCGGTACGCCGCGGGTGGTTCGTCGTCGCGCCGCGGGACGCCGGTGCGCTCCGCCAGGCCGTCAGCCTGCCGCTCCCGGAGGTCCCGCGCCATGCCGCGCAGCGCCGCGACATCCGCCAGCGCCCGGTCGTACACGTCGTCCGCGTCCACCGCGACCGTGACGGTCTCGCCCTGCACCGGGTAGTCGACCACCGCCCGGTCGGCCCCGGCCATCGCCCCGTACAGCTCCGCCTGGTAGACGTCCCGGTCCCGGGGCAGGGACGGGTCGCGGCGCGCGACCACCTTCAGTTCGCGCGGCGCCCCGTCCACCAGGAGGTCGGCGCGGCCGCGCATCCCGCCGTCCTCCAGCCACGCCTCCGTGTCGACCGTCCCGGCGCCGCGCAGCGGGTTCCACCCCTCGGCGCGGTGCGTCCCGATGTCCTGGAGGTAGTCCCGCACCGGTCGCCCGTACGCCGCACGGTCGAGCAGGGACGACGCGTCGACACCGTGGTCCCGGGCGAGCCCGGCCACCGCGTCCTGGACGTGGCCGCCGCGCGGCAGCCGGTGCGACGGGACCGTCCCGTCCAGCATCCCGTCCAGGAACCGGGTGACCCGGTCCGGATCCGGCCCGGGCAGATCCTGCTGCCGGGCGTGCAGGTCGAGTTCCACGGTCGCATCGTGCACCGCGCCGAGCACCGCCCCGTCGGCGGGGAAGCCGCCGTACAGCACGTCGCTGTTCCGTCGGCCGGGGTCGATGGACAGGCCGTGGTCGACCACGCGCTCGCGCAGCCAGTCCGGCTCGCCGTACCGCACGGTGCGCACGTCCGACACCGACACCCGTCCATCCATCACCCCTGCCATGTTACCACCTGTACGTGGACACCCGAGTTTAAAAAGGGGTGTGGTGGATACGCTCAAAAGCGTTGGATGCGGCACGGACCCATGCCCCCCGCCGTCCCGCGGCTCGACCGGGTCGAGATGGCCGTCCTGGTCGCCGGCATCTGCAGCATGGGCCTCGAGATCCTGGCCGGCCGCATCATCGCCCCCGTCTTCGGCAGCAGCATCTACACGTGGGGCGCCATCATCGGCGTCTTCCTCACCGCCCTCTCCCTCGGCTACCACCGTGGCGGCCGCAGCGCCCGGAACGCCGACGTCGCGGTCATATCCCACCTGTTCATCGCGGCCGCCGCGTTCGTCGCCGTCGTCCTCCTCATCGACGACGCCCTGCTCGCCGCCACCGCGGGACTCCCCCTTCCCTCCCGGTTCGCCCCGCTCATCCCGGTGACCGTCCTGTTCGCCCCGCCCGTCTACCTCCTCGGGTTCATCAGCCCGTACGCCGCCGAACTATCCGACCGGGACGGGACCGGCGCGGCATCCGGCCACGTCTACGCGCTCGGTACCATCGGCAGCATCGCCGGCTCGTTCGCCACCACGTTCGTCCTCATCCCCATGCTCAGCATCGAGCTCATCGGCATCCTGTTCGGCGCCGCGCTGCTCGCCGCCTCCATCGGCCTGTCCTGGCCGGCGCTGCCCGGCCGCACCGTCACCCGCACCCTCGCCGTCGGCGTCCTCCTCGCGGTCGCCGCCGCGGCCTCCACGCCCGGCCTCGCCGTCCCCGGAGAGGTCATCCATGCCACCCAGACCCCGTACCAGGGGCTGCAGGTGGTGGACGACGGTGACGTCCGCACCCTCTACCTCGACGGGCAGCGGCACAGCGCCATGGACCGCACCGACCCGTCCCGCCACGTCTTCACCTACACCCGGTACTTCCACCTCTCCCAGCTGATGACCGACGACATCGACACCGCCCTCTTCATCGGGGGCGGCGGGTTCACCGGGCCGAAACACTTCTCCCGCGCCTACAACGTGACCGTGGACGCGGTCGAGATCGACCCGGTCGTCGTCGACGTCGCGGAACGGTACTTCGACGTGTCACGGACCGACCGGCTGCGCATCCACACCATGGACGGTCGCCGGTACCTCCGGGAGACGAACCGGACGTACGACCTCATCGTCCTCGACGCCTACACCAAGGACAAGGTGCCGTTCCACCTGACCACGGTCGAGTTCATGGAACTGGTGCGCGGCCACCTCGACGCCGACGGCGTCCTCATCGCCAACCTCATCTCCGCCCCGTCCGGCAGCGGCTCCGACTTCCTCCGCGCCGAGTACCGGACCATGAGCCGCGTCTTCCCGCAGGTCCACGCGTTCCCGACCACCGACACCGGGTTCGTGCAGAACATCATCCTCGCCGCATCAATGTCCCCCGACCCGCTGTCCCGCACCGACCTGGAACGGCGCAACGCGGAGCGCGACATCGGCATCGACCTGTCCGACGCCATCTCGCACCACCGCGGCACCATCGACACCGGCGACGCACCGCTCCTCCGCGACGACCGCGCACCCGTCGACCAGCTGCTCGACCCGCTTTCCGGCCAGCGGTACACCGTGCAGACCACCGAGTGAGGTCACCGCTCCAGCCGTGCCACGAGCAGGATGCTCGCCTCGTACAGCCCGATGACCGGGACGGTGACGAGCACCTGGGTGATGATGTCCGGCGGCGTCGCCACCGCCGCCACGACCAGGACCGCGACGACGACATGCACCCGGTACCGCCGCATCCCCGCCGCCGTGACCAGGCCGAGCGACCCGAGGACGGCCGCGGCGACCGGCACCTGGAACAGCAGTCCGGTCAGCACCGACACCTTCAGCACGAAGCCGACCGTGGTCCGCAGCCCCCACACCGCGGCCACCTCCGCGCCGCGCGTCACCGCGGCGAAGAACGGCAGCGCGTTCGCCACGATGGCCATGTACGCGAACACGGACCCCGCCGCGAAGAGGAGGAGGGAGAGCGGCAGGACGTTCCGCACCACCCGGTACTCCCGCGCCGTGAGACCGGGCCTCGCGAACCGCAGCAGCTCCACCAGGAGGACCGGCAGGGTGGCGACCATCCCGACCAGCACCCCGATCATGATACGGGTCGTGACCGCCTCGTACACCGTCAACGCGTACAGGTCGACCGCGAGGTCCTGCTGCACCCAGGCAAGGATGTCGCCGGAGAACCACAGTCCCGCGACGGTCGCGACGGTGAAGAACAGGCCGGTGCGGACGAGACGGCCGCGCAGCTCCTGCCAGTGGTCGGCCAGGTCCTGGGACGCTCCCATGCCTCTCCACGTGCAGCAAGGCTTTTACCGTTTGCAGGCGGTCACTCCTGTTTCGCGTCGTCCGCCTCTGCCATCGACTCGTGGAACTCCTTCTTCGCCAGGCCGAGGCTGCGCGCCAGCTCCGGCAGCTTCTTCGGCCCGAACACGAGCACCAGGACGGCCGCCACGATGAGCAGCGCCTCCGCAGGTCCGATGAACGCCATACACCACACTTGCCCGTCAACATATTAAAAGGAGCGGTGTCGTGGGCCGCCAGAACGTTCCGTCCGCACCGGTACAGCAACGTCCAGAGGAAAAACGGGATAAGGCCTGAGGACGATACACTGACCATGAGCGACGAAGCGCTTTCCGGCGGTGTCGTGCACGACCTCCCGGAAGACCTGCAGGAGGCGATCGCAGCCTCCTCTGCGGCACGGGAGGCGTGGGAGGATATCACCCCGCTCGCACGGAACGAGTTCATATGCTGGGTCGAGGATGCGAAGAAGCCGGAGACACGGACGCGCCGGATAACGAGAGCGGTAGACGAGCTTGAAGAGGGGGAGCGCCGCCCATGCTGCTGGCCCGGCTGCCCGCACCGGTGAACCGGTCCGGTCACACATTCTCCGATCCGGAACTGGTATCCGCGAAGGGGCAGGATCCGGATTTGAACCTGGAAAACGAGTTTTCCGCCGGCCCAAATCCGCGGTACCGGCATACCCTGTATGGCAGGACCCGGATTTGAACCGGGGTCTACACCGCCCGAGGGTGCAATGCTAAGCCACTACACCATCCCGCCATGCCATCGCTGCGCCGGCACGTGCCGGCACGTCAAGCCATCGCGAGATAAAATTATAAACCCGTTCCCCGGGCGGAACCTATTTCAACCTCGCCACGCCGTTCACCCCCATGCGCATCGTCAACCGGGAGACCGGCGGGGTCATCCCCGACGTCGCCCGGATGGACACCCCGCTGAAACGGTTCATGGGCCTCCGGTTCCGGGAGCCCGGCCGCGCCTTCTTCACCCTGCCCCGCCCCGCCCGGGTCCGCATCGACATGCTGTTCGTCCGCGGCCCCATCGACATCGCGTTCCTCGACGCGGAGAAGACCGTGCAGGAGATTCACGGCGCCCACCCGGTCACGACCCGGCCGGCGACGTGGCGCACCTACCGGCCCAACGAGCCGGTATCGTACGTCCTCGAGGTGGAACGCGGACTGCTCGCGGAGCACGGGTTCGCCCCGGGCCACACCGTCACGGCCCACGACTAGCAGACCGCGGGCGCCCAGTACGGCATGCTGAAGATGAGGACGATCCACAGGACGTGCGCCTTCAGCCACTTCAATCCGATGATGGCCAGGAGGACGCCCAGCAGGAGCGAGCCGGCGCCACCGCCCAGGCCGAGGCCGACAAGACTCTGCAGCAGGCCGCTGACGATGCCGATGAGCGGCCCGGTCAGGGCCTCCACCAGTCCCGCCAGCGGCCCGACGATGACGCACAGCAGACCGAACAGGCTTTCAAGTGCCGCCATACACCTACCAGTCCCGGCGCTCCCTCTTTAAACTATCGCCACCGGTAGTCCCGGAGATCACGTGCAAGGTCGCGGAACGCCTCCGCCCCGGATGGAACGTCGTCCAGGTGGGAGAGCGGTGCGCCCTCCTCCTGCGACCGGGCCACCGCCGGGACGTGCGGCACCTTCACGAACCGGGGGCCGAACAGGCCACGGGCAACCCGCTCCGCCACCCCGCCGTCCTGCCGCCCGAACAGGCCGCGCAGCCGTTCTAGCGGTCCGTCCCGCCGCGTCTCCACGTACACCGCCTTCCACGGCGTCGTCGAGATGCGGTGCCGGTCCGGCAACCCGCGCAGGAACCGTTTCAACGTGTGCACCCCGTGCTGCGCGAACAGGCTGCCGTCCATCACCAGGCCGAAATCGTGGCACGCCCGGAGCGCCGCCGCGATGGCATCCCGGTCCGGCGGCACATCCAGCAGGACGTGGTCGTACCGGTCCTCCACCGTCGCCAGCGTCTCCCCTACCGCACCGCCGTCCAGCCGGTCGTAGGCGCGGTGCAGCCCGGAGCCGCCCGGCACCACGTCGATGCCGTGGCCGGTCGGGTAGACGCACAGCCGGGACGCCGCGCCGTCCAGCAGCTCGGCCAGTCCCTCCTGCAGCTTCTCCGGCGCCAGCCCGAGGTTCCGCGTCGCGTGGCCCTCCGGGTCCATATCGACCACCAGGGCCCGCTCGTCCTCCCGCTGCAGGAAGCCCGCCGTGTTCACGCAGACCGTGGTCTTCCCGGTCCCGCCCTTGGAATGCACGAACGCCGTCCGGTGAGGCATGCCCCGGTATGCGCCACGCCATCTTAAAACGGTTCCCGTCCGCCTGCCAGGCGAAGCAGGCGGCAGTTCTGGCGGGTTGCGACGCAACCCGCTTCCCGGGAGATACAGAAGACGCGGCCGCGATTGAAGATCTGAAATCAGCCGTATTCCGGTTCTGTGAACCGGCCGTTGCGGGTCGAGCGAGCGTAACCGCTCGAGCGTCACGGCCAGGATCGAAGAGCGGAGCTCGTCTCGACCGGCGCGTGCCGTGAGACGCCACGGCCAGGCACGCACCTGACGGTGCTCGATGCCCGTGCGAGAAGCGCCACGGCCAGGACTCGAACCTGGGACCACAACGTTAACAGCGTTGCGCTCTACCTACTGAGCTACCGTGGCACGCATACCCGGACGGCCAATCCACATTTAAAAAACCATCTCCGGGCGTGCCCGGCGACGCGGCCGTCCGCGCACATCACCCGCCATCATCCCTGCCAGACGTATTACGTCGTAACACCCGTTTCCCGGGACGAACGGGGTCGAAGGTTTCTAAACTTTCTATATGATGGATGGACGATGGAGAATCCGTTATAGGTCATGAAGCCTCCTGATGATGCCGTATACAGGATATCGCGTGTCCGGTCCCTGAATAGTGAAAAGAGGTTCGAGAAGTGCGCATAAACAGAACGACCGTTCCGTGAACCTTCTATTGGCGTATGGAGCGTTGAGAGGGAGTTATAGGGGTCGGATTGAACGTTCTGGTCATAAGGTATTTAAATGGTCCGCCGGTATTAGGCCCTACACGCGTGCGAGGGGGTCTGGGCTCTCTCGCCGCGAACCGGTCGGGGACCCCTTCCGGGGTTGCCCCGGAACGGGTGCCCGGACGCAGGTCCCTGTGACCTGCGATACCACATACCCGAATGGGTACCCACGTCACGCGCGCTCGTGCGTGACACAAAATAAACAAGACGAGCACCCAGATCACACGTGATCAACAATGAAAGTCAAGAACGCGATCAAGAAGGTCGGCGCTGCCGCTGGCTCCGCGCTGATGGTCGGAATGACCATGGGCTCGGCCGCCACGCTCGCTGATTTCCCGCAGCCCTTCGTGGCTGACGACGGCACAGTTCAGTCTCAGGTCGTCGTGGGAAGTCAGGGAATGCAGGCCGACGTTGTTGGCGCAATCAACGTTGCAGCAGCGCTCGGACAGAGCGCAGTCGAAACTGAAACACGATCGGTGTCCGCCTCCGGTGGTGGATCATTCGGATGGTCCGCCTCCAACGGTGCGACACTGGACACGAGGAACGACAACCTGTTCTTCACCAACACGCTGGACCAGGTGCGTGACACGCTGACAGCCGACCACCTGTCGGCACTCGAGGACGTCACCTTCACCGACGACGACGGTGACGACTACGACATCGAGTACTACCTGTACCCGGACAACCAGCAGATCCAGTTCGGGAACAGTGCAGAGGGCCTCAACAACGAGGATCCGGTGCTCTACGTCGACAACCCGTCGTCCGTCAGCGATACGGACCACCTCTTCCAGCTCCAGGCCAACTTCCAGGACGAGATCAACTTCACGGCTGATGCCGTCACTGGAGAGGACATCGAGCTGTTCGGGACGGAGTACACCGTCTCCCAGTCCGACACCACGGGCGACGAGCTCGTGCTGTTCGGCTCGACCCAGAGCCTGAGCCTGTCCACCAGTGGACAGACCTCCGGTACCGTCACGATCAACGATGAGGATCACACCATCGAGATCGACGGTGTCAACGACAACGGTGTCATCTACCGTGTCGACGAAGGCAACTGGCAGCAG
>CAZNTD010000036.1:0-10449 GCA_964575915.1 uncultured archaeon | reverse complement strand
TCGGCGGACGACATCCGGACGTCGCTCCAGCTGCGGGACGAGATCTACGCGAACGTGAAGATGTACTCGCTGTTCATCCTCATCGCGGCGATGCTCGGTGCACCGCTGCTGTTCGCGGTGTCCACCTACCTGACGGAGACGACGTCCGCGCTGTGGGCGGGCGCGAGCATCGGGGATGTCCCGACGCGCGGCCCGATATCGTTCTCCGCTCCCAGCCTGAACGTCGGGTTCTTCCGGACGTTCGCCATCGCGTCGCTCATCCTCTCGAACGCGTTCGCCGCGCTCATCATCGCGGAGATCAAGGACGGGAACATGAAGAGCGGGTTCAAGTTCGTGCCCATCTTCGTCATCGTCTCGGTGACGGTCTACTTCATCGTGGCGTCGGTCATCCGCAGCGCCTTCGGCGGCATCGTTTAGGCCGGAACCGGTGTTACTTATTTATACCGGGCGCGCGAACACGACGGTGATAGGTATGATGAAACCCCATTCGCGGAAGGGTCAGTCCGCCATCGAGTACCTGACCACGTACGGCTGGGCGCTGCTCGCGATCATCATCGTGGGCGCCGTGCTCGTCAACATGGGCGTCTTCAGCCAGTGCCAGACGACGACTCCCCGGTTCTCCGGGCAGAACGTCGCCGTCGACTCCTGGTCGTTCACGGCAGAGAGCGACATGGACATGACGATCCAGGCCATCCAGCGTGACATCACCGTCACCGAGGTCGCGTTCGACTGGGACGACGATGGAACCTACGAGGACAACAGCACCGTCTCCCAGTCCATCTCCGCTGGTTCGACCGGCACGGTCAGCCTAACCGGACTCTCCACGTCCAGTGGCGAGTGCGCCCGCGGGAACGTGCGTATCACGTACGACTACGGGAGCACCACCGGCGCCATCGCGACCGGTTCCGGCACGCTCGGCGGACCTGTCCCCTAGTGGCATGAAAGACCTGTAGGGAGCGTGTAAGCAGCGCTCACCTCTCCTCCTTTTCTTTTCCCCTATCCGTATCGCTATCTTCCGCTCCCGGCGCGCTGTCGTCCGTGCATGCTAGTCGTAGGCGAGCGGGCCGACGTCCCACGCGTCCACGTGGTCCTGGTCGAGCCGGAACCACGCGTGCTCGCCCGTCACCCCCTTGATGCGGCTGGTCGTCCCGCCGCCATCGTCGAAGTAGACGTGGTCGACGGCGCTGCGGTCCGGCTCCTGGAAGTCGGACGGCAGGTCGGGGATGACGAGGAGCGAGGCCCATCCCGGACCGCCGGTCCCGGAGAGCCGGCCCTCGATGCGGTCGTAGACGTTCGGCCCGTCCGCGTCGGAAAGGTAGCAGCCGGTCTCGACCGCGGTGTACATGGTGTTCTGCCAGACCTGTTCTTCGGTCAGGACGGCGCGGCTGTCCGGGTCGATGGCGGTGGCGCCGTCCGCCCCGCCGACGTAGGCGTCGATACCCGCGCTGTTCGCGTCGCCACAGACCGTGGAGCCGTCGCCGCTGATGCCGCCGGCCGTTTCGGAGGCGACGCCGGCGAAGTCGGAGAGGTCGTCCTGGATGGTGGCGTCGCTGTACGCGCAGATGTCGTCCACGACCAGGACGGTGTCCGCCCGGTCGGAGATGTTCGTGACCGGGCCGTTGGCGGGGCGGACGGCGGCGGTGCCGGCGGTCCAGTTCTCGCTGCCGCCGTAATGGGATTCGGTCCCGGTGGCGTGCCGCGTGGCCGGGTCGGGGACGGGGCAGGACCGGAAGCCGTGGCTGTACCGGCCGCTCGTTTCGAGGAGGAGGAGCGGATCGGTGACGTTCGTCAGTTCCACCCGCCGCTCGTGGTCGACCGTGCGGCTGAACCGGGTGTCGGACGCATCGTCGTCCAGCGTGATGGTGAACGTGGCGTTGAGCCAGACCGCGGCGGGTGCGGCTGGCGCGGTCGTGACCGGGTCGACCATGATGTCCAGGTCGTAGCCGGTGCGCCGGGCCTGCTGCTCCATCCGGGCGATCCAGTCGTCGATGGCGGCGTCGCGGAGCAGCGGCTGCTCCGTCCCGTTGATGGTGCCGTTCAGGAATCCGGAGCGGACCGCATCGGCAGCGTCCGGCAGCGGCTGGTCATCGGCGGCGACCGTGTTGATGGCGCCGATGACCGCACGTTTCGTGACGATGCGGGTGGCCCGCGGGACGTCCTCCTCGACGCTGGTGAGGAAGTACGCGGTCTCATCCACCCGGCTGACCGCGGTCTGGTCGGGCAGCTCCTCGACCTGGATGGGCGCGGCGACGATGAACGCGAGGAGGCCGAGGACGGCCAGCGCGAACATGGAGTACATGAACCCGGGCCGGTTCACGGCTTCCACACCTCCAGCGAGACCGCTGCCGGGCCCCACAGCCACTCCAGGCCGGACGCTCCCTGGCTGTCGATGACAAGGTCCTCGTCGGACAGCTGGACGTCGATGACCCCGTCGTCGTCCACGTCGAGGTGGGCGAGGAGACGGGCCGTGGCGTTGTCGACCGCGTCGTTCGACGTGTTCCAGCCGTCCGACGTGTTACCGACCTGGAGCGTGACCGGGCCGCCGACGGTCTGGATGGTCGTCGTCCCGCCCTCCGCCTTGCCGAACGCCAGGCCGTACGACACGGTCCCGTCGACGGCGAGGGTGTAGATGACGCGGTTGTCCGGGCTGCCGCCGCGCGGCTCGGTCCGGTTCACCCCGGTGTCGACGGAGATGTTGTTCGTCCCGGCCGTCACCATGCCGGGCGGGATCTGCACGTGGAACGGGTCACCGAGGTCGCGGTACTCCTGCCCGTACTGCCACAGCCGGTAGACGTGCTCGTACCGACCGGACGCGTTCTGCACCAGCAGCCGGTCGGTCCAGTAGTTCGCGGAGTACGACGTGGCGGTCGCATCGACCACGTCCACCCCGTCCGGGACGGTGAACGACCCGTTCTTCGGTGATTCGACGCCGCCACCGAACCGGTCGGACGTCTGCTGCAGGTCGAACGTGCCGGGGTCGCCGCGGTCGGGCTGCGTGTAGTTGAATTCGATGTACGAGTCGCGGTAAAGCGTGGATATGCGGGCGCCGGCGAGGGTACGCACCTGCTGTGCGACGAAGCTGGCGTTGAGGATGTTGCTGCTGATCTGGCGGAACACCTCCTCCAGTTCGCCGGTGTCGGAGACGTAGAACTCGCCGCCGCCACACTGCGCGGTCCGGTTGAGCGTCTCCTCCGCCGCTCCGTCCCCGAACGCGACGGCGTGGACGGTGATGTCGTGGTCGTCCTGGGCGCGGCACGCTGCCTCGATGGCATGGTCCGCCGCGTCGACGTCGCCGTCCCCGTCGTGGTCCGGGACGTCCTCCATCGACGTCTCGACGTTCGCCTCCCCGTCGGACATCACCACCATGAACCGACGGCGGTTCTCGGTGAGGTTCATGGCGAGGTCGAACTCGGACGTGGCGTCGTCGTTCTTCAGTTCCACGGCCAGCGTGTTCTCCCCGTCCCGGAGCGCGGAGAAGTTGGACGGGACGATCTCGCCGATGCGGACATCGTCGATGGCCCAGTAGTCGTAGTCCGACCCGGATCCCTGCGGGTAGCGGTACCGGACGCGGAACGCGTCGTGCATCGCCGCCGGCGGGAGATCGTACTGTCGGTCGGTCCAGGACCCGGTCGCCGTCCCTCCGGGGTGCGTGGCGAGCTCTATCCACGTCCCGTTCGCGGCCTGGAACTCGGCGATGACATCCTCCCCGGTCTCCGGCGGTTCGCATCCTCCTGTCCCGCCCGGTTTCGTGTCGTAGGCTATTGTGTCCGCCGTCCCGCCCGACAGGTTGATCTCGGGCGAGGCCACGTGGACCGGGTCGCGCGGCTGGCCGCCTCCCTGGTTCCCGCCCCACCGGAGGATGAGCGCGTTCGTCCCGGCCGTGGCCCCGCAGGTGTCGTCCACGAGCACCGCACCGGTGTCGCCCGAGGTCTGTGTCCACGGGTCGGTGGCGGTGCGCTCGAACGAGTCGTCGAGGACTGTCGGGGTCAGACCGCCGATGATGCGGTTCCACTCCCGCCCGGCGTGGTCCCCGGTGTCGTTGTCCAGCAGCACGCCGTTGAGGTAGACGGTGGCGGCGTCGTTCGACCGGACGAACACGGTGTAGTTCCGGTAGTACTCGCGGTTGACGAGGAAGGTGGTGCGGAGGTACGTCGTGTTGCCCGTGCCGGTGTCGGTGGTGGCGTTGGTGGAGGTGCCGAGGATGGCGTCGCCGCTGCTCCAGTCATCGTCATCGTAGCCGTGCTCGGTCCACGCCGTCCCGTTCCGGGTGGGCGGGGTGGAGCCGGGGAACGACGTGTTGTACCGCCACTCCGCACCGGGCTCCACGGCGGGGACGGTCCGGTCGGCCGTCCCGACCTCGATGGCCTCGAGGATGCCGCAGCCGATGCACGTGCTTCCGTCCGCTGTCAGCCCGTCGATGGTGCTGTTCAGTGCGGCCTCATCCGTCGTGAGCGGGTGGACGGTGTCGATGCCGGACTCGTACGCGACCAGGCCGGCCCGGTTCCCGGAGGCGTTGAGGATGATGTGGGCGAACGTCTTCGCGGCGTCCTGCGCCTCCTGCAGTGGGCTGCCGTCCATGCTGCCGGAGACGTCGACGACGGAGACCGCGTCGGCGATGGCGCGCTGGTCCTCCCGCTCGATGTCCCGGATACCGAGGCGGAGGGGCACGGTCGTGTTCGATAATGCCGCGTAGGACAGGTTGACGGCGGATGCGTTGGAATGGATGAAGTCGTTGGTCAGCGAGACGTCGGCCTCGCCGATGGTCCGGTTCTCGTAGATGGTGGCGTTCCCGACCTTGAGGAAGACGGTGCGGTTCTCCATCCGGTAGTGCAGCCGGGCGGAGAGGCCGTGCAGCGTCCCGGGAACGGAGAACGAGGAGAACAGGTTGACGATGCCGTCGATGCCGTGCAGCCGCTTCCGCTCGACGGTGTGGGCCGGTCCGCCGCCCTGGATCGACCGGGTGCGGTTGTACCGGATCTGCAGCCGGCCACCCCCGATGCTCCGGTTGACGGTGGTGAAGTTGATGCGGACGGTCGTGTTCCCGGCGACGGCGTCGCAGACGGACGTGTTGGTCGTGTCGGTACAGACCTGGAAGGTATCAGCCGACAGGTTCTCCGCCTCCGGGACGTAATGGCCGGCGTCGACACCGTTGACCGACAGGTCGAACGGGCCGGCGAAGCTCCCCTCCAGCGACACGTTCAGCGCGGCATCGAACCCGGGCAGGGACACGTTGGCCGTGATGTTGCCGTCGCCGACGTATCCGCCGAAGAAGACGTTCCGCGTGGTGCGGTCGGACGCTTCCTGGAGCGTGGCGCTGGCGATGAACCCCTCGGTCGGCCGGTCCCGTGCCACGCCGGAGATGAGCCGGGAGGCCCGGGCGAGGAACGCCGGGTCGGACGGTTCGGACGAGTTGTATATGAGCGTGCGGCCGCTCTCGTCGACCGCGACGCGGTACGCGAGGGTGTCCGGCACGACGTCGTCGAAGAACGTCCGTGTCAGGTTCCGGGCATGGTCCTGCTCGCCGGACGCCCAGAGGATGGCGATGGCGTCCATCACCGGCCGGTCGAGATCGTCCTCCTCCAGCATCGTCTCCGCGAGGTAGTAGGATTCGGCTCCCGGGCCGAGCGCGGATCGGAGCGGCTGCCTGAGCGATATCTGCAGCGCGCTCTCCGCGGCCGCATCGGACCGGATGGCGTCCTGCGCCTGGATGTCCGCGTTCCGCGCCACGTCGGTCCCGGTGCCGGAGAGGATGAGGAACGCCACGCCGATGAGGGAGAGCGCGATGAGCGCGTCGAACGTGAAGTAGAACCCGCGTCTCACTGCCACAGGACCACCTCCACCGTGCCGCGGGTCGTCGTCCCGTTCTCGACGAGGACGGCGCGGCGCTCCACGACGAGATCTTCCGGTTCGGCCGGCGGGGCGTTCCCGAGCGTCCGGACGTAGCCTGTGGCGTTGAGGGTGATGTGGACGTGGAACGGGATGGTGTCCATGAGGGCGCGCATCCGGTCGTAGTCGAGCGCGGCCGCCTCGTCCACCTTCGCGTCCTGGATGACGTGGTCGGGCTCGGCGAGCCCGATGAGTTCGACGGTGGACGTGGTCCAGTCGTCGGGGTAGCCGGGGGTGCGGACGAGGATGCTGGTGATGTGGAACGCCTTCCGCTGCATCAGGTCCTCCTCGGTGAACCGGTCCTGCCGGTCGTACGCCATGTTCCACGTGAAGACCGCCAGGTTGAGGAGGATGATGAACACGAACGCCGAGATGACGAAGTCCGACGTGAACAGCTGGCCGCTACGAGACATGGATCTCCCCTCCCTCGTTCGACACGGTGTTCGAGCCGGGCTGGAACGAGCCGGTCAGGTTGGGGACGATGGTGGCGGCGGAGGCGCGGCGCTCCTCGTCCCACGTGACGACGACGAGCCCGTCGCCGACCGACACGTTGTACGGGAAGCCGCCGATGGTCTGCGGAAGCGTCGTGTTCCGGACGAACCCGTCGCCCTGCGCCAGCGCGAGGTCGATGTCGAACGCGGCCTGGTCCGCGGTCGCCTCGGCGAGGAGGGCGCGCTGCTGCTCCATCGCCGCCACCTGCTCCGTTATGAATATGCCGTAGAACGCGGCGAAGGCTATCATGATGAATGAGAGCATGGCGATGAACTCCAGCGATGTCTGGCCCTTACTTCGCATTGATGCTCACGTTCCGCTGCCCGACCGCCTTCGCGACGATGGTGTGGCGGCCCTGCTCCGATGGGATGCTGCCGGAGACGTTGAAGTCGAAGAACTCGTACAGGTCGCTGTCGCCGTGCGCACCGTCCATGCGTATGTGGACGTAGTTCGCGGTGACGTTGGTGTGCTCGACGCCGCGCGGCAGGGTGATGTCGAACGTGATGGACGACGGCTCGCCCTGCGCGAACACGAACCGGGAGCCCTCCCCGACGGTATCGAGCGCGTTCCGCGCCTCGATCATGTCCGCGGTGAACTGGAGGTCGGCGGCCGCGGTCTGCGTCCGGACGACGAGCGGGGTGGCGAACAGGAGGACGATGCCGATGAGCGCGAGGTACTCGATGGCGGCCTGGCCACGTCGGTCCATGCATGGGAGGTTCGGGCGCGCCGGGTTTAAAGCTATCCTCGGCCGGGACAACCTTTAAGACGCTGCACCGCGCTGCCCGGTGCATGAAGGTGTACATCCCGTCGACGTACGGCGTCGACCAGCGGGACGAGAAGCTGAAGATCGTCACGTTCGGGAAGCTGGCGCGGACGCTGTCCATCTTCGGGGTGGACGAGGTCGTCATCTACCGGGACGACGATCCGAAGGCGGACGAGGAGCGGAACGCCGAACTGCTGGAGAAGTACCTGGGATACGCGGAATGCCCACCGTACCTGCGGAAGGCGCTCATCCCGCGCGACCCCGACCTGCAGTACGCCAGCATCCTGCCGCCGCTGCAGATCCTGTCCCACGGCTACAGCGACGAGTTCCGGGAGGCCGTGGTGGCGGAGGCCGGCGAGGTGTCGGTGCTGGACGCGGGGCTGGACGAGCCGGTCGAGGTGGCGGAGCACCTCCCCGAGGGGGAGCGGGTGACGCTGCACATGGAGCCGGAGCCGCGGGTCATCGACCCGTCCGGCATCGAGGGGTTCTGGACGTGGACGGTCGAGTCCACGCGGGAGGACCTCGGCGGGGCGCTGGCCGCGGAGACCCGGCCGGTCATCGGCACGTCGCGGCAGGGGGAACCACTGGACGCGTTCGCGGACACCCGGTTCGTGGACGAGGACGTGGCGGTCGTGTTCGGCAGCCCGTGGCGCGGCATCTACGACCTGGCGGAGCGCGGTGACGTGTCGGAGGACATGTTCGCCGGCATCTACGACTTCGTGCCGGGCCAGCAGACGAAGACGGTGCGGACCGACGAGGCCGTCCCCATCGTCCTGTCCGTGATGAACGCGCTGCGGAACGTGTGACAGGTTTATATGCTCGTCTTCCGCACGGTGTCGGTATGGACATCGCCGTCATCGGTGGCCGCGGGTTCGTCGGCAGCGCGGTCGTGGACGCGCTTGACGGGCACGACGTGACCACGGTCGACCCGACGATCGGTGGAACCGACCATCTCTCGGCGGACATCACCGTCGCATCGTCCATCACGTCCGCGCTGGACGGGTTCGACGCGGTCATCAACCTGGCCGGGCTATCCCCCGTGAAGAAGCCGCGCGGGACGTCGTACGAGGCCGTGCATGCGGAGGGGGCGCGGAACGTGGTCGCGGCGTGCCGGGCGAACGGCGTCGGGACGCTGGTGCACATGTCCGCGCTCGGTGCCGACCCGGACGCGTCGACCGCGTTCCTCCGGACCAAGGGGGAGGGGGAGGCGGCGGTGCTGGACAGCGGGCTGGACGTGACCGTCATCCGGCCGTCCATCATCGTCGATGCGGGGAACGAACTGGTCAGGATGGCGGCACGGTTCGCCCCGACACGGCTCTTCCCCCGTATCACGGTGGAGCTGCAGCCGGTGATGCGCGGGGATGTGGCTGACCTGTTCCGGCTCGCGGTGACGGGCGGTATCGACCGGGAGACCGTCGACGTGGGCGGGCCGGAGCGGATGACGCTGTACGACCTGGCCGCCGCCATCTACGAGGCGAAGGGGTACACGTGCCACCCCGTCCCGGTCCAGACGGTGATGCGGCTCGGCCTGTACACGATGGGCGTGGTGCCGTTCGTGCCGTACGGCCCGGACCAGGCACGGTTCCTCGCGATGGACAACGTGCCGGCGCACAACGACGCTGCCGACCTCGTCGACCTGTCATCCGTCACGGACTGGATAGCTGAGACGTTCTAGAGCTCGGCAAGGATGCCCTGCAGCCGTTCACGGTTCCAGAGGACGGCGGCGATGGCCGCGGCGACGACCGCGATGAGCAGCAGGAGGTCGAGCGGGACCGTGCAGCCTTCCGGGATGAAACAGGTGCGGCCGGTCCAGCCGAACAGGAGGTTCCATGTGGCCTGGTCGAGCGTCACCATCGGCTATCACGCGACGTGGCCGGACTCCGCACGGTCGTACTCGTGGATGTCATCCTCGTCGAACCAGAGCGCGACCTCCGTCTCCGCTTCCTCGGGCGTGGCGGAGGCGTGGATGACGTTCTTGACCGCGACCCCTTTCGTGTCGGCGTGCTCGTACGACATGTGGGAGAAGTCGCCGCGGATGGTGCCGGGCGATGCCTCGTACGGCTCGGTGGCACCGACCAGTTTGCGGACGTTCGCGACCGCGTTCACCCCTTCGAGGACGCCGGCGATGATGGGGCCCTCCTGCATGAACGCGGCGAGGCCCTCGTAGAAGTCCTTGTCGACGTGCTCGGAGTAGTGCTGCTCCAGGATGTCGTCGTCGGCCTGCACCATCTTGAGCGCGGCGACGCGCAGCCCGGCCCGTTCGAACCGGTGCATGATCTCGCCGACTATCCCGCGTTGGACCGCATCAGGCTTGAACGCGATGAACGTCCGTTCTATCGTCTCCGTCATGTCATTCTCCTCCGCTCCACTGTTCGATGCTGTTGGTCGTGTCCTCGCACCGCATCAGGTCGATCCGGTCGTCCTGCGCCGCCCAGTCCGTGCACGACGTCCCGTCGTACGTCGCGTTGGGGTGGGAGGTCCACTCCGTCCCGCTCAGCGACGGGTCGGCGTTGCAGAGACCCTGCGCGTCGAGCGCGCACTCGGCCTCCACCCGGCGGTACTCGGGCGCGTCCGCGAAGTCGACGCAGGACAGCGCCCGCTTCTCGATGCCGAGGCAGACGCCCGCGTCGATGCCCTGGCACTCGAGCGAGACGTCGCACATCCCGAACGAGTCGTACCGGGTCTCGGTCACCGCCAGGTTGTGGGCGGCCGCGACCGGGACCAGGAGCGCGACGGTCAGCGCCAGGTACTTCACGTGCGGGTCGATGTCCGGCACCTGCATGGAAGCGCCAGCGGGTTACAACCTTAAAAAAGATGCGTGGCGCGGACGTGCCGCTCGCGAAGGAGTGGTGGTGGGAGCGGCCGTTGCGTCCCGCTCCCCGGCGAACGCGTATAAACGTCACTCCCGGTATGGGACGTGTGACGAGACATGCTTGTCGGCGAACTTGATGGGTCGGTGTCCACGGACAGCCTCACGTTCGAGGCGTTCAAGGACGTGGAGCAGTTCGATTTCGTGACGGTGAAGAACCCGAAGGAGGGGCAGGAGTGGATCCTGTGCCAGATCGATTCGGTGACCAAGCACCCGGACGGGAAGACGGAGGCGGACGCGCAGGTCATCGGCTACCGGGAGAACGGGATGCTGAAGCATCCGCGCCACGTCGTGGAGCCGGACGCGATGGTCTACCGGGCGGACGAGGACGTCATCGCGGAGACGCTGGGACTGACGCAGGACGGGCTGTACATGGGCCGGCTGGACACCAACCCGGACATCCGCATCTTCATCGACCCGGAGGAGCTGTACAAGCACA
>CAZNTD010000035.1:0-10451 GCA_964575915.1 uncultured archaeon | reverse complement strand
CGCGCCCGACCGTTGAGCGGCCGGATTTCACAGAGAACTTACCGGGCCGGCTACGAACTCTTTAAGCCCAATAATAGTGGCCACCACTTGGGGTGCGGCTATTACCGCGGCGGCTGGCAGCCGTCTTGCCCACCCCTTATTCGTCAAGCTCCTTACACTTGACAAAAGGTCGCTCCGTGTTTTGGAACGACCACTCGGAGTCCCCCTATCGCGCTTTCGCACATTGTAAAGGTTTCGCGCCTGCTGCGTCCCGTAGGACCCGTGTTCTTGTCTCAGAACACGACTGGCGGCTCGGGCTCTCACCCCCGCTACTGATTATCGGCTCGCCTGGACGTTACCCAGGCGACGACCTAATCAGCCGCAGTCCCATCCTACGGCGTCGGAACATTTCAGGAAGGAACCATTCCAGGCATCCTTCCATATGCGGTATTAGCCTCAGTTTCCCGAGGTTATCCCGCTCCGTAGGGTAGGTTGACTACGTGTTACTCAGCTTTCCGCCCCGGGTCTGAACCCGGACGACTAGCATGGCTTAATCGGACTCCAATAGCAGTGACCTCCGGCAGGATCAACCGGAATTAGGTGGTCCGGGAAACCCGGTCCACCGGTCGCAAACTCCTTCACGGAGATCAGAGATCTCCCAGGGACAGAGTCCATGTTGAATGGAATTGCATGAGTAGCAGCGTTCACAAGGAACGCTGCTCGAACGGGATTCCAGGTGGAATCCCGTGGCCTGTCGAAGTCTCACCACTGAACTACATCACACCTGGTCAGGTGCTCATGCATATCGCTCCCCTGTTCAGAGGGAGCACTTCTCGTTGCAGATGCAACCTTTATATAGGCGATTGCCCGGAGGCACTCGCCCGCGAGGAGGTCATCAGAACGTTACGTTCCTCCTCCTGCACCTGCGCGGGCTTTGGTTACCTGATTAAGATTTATATACCTTGATGGGGTCCTGGCCGTCCTACATAAGTGTTGCCGGGAACGTTCGGACATGCACGGATGGAGGCGGTCCCGGTGAGGGATACGGCGCGCGTCCCGGTCCTCGTCCTGAGCGCGACGCACGGGATGCAACACTTCGCGGGGCGGATATTCCCGCCGCTCATCCCGCTCCTCGCGGCCGACCTCGTGCTCCCGCTGTGGAAGCTCGGTCTCCTCGTGACGATCTGGTCCATCGCCGGGGGCCTCGCCCAGACCCCGATGGGTCATCTCTCCGACCGTGTCGACCGCCGCTTCATCCTCCCGGCCGGTGTCGCCATCGTCGGCATCGGCTACCTCATCGTCTCCCGGGCGACGGTCTGGGGCGGCGCGGTCCCGTCTCTCACCGTCTCCGGAATCTCCTGGTCCGGCCCGCTCGTGGTCATGGCTGCCGGCATGGTCGTCGCCGGGATCGGGAAGTCCGCGACCCACCCGACGGGCTACCCGCTCATCTCGGCGAACGTCGACGATGCGCAGCGGGGGGCCGCGCTCGGACGGTGGGGGAGTGCCGCGAAGGTGGGTGATGCGCTCGGGCCGGCGTTCGTCGGCGTCGCCATCCTCGTGCTTCCATGGCAGGGCGTGTTCGCCGCCATCGGAATCATCGCACTCCTCCACGCCGCCGGCCTGTTCATGTACATGACCCGCTCCGTCCTCCACACCGTCCCGGACGCTGCTGGCGACGGGGAGGCCGGAGGGTCGGACGGCTACTGGCGGCCGGTCGTCCTCATCCTCCTCTCGATGATCGCGGCATCGTTCGCGACCCGCGGCATCGGCACGTACCTCCCCGCGTTCATCACCGATGTGTACGGTTTCTCGTTCCGGCTCGGCGGCGTGGTGTTCGGACCCGAGTCGGTCGCGTCCATCTACCTGTCCCTCGTCCTCCTGTCCGGGGCGGCCGCCATCATCGCGGTCGGCCACCTGTCCGACCGGCTGGATCCGCGGACCCTCATGGTCGGCCTCTTCCTCGGGGCGACCGGGTCCCTTGCGATACTGGCGTTCGCCCCGCTCACCCCGGTCACCCTGCTCGTCGTCTCCATCCTCATCGGGGCGACGCTGTTCGCGAACGCGCCTGCCCGTGATACGATCATCTCGTCGGTCGCACCCGGGGACCGGGAGGGTCGCGTCTTCGGGTACTTCTGGACCGTGCTCCTCCTGACCAGTTCGGTGTTCCCGGTGGTCATCGGCTACCTCGGTGACACCGTCGGCATCCGGCAGGGGTTCGCGTATCTCGGGGTCGGGACGGCGGTCGCCATCGTCCCGATGCTCGCGCTCTACCGCGTCGCGATATCCGGGCGTGGTCCGGACAGGTGAGAGAAAGAAAACCGGTGGGGCGGACGTGCTGCCCCGGGATCAGCGCGCCTCGGCGAACCGGTCCGCGACGACGCTCCAGTCGACGTTCTCGAACACCGCGTCGACGTACGACCCCTTGTCCGGTCCCTGGTCGTAGTAGTACGCGTGCTCCCACGTGTCGACCGGGAGGAGCGGGACGGCCTCCCACAGCGCGCCGTTGTCATGCTTGTCGACCTTGACGATGTCGAGCATGTCGCCGCGCGGCCACCAGACCAGGATGGCCCAGCCGTTGGTGCTTCCCGCGACCGCCGCGAACTCCTGTCGGAACGTCTCCACGTCCCCGAAGTCCTCCTCGATCTGCTCCTTCAGCGTGCCGGACGGGGAACCTCCGTTCCCCTGCATGCTCTCCCAGTACAGCTCGTGGAGGTACATGCCGGAGCCGTTGTGGGTCAGCCCGTCCTTGACCGGCCCGATACCGGAGAAGTCTCCCTCCTCCCGCATCGCGGAGATCTTCTCCAGGTAGGTGTTCAGCCCGTTCACGTATCCCTGCTGGTGCGTCCCGTGGTGCCATGTGACGACCTGCTCCGAGATGCCCTCGAGCGCATCCGCGGCGTACGGCAGGTCCTCGAGTTCGAATCGTGTCATGATATCACGCCTCATAACCGTGTTATGACCTTTATACCCGTTGGCTTCCTCACTCCGCGGTGCTAAACCGTGCAGTGCCGGGACCGCGCCACCCGGCGGTAGACCCTGTCGCCGAGCCACCGCACGCCGGGCAGCGCGAGGAACAGGGCGGCGGGCCAGAGGAGCGGCACCGCCCGGCACACCGCCCGCACCGCGTCGTACCCCTCGGCCACTGCCTCGCCGTCCACGGCCTGCATCGCCCGGACGCACGCCGCCCGCGACACCGGCAGGTCGGTCAGGTCGCCGTGGAGGTCCTGCCAGTCGATCCGCCCGGCCCGGTCGAGCGCCGCGACGACCCGCCGGAACGCCCGGCACATCCCGCACCCGCCGTCGTAGACGACCGTGACCATACGCATCCCTGGCGTGCGATACTCAAAACGCTTCCCCTGCCCGAACCTTTAAGTAAAATTAGTCACTAATAGATGACAACGATGTCCGGGCTTGATGGATACGACCTGTCGATCGTCCGCGAGAACCGGGAGCGGAGCAACCGGTCGCCCGAGATCACGGACTACTTCCCGGACCACCTCTCCCCGGATCCGGCCGAACACGCCAACTACCAGGACGGTGTCCTCACGATGTACCGTGGAACCACGTTCGACCGCGACACCGGCGACTTCGTCGAGGAGTCACAGGTCGACGGCTACCTTGACCGCGGCTGCTCCGAACTCTACTTCACCGTCGACGAGGACATCGCCACCGACTTCGCGGACCGGAAGCGCAGCCCGTCCGACAGCGCCTGGACCCCCGGATCGGTGCCGGTCGTCGCCGAGTTCGCGGTCCCGCTCGACCACGCCGCCATCGTCTCCGTCCCCGCGTCCGCGCCCGACGCGATGCTCGAGCGTAACATGACCGACGAGAAGGAGTACATCGGCCACCACCAGGTCCCGATGGCCTGGATGCGCGACATCACCGCACTGGACGAGCAGCCCCTCCCCCGAGACGAGGTCACCGACGTCCCGTTCGACACCGACGTGCCGGTCGAGACGCGGCCGCTCACCTACCGCAGGGAGTGAGGCCCTGCCGCCCCTCCGCCCGGAACGACCGGTTTAATAAATCTCCCGTCACCCTACCCCGTGCAGGGCCGGTAGTTCAGCCTGGCAGAACGCTCCCTTCGCAAGGGAGAGGCCCAGGGTTCAAATCCCTGCCGGTCCACTTCGTTCCCCGGATGATTTGATATCTCCGCTTCCTGCGGAAGCTCCGCGGTTCAAATCCCAGCCGGTCCATCCCTGTCCATCTCCGGGATTTCGAACCGTGAGAAAACAGCCTCGCAGGTGCCGGGAATCCGGATCCGACTCCTTCCTTTCGTCAGGGCGAGGGCCGGGATTCGATGCCGGAAACCGGTGACGGTTTCCTTCCGTTCGAATCCGGCGCGTTCCTCCTGTCAGGGCGAGGGCCGGGATTCGAACCCGGGGCAGGAGCGCCACAGGCTCCTAGTTTAGGCCATCTAACCTACCCTCGCCATCCGCACCATACTGGTGGGTGGTGCAGATTTTTTAAAGGATTACCGTGTCTCCTCCGCGAGGTAGTCCGCGTACGCCTCGGTCGTCCCCGCCGGCAGCCGGATGATGGCCGGGACATCGTACGGGTGCATCTCCGCCAGCCGTGCGACGAGCGCGTCCGCGTTCTCCTCCGTCGTCTTGAACAGCGCGGCGACCTCGGCGTCCTCCTCCTCCACCGCGCCCTGCCACCGGTAGACGGAGTCCACATCGACCATGACCGCGCACGCGCCCAGCCCCTCCTCGACCGCCACGTCCACGGCCTCCCGGCACGTCTCGCGGTCCGGGAACGTCACATAGCACAGTTCCATGCGTCCCGCCTGGCACCGCATTTTTATACGTCTACGCCCCGTTCACCGACGTGCACCTGACCGACTGGACGCACCGCATCGACCTCCGGGAGGAGCTGCAGGAGATCTACCTCCACCGGTTCCTGTTCACCCTCGCTATCGGCACGGTCTCCATCTTCCTCCCGCTCTACCTGTACGACCTCGGTGTCGCCATCCCGGACATCTTCGGTTTCTTCATCGTCTACTACCTCGTGTTCATCCTGGCGGCATGGCCGGTCGCCCACCTCGCGGCCCGCTTCGGCTACAAGCACACCTCGCTCGCCGCCGCGCCCATCATCCTCGCCTTCTACCTCGTGCTTCGCAGCCTCACCGGGCCGTCCATGCTCGTCCACGTCGCCGGCGGCCTCGGCGGTCTCGGGTTCATCACCTACTGGATCGGGATGAACGCCGAGATGGCGCGGAACACGCACGACGACTCCCGGGACAGGGAGACCGGCTACTTCTTCTCCCTCCCGCTCATCGCCTCCATCGGCGCCCCGTTCCTCGGCGGCCTGGTCGTCGCCACAGCCGGGTTCCCGGCCCTCTTCCTCCTCGCCACCGGCATCGTCGCGGTCTCGTTCACCCCGTTCCTGTTCTCCACCGAGCACTACCGCGGTATGGACGCCCCGCGCGACGTTCTCGACCGCGCCCACATCCGCGACTTTGGCATCCTCATGCTCCGCGGCGCCAACGACCTTGGCCGGCTCACCATCTGGCCGCTCTACCTCGCGGTCGTCCTGACGAACGCGGTCACCATCGGCGGTGCCGGCGCCCTCCTCGCGCTCGGCGGCGCGGCCGTCTCCATCGGGGTCGGCCACATCGTCACCGACGCCACCCGCCACCGGGTCATGCTCACCGGCGGCCTCCTCACCGCGCTCACCTGGCTCGGGATGACGCTCGTCGCCACCCCGGTCCAGGCGTTCACCGCCGCGTTCTGCAACGGCGTCGCCTACCACATCGTCGTCCTTCCGCTGTACAGCCGCGTCCTCGAGACGGCGTCGCGTGAGGACCCGCTCGCCTACTTCGCGTTCCGGGAGATAGCGCTCTCCACCGGCCGCATCGTCCTCCTCGCCGCCGCGACCGCCCTGTTCATCGCGTTCTCCGTGGAGACGGCGTTCCTCGCTACCTTCGGTCTTCTCGCCGCGGCCGCCACCATCCTCGGCGTCACCGGCGCCACGCTCGGCACCAACCGGCGCCGGTCCGACCCGGCTATGTAAATCTTGCCGGGAAAACGGTATCTGCGCGGGAGTAGCCAAGTGGCCAACGGCGAGGGACTCAAGATCCCTTCCCATAGCGGTTCGCAGGTTCGAATCCTGCCTCCCGCACTCCTTCGGATTGCTCACGGCAGGATTCGGCACCAGAGCACCGCAAGGTGCGACGTTCGAATCCTTGGAATCCTCTCCGAGGATTCCTGCTTGAGGAAACGCATCGCGTTTCCGTCATGCCTCCCGCACTTCCTGCGGAAGTGCTCCAAGCAGCAGCGTTCCACGCCTGCTGCGTCCCGCATCGATTCTTCGGATCGCCCGGTTCCCCCCTGCCCGTCACGAGATGAGCTGCGCGAGGTAGCCGCCACCGATGTACGATGCAAGGCCGCTGCCCAGGTTGACCAGCAGGAAGACGAGCAGGAGGTTGAGCGCCCGGTTGTCCCAGAACGCGCGGTAGTCCTCCACGTCCCCGACCGCCTCCAGGTCGGCCACGGTCGGCGTGTCCATCCGGTTCTCGACCCAGGCCGCGACCAGCCCGGCGGGCAGCACCGGGTTGAGCGAGGTGAACGGCGCGGTCAGGAACGACGCGACGACCGTCACGGGATGCGCCCGTGCCGCGGCCGCCCCTATCGTCGCCGCCACCCCGTTCACCAGGAACCAGACCGTGAACGCGTGCGTCCCGGTCTCGAACCCGACGAACAGGAAGATGTACGCCAGCATGCCGAGGATGGCGAGCGGGATGCCGTACTCCGCGACCCGGAGCGCCGGGCGCAGCAGGCTGCGCCGCGGCGGCGGCACCGTGGTATCCCCGCTCTCCAGCCGCTCCGCCACCCCGTCCAGGTGGGCGGCCCCGACCACCGCGACGATCCTCTCCGCGTCCGTCTCCAGGATGCGACCGGCCATGTGCGCATCCCGGTCGTCCAGGAACGCCCGCTTCAGCCCCGGGTACGCACCACCAAGCTCGGTGACGACCGCCTCCAGCGCGTCCTGCTCCTTCAGCGCCTCGATGTCCTCCGCGGTCACCTCCTCCCCCGCCCCGAAGAACGCCGCGCCGGTCTCGGTGACGAGCCGCAGCTTCTCCCGCAGCGTCAGGTTCTGCATGGCCGCACGCATCGTCTCCGACACGTCCCGATCGACCAGGTGGACCGGGATGTCCCGTGACTCGGCCGCGTCCGCCGCCGCCAGCATCTCCGCGCCAGGCCGCACCTCCATCGCGTCGCCCAGCCGCCGCTGGTAGATGGACAGCAGCACGGTCAGCAGGAGCAACGTTCCCTTCCCTTCCCGTAGTGCGGTCGTCACGTCCATCTCCTGCCAGCCGGTCTCGTCCCGCAACGACTCGTACCGCTTCCCGTCCAGCTCGATGCAGACCGCATCCGGCTCCTCCCGGTCGATGACCGTGGCGACCTCGTCGACGCTCTCACGGGAGACGTGCGCCGTCCCCACCAGCACGATCTCTTTCCCGTCGACCGTGACACGCCGCTGCATACCTCACCCTCCGCGACGAACCTTAAGAAACCGGATGAACAGGAGGGGAACGGGAAAAAGGAGTGGGGGGTGCGGGCCTGGGCTAGCTTCCTCGCCCGCATCTTGTCCAAACGGTGCGACACGCAGCGTTCTCCCGTGTGTTTTACTTGCCGCTTACAGGGAGCATTTCGACCTTGAATCAGCCGTAGCGGCCCCCTGCTCTACACCTTAAGGGAGACAGACTCGGCCTGCACCCCCCGTAGAAATCCTTGGGCCCAAACCTTATAAGCCCGCCACCGCTGCGCCACATTCTTATGCGTCCGCCTCCAATGGCCGGGGTATGGACATCCTGACCGGTATCCTGCTCGGCGCGGTGCAGGGGGTCGTGGAGTGGCTGCCGGTCTCCAGCGAGGCGGTCCTCACCATCGTCCTCACCCGCCTCGGCGCGGACCCGGTGGCTGCCGTCAACGCCGCGGTCTGGATGCACACCGGGACGATGCTGGCCGCCCTCCTCTACTTCCGCGGCCGGTACCGCGACATCCTCGCGGTCGACCTCCCGGATGAACCGACGGACATCGCCGCGTTCTCCACCGACCAGCGTCTGTTCGCCTTCCTCCTCCTCGCCACCGTCCTCACCGGTATCGTCGGCGGCACCATCTACCTTCTCGGTATCGCGGCCGCCGCGTCCTCGCCGGACCTGTTCGCCGGCCTGACCGCGGCCGCCCTGCTCCTCACCGGTCTCCTTCATCACCTCGGGGATGGCGGGGAGCGGACGCTGGACACCGTCGACCGGACCGACACCGCGCTCTCCGGCGTCCTCCAGGGGCTCGCCATCCTGCCCGGCGCCTCCCGCTCCGGCCTGACCTCGTTCGCGTTCCTCCACCGCGACTTCTCGCCGCGCGACGCGTTCGAACTCTCGTTCCTCATGTCGGTCCCGGCCATCCTCGCCGCCAACATCGGCCTCGAACTGCTCGGAGGCGTCACCGTCTCCGTCCCGCTCGTCGCGGCAACCCTCACCGCCTTCGTGGTCGGCTACGCCACCATCGGCACCGTCCTCGACCTCGCGGACCACGCGTCCATCCCCGCCATCTGCGTCGTCCTCGCCATCCTCAGCGTCCTCCCGGTCGTCATCTGACGGAGAAACAGGTCCTGACCGGGCCAGCGCGCTGCCGGGCAGGGCGCTGCGATGCCCTCACCGGGATTTGAACCCGGGTCTTCGGCTCGAAAGGCCGAGATGATTGGCCGGACTACACTATGAGGGCGTTCGGACGTCACCGTCCACCCTGTCACACCGGTCGGAGATTTATATACCCTCAGTCCAGTGCTCGTCGACCACGGTGTAGACGGTGAGGATCCAGAACGGGACGATGAGGATGAACAGGTACTCCTCCAGCGGCATCACCCCGAGCCGGATGCCGACCAGTCCCCCGTCATGGAACGACCAGTGGCCGCGCAGGATGGCCGCCGTGTCCCACACCACGCCGACCACGAAGAACAGGCCGGTCACGACGAGCCGCTCCCGCATCGACCGGTACAGCCGCACCTCGTACCGGTGCTCGAGCACCACGGCACTCACCAGCAACGCGACCAGGATGGCAAGGTACTCCATCCTGTCACCGTGGGACTGGATGTGATTTAAAGCTGGCGGTGCGTGTCTTCAACGGCGGGACAGGCCCGTCGACGCGTGGCGGGGTGGTGTAGAGGTATCATTGGACGCTGGGGGCGTTCAGACCCGGGTTCGATTCCCGGCCCTGCCAATTCTCACGCGGAGTTGGGGCGCGGGATGCGGGGCCTGCGGCCCCGCCTCATGCCGGCGAATCGAACCCGAGGAACCCTGGTTCCGCTGTTCGATTCCCGGCCCTGCCATATCGGAGATATGCAGGTGCTCAGGAACCCTCCGGGTTCCGCCGCCCTGCCATATCGAATCTATGCCGGTGTTTAGAGACCGCAGGGTATCGGATATCCATCGACCGCTCAGGGTGTGAAAGAGAGGGAAAAGGTGCCACACCGGCGTCCGGTGCGGCAATGAAGATATACGGATCGCTTGTCCCGGGTCACCGTGCGGTGCCGGTCACTTGCTCTCTTCGTACTCCTCGCGAAGGTCGATGGCGATCATCGCGAGCCCGAGCAGGATCATGGTCCATGCGACGCCCTGCGTCCAGACCGAGATGTTCGCGGCCTGGGACAGTGCCTGCTCGACCATGACCTCTGCGATGATGCCGAACCCCGCGAGGAGACTGCCGACGTGTGCGCGGTCCATAACGATACCTGCTGCGTACCGCCGGTTCAAATATCTTCTCCCTTCCCCTCCATCACGGCGGTGATGCCGTCACGGATCCTGGCCGCGTCCGGCCGGGACACGTCCTCGATGGACGGCAGCGGATGGTGGACATCGAACCCGGTCACGCGGCGCGGCGGCGCCTCCAGGTCGCCGAACGCCTCCTCGGTGACGAGCGACACCAGTTCCGAGCCGACCCCGAGCGTCCGCCGCGCCTCGTGCGCCACGACGACCCGGCCGGTCCGCCGCACCGAGTCCAGCACCGTCTCGATGTCGAGCGGCCAGAGGCTGCGCATGTCGATGAGGTCCACCGAGGCGTCCACCTCCCGGGCCGCGGCCACCGCCTCCGGCACCATCGCACCCCAGGTCAGCACGGTCACGTCGTCGCCGCGCCGCACGGGCCGCGCCTCGTCCAGCGGCACGGTGTACGGCTCCTCGTCCACCGGTTCCGGCCCCTGGAAGTAGAGCGGCTTCGCCTCCAGCACCACGACCGGGTCGTCGCTCCGGATGGCCGCCGCGTTCAGCCCCTTCGCCTCCGCCGGGCTGCCCGGGCAGACCACCCGGACGCCCGGCGTGTGGACGAGCAGCGACTCGGTGGTCTCGGAGTGGTACACCCCGGCCCCGATGCCGCCGCCGTACGCCATCCGCACCGTGACCGGCACGTCGTACCGGCCCTCGGACCGGTGGTGCATGTGCGCGACCGAGTACATGAACTGTTCGAACGCCG
>CAZNTD010000034.1:0-10533 GCA_964575915.1 uncultured archaeon | reverse complement strand
GCTCCAGCCGCGCGGAGACCTGGTCGTACGGGTCGTACGCGTTGTCGATGGCGCGCCGCGCGCTCGGCTCCTTTCCCGTGTACGACTTGGGCGCGGTCTTCCCGTCGTGTTCCCCCTGCGGGCAGTACGAGCAGCTGTACGGGCAGGAGAAGTCGTCCCACATCCACATCGCGGCGATGGTCGCCACGCCGGAGATGGTCCGTGTCGGCTTCCGGCCCAGCACGTCCCGCACCTCTGGGATCTCGTCGTCCGCCGCATGGTCCAGGATGGCCGCGTTCGACGGCACCTTCGCCGTGTCCATCCGGGACGCCGCGTCGCGCTTCGCATCCTCCAGCTCCCGCTCGTCGGCGATATCCCCGTCCTTCACCCGTTTGATGATGCTGCGCGCCTCGTCCCGGTCCATGCACGGTGCGGAGCCGTCAAATGATATAAAAGTGGCTGCGCCGCACTTCGTGGTATGGATATCAAGTGGTACCACCTGCTCGGCGTCCTCGTGCTCATCACCGCCGTGTCGGTGGTCGTCTCGGACGGGACCGGTGTCGACCGGTTCGGTACGGGGAGTTCCGGGTCGGTCGCTGTCGTCCAGCTCTCCGGCCCCATCGCGTACGGGAACGGCGTCGGCAGCAGCGGTATCAGCCCGGACTCGATCCGCACCCTGACCGACCGGGCGGTGGACGAGGGCGCGGACGCCATCATCTACGAGATCAACTCCGGCGGCGGCGCGGTCGTGGCCTCCCGCCAGGCCGCGCAGGTCGTGGAACGGGCGGAGGTGCCGACAGTCTGCCGTATCACCGAGGTCGGGGCCTCGGGTGCATACTGGATCGCCTCCGCCTGCGACCGCATCGTCGCCGACCCGCTGTCGCTCACCGGCAGCATCGGTGTGACCGCGACCTACCTGGAGGTCTCCGAACTGCTGGAGGAGTTCGGGGTGGAGTACGTCAACCTGACCTCCGCCGAGTTCAAGGATATGGGCTCGCAGTACAAGAACCTGACCCCCGCGGAGCGCGAGCGGTTCGACCGCATCCTCGACGGGACGCACGCGGCGTTCGTCGACGCCATCGCGTCCAACCGGAACATGTCCGAGGCCGAGGTCGCACCGTCCGCGGACGGCCAGGTCATGCTCGGGACGGATGCGCACGAGCGCGGCCTGGTCGACCGGCTGGGCGGTCACGGCGCCGCGATGGATGTCGCCCGGAACCTGACCGGGTACGAGACGCTGTCCACGCGGACGTACAGCCCGCCGCGCCAGTTCGATTTCCTCTCGCTGCTCGCGAGCCGGGTCGGTGAGGGCATCGCCAGCGGCCTCCAGGGCGACCAGGCTCCCGGGCTGGACGCGCGCTACCGGCCGTGACCGTGCCGCGTCCTGCCCCGGTCTACTCCTCGGTCCAGGTCTCTATCTGGTCGTCCCACGGTCCCTCGCCGAGCGGCTCGCGGTCCGCCGCCCGTTCCTCCGGGTCGGCGGCCGGGGGGTCGTAGGCGACCGTGGTCCCCATCGCGTCCTGCACCGCTTCCGGGACGGCGGTCCCTGCCGCATCCTCGACCACGATCTCGTCGCCGCGCGGTCGCACGACGACCTCGTCCGGCCTGACCTCGTCGTGCAGGATGTTGTCCAGCGGCTCCTTCTGGTAGACGATGCCGCCCCACGGACCCCCGTCCGTGCCGAGCGCGGTCACGGTCTCGTCGACGTAGGCGGGGACCCTGCGCATCTCCTCCTCGACCCGGTCAAGCAGCGGGTTCTCCTCCTCGAACAGGACCTGCAGGTGGTCGACCGGGTTCTGCCCGAGTTCGCCCCGGATGGCGAACCGCGTGTTCGCGATGAGGTGGTCGGCGACGGTGTCCCGCGTCGTCGCCATGGCGGTCGGGAAGTCGTACGTCCCCTCGCTCTCGCCGGGGTGGCTGAACGGGACCGCGACGTGGTCCAGCCCATCGTCGTACAGGGAGGCGGCGACATGGTCGCCGAGATCCCTGCCGAACGCGGCGATGTCGGTGACGACGGTCACGTCACCGTCCGCGGTCTGGTATCCGATATGGTCATCGTCGTACCCGAAGAAGGTGCCGCTGTACGCGGCATCGGTCACTATCCTGTTTTCCGCAACGATATCGCCGTCGATGCCGATCATGTCACGCATCCTGTGTCACCATCACCCACCACGGGCGAAAGAAAGTTATAAATGTGTGACGGATGAGTGGTGGCGCGAAACATCTGCCCGTCCCGGTGCGCGAGATTGAACGAACGTTCAATCACTTGTCGGGATGGTGGGACTGCTCCCAGGCCATCTCGAACATCGGGCCGAGCGCGCGGGATGCCGCGTGCGTGGACTGGGACCAGAACGCGGTGTCCTGCGACGGGTGGACAGCGTCGTCCGTCAGGGAGAAGACGACCCCCTCGTCGTCGACGATGTGGACGCGGCTCTCCGGCCGGGACTCCATATCGTCGTGCAGGTGGCGCACCTCCGCGACCCCGCTGACCGCGTCGAACGCCTCCCGGTTGCTCTCGGAGAGCGGTGCGAGGATGCGGACGTTGACACCGCTTTCCTGCGCCGCTTCCAGGTCATCCATATGGTTCTCGTGCAGGTCCGCAAGCCCGTCCTCGGTCGTCATGATCTTGATCTCGTTGCTTGCGTCCGTGAACATGTTGCCGAGGTGCTTCGCGACGTTGTACCGTCCCTTCACCGTCCCGGTCATCTCGCCGGGTTCGACGCGCTGCACGCCCTCGTTGTACAGCGTCTGGAGCTCGTTGACCGCCTCGCTGTCCTTGAACCGGTCGATGCGGTCGATCTGCTCCTCCATCTCCTGCCGGTGCAGGTCCTTCGTGTTCTCGAGCGCTTCCTCCGGGGGAACCGCCACGTACTGCATCGGCTTCGAGGGCTTCAAGATAGCGAAGCCCTTCTCCGCAAGGGATTCCAGGACATCGTACGCGCGGGACCGCGGCACGTTCGTCATCTCCGACAGTTCGCCGGCGGTGGAGACACCTCGCGAGATGAGTGCGGAATAGATCTTCCGCTCATACATGTTCAGTCCGATGTCTTCCAGCGCGTCGAGCGTTTCCTGGCTTGCGACCATTGTAGCACCTGTAACCTTGTGTCCGTGATTACACTACCGCAGGACTGTTTATTAAACCTTTGTCCTCGCGGCCGTGATTTGTTACTATGGGGTAGGGAATGTAACCTTATAAACCTTATCCTCTTTTCCAGACCTATCCGTTCTGGGAGCTGTAAAGGTGCTCGATCTTCGCGCGTTCGTTCGCCTCGTCCGGCCCCATGTCCTCGCGCACCTGCACCAGCCGCGGGAACCGCAGCGCGTACCCCGAGTCGTACTGCGGGCTCTCCTGGATCTCCTCGTACGCCACCTCGACCACGACCTCCGGCTCCAGCGTGACGTGCCGCCCCTCCTCCCCGGTGATGAGCGGTTCCAGCCGGTCCGTCATCTCCTGCAGCTGCTCGTCCGTGAACCCGGTCGCCATCTTCCCGACCGTCCGGAACCCGCCGGTCTCCTCGTCCCGGCACGCCAGGGTGTAACTGCCGAGCCAGTCGCTCCGCCGGCCCTCCCCCCAGTCCGCCGCGACGATGACGAGGTCCAGCGTCTCCATCACCGGCTTCAGCTTGACCATGTAGCCGACCCGCGACCCCGGCGTGTACGAGGCATCGAGGTTCTTCAGCATCACCCCCTCCTGCCCGTCGGTCAGCGCCTCCTGGTAGAACGTCCGCGCCTCCTCGATATCGTCCGTCTCCAGGTGGTCGGCCAGCTCGATGTCCCGCTCCGCCTCGTCGACCATCCCGGCCAGGCGGTCCCACCGGTCCCGCAGCGGCTCCTCCAGCAGCGACCCCTCGCCATCATGGATGACATCGAACAGCTCCACCGTCACCGGGATCTGCCGCACCATCTCCTGGATATCGTACTTCCGCTTGATACGCTTCGATAACTGCTGGAACGGCACCATCTCGTACGTCTCCGGGTCGTACGCGACCACCTCGCCCTCGATGATGCACGACGCCGCGGAGACGTGCTCCCGCACCGCCGCGACGATGTCCGGGAACTGGTCGGTCACGTCCTCCAGCCGCCGGGAGAACACCTTCACATCGTCGCCGTCCTTGTGGATCTGCACCCGGAACCCGTCGTACTTGTACTCCAGGGCGACCACGCCCGACGCGTCCCCCACCTGCTCGAACCCGTCCTCCATGCTCTCCACCTTCTGCGCCAGCATCACCTTGACCGGCCGGGAAAGCTGCATGTCCAGGTCCCGCAGCCCCGGGACGCCATCCTCCTTCGCGATGCGCGCCACCTTCCCGAGGTCGGTGGTCACGTCGTACGCGTGCTGCACCAGATCCTTCAGGTCGTCCGTCCACGACCCGGCGTCCGCGAGCACGACCAGATCGTAGCCCTCGCCCCGCCACAGGTCCGCCAGGTCGAGGTCGCCCGGGTCCACGAACGCCACGTCGTTCCTGTCCTCGAACGCGTCCCACAGGCCGTACCCGGTCACGTCATCCTCCACGTCCCGGTCGATGGCGACCCGCAGCCCCTCGTCCTCCAGGTGCCCGGCGAAGTCGCCCGGCTCGATGACCTCGGCGAAGAACGCGTTCACGATGGCGTTCCGCACCAGGCCCTCGCCCACCCCGACCCGCATGTCCTCGATGATGGTCCGCACCAGGTACCGGGCCTCGTCCGGCTCCGCGTGGCCGATGAGCTCGGCGATGCGCGATATCTTGTTGTCCTCGCTGCCCTCGCCCGCCATCCCCGCGATCTTCCGCAGCGTCGCCTGCACCGATGCCGGGGTGAGATCCTTCGACCCGAGCGTCGCCTGCTTCTTGCCCTGCACCAGTCCCGCCGCCGCGTCCCCGAGGTCGCCGGTGTCCTTCCACGCCTCCTCGACCCGCCCCGCCGGTTCGCCGGTCGCCCGCGCGATGGCCTTCACCATGAGTTTCGACCCGATACCCATGTCCAGGTCCTCCCATGCCGGGAACGCCCGGCCCATCACGAGGTGGCCGAGGATCTCCAGTTCGTCCGGCTCCGCCTCCCGGAACAGGTCGGCGAGGATGTCCGCTTTCTCGAGCGTGGACTGGGTCGATTCCAGTGCGCTGTAGCAGTCCACGAGGCGAGAATAGTCCATGTCCCACACGTCGGGGGCAGGACATAAAAATCGCACGCCTCCCCCGGTCCGTGCCACGTTCCGGCCGTCACATATTTATTGGATGCCCTGTCAGTGTGGCCCATGGACGTCCTCGACGCCATCGCCTCGCGCGTCTCCATCACCCGGTATACGGAGGAAGGGGTGAAGCGCGAGCAGATCGCACGGGTGCTCGAGGCCGGCCGGTGGGCGCCGTCCGCCGGCAACATGCAGGTCGCCGAGTTCATCGTGGTCTCGGACGGTGACAAGCTGGAGAAGCTTTCCCAGTACGCGCACAACCAGGAGCACGTCCGGGAGGCCCCGGTCGCCATCGTCATCTGTGCGGACATGGAGAAGGCGGAGCGGCAGTACGGCGACCGCGGCCGCGAGGTGTACGCGGTGCAGGAGACCGGTGCCGCCATGCAGAACATGCTTCTCACCGCCTACGACGACGGGCTCGGCGCCGCCTGGGTCGGGGCGTTCGACGAGGAGTCGGTCTCCCCGCTCCTCCGCATCCCGGAGCGTGTCCGGCCGATGGCCATCGTCACCCTCGGCCACCCGGCGGAGCAGCCGGAGCAGCCGGACAAGTACGGCATCCAGCACCGTGCGTTCATCAACGAGTACGGCAACCGGGTCCACCCCATCTACGAGAAGATCGTGTGGCGCGGCCTCCGGCATTACGCCGACAAGGCGAAGGAGAAGCTGGGCGCCGTCACACCCGGCTAGCGTTCCACGGCCCGCCGGATATCGTCCCGCGTGACGCTGTCACGTCCCTCCTCGGACGCGATGGCGACCGCGTCCGATGCCAGTTCTTCCGCCAGCGCCTGCGCGGAGTCCCGCATCCGGTCCACCGCGTCCTCGCTCAACCGTTCCGCACCCGCGTTCTTCATGATGCGCTCGATGGTCGCGAGGGGGAGTTCCATGTGGACCCGTGCCCGACCGCTTCTTTTATACCTTTCCGCCCGCACCGGTAGGGCATGGTCGAGCACGTCCTCGACGCCAACGTCTTCATCCACGGCAACCAGTACGACCTCGCCGTGCTGGAGCACCCGCTGACCGTCCCCGCGGTCACCGCCGAGCTCCGTTCGACCGAGGCACAGATCCGGTTCGATATCGACGACGTGACCGTGGTCGAGCCGGACGGGGACACGGTCGAGGCGGTCGCGCTCGCCGCACGGGAGAAGGGCGAACCCCTGTCGGACACCGACATCGCCCTCATCGCGCTGGCGCGGGACCGGGACGCGGTCCTCGTCACGGATGACTACGGTATGCAGAACGTCGCCACCGCCATCGATGTCGACTTCATGGGGTTCCTCCAGGACGAGATCACGGAGGAGATCGACTGGACGTACGTCTGCGTCGAGTGTGGCAAGGAACTGTCGATGGACGTCGACCGGTGCCCGGTCTGCGGTGGGGACGTCGACCGGCGCAGCACCTAGACCGGTTCCCCGTCGGGCTCCGCGGGGACGACCTCGTCCTCACCCATCTTCATGTACTCCATCGTCAGCATGTTCTTCGTCACGACCAGGATGATGGGTCCGAGGATGATGCCCTTGAACCCGAGGACGAGCGGGCCGATGATGAACCCGACGAACAGCAGCAGCGGGTGTTCCTTGGTCTGCTGCGCCGCCACGTACGGCCGCAGCACCACCTCCGGCAGCGTGTTCAGCACGACGATGCCGTAGA
Source organism: uncultured archaeon (assembly GCA_964575915.1). GTDB lineage: Archaea > Nanohalarchaeota > Nanosalinia > Nanosalinales > Nanohalalkaliarchaeaceae > CAZNTD01. The sequence goes on along the minus strand of CAZNTD010000034.1, from coordinate 3,743 downwards.
CGAAGATGATGACGCCCAGCCAGAACTCGCCGAGCGCGATGTAGAGCAGGGCGAGCGGCCCGTACACCATCGGTGCGGAGACGATGGGGAAGAACGCGAACACGCCGATGATGAGCCCCCAGCCCCAGTAGAAGTCCAGCCCCATCAGGTAGAACCCGACGGTCGCCAGGGCACCGACGGACAGGGAGACGATGAAGTACGACAGGAAGACGCCGCGGAACAGCTGGTCGACCGATTCGATGAGCGACGCCGCCAGTTCCCGGTAGTACGCCGGGAGGTCGCCGATGACATCGAACAGCCGCCGCTTGAACCGTTTCCCGTCACGCACCAGGAAGGCCGAGACCACGAAGTAGATGACAAGGTTCAGCACGATGCCCGGCACGCTGCTTACCTGGTTCACCGCCCAGGTCCGCATCTCGACGGTCACCTCGTCGATGGCGGTCTGGAGCGCGGAGGCGAGTTCGGGCGGGAGGTCGAAGATGTCGATGAAGAGGGATACCGAGCCGGACAGGACCTCCGAGAACCGGCCCATGATCTCGATGAACGAGGGGATGCCGGTGAGCAGCCCGTAGAACAGTCCGCCCACGATCCCGGTGAGGACGAGGATCATGACCGCCGTCGTCAACGCCCGGTTGTGCACGTACTCGTCCAGCCGGTCCGCGAAGTAGTGGAGGAAGTACGCGGTGAACCCGGCCCACAGGATAGCGTCCGCGTACGGCCACAGCAGGGTCAGCGCGAGAAAGGTGCTTCCCACGGCGGCAAGAAGGAAGACATGATCCCGTCTCATGGAGAGATATGACGCTGTTCGCTATTTATTAGTTGTCCCGCCCGTCAGTCCTCGACGACCATGATGTCGCCGTCGCGCGGGATGTTCAACTGCAGGTCGCCGGCCCAGTCACGGGTGTACGCGCCCTCGACAGCCACGGTCGCGTCCTCCTCGACCGCATCGATCTGCTCCTCCCACAGCGTCACCGGGATCTCGCCGGTTCCGTCATCCAGGGTGGCGAGCGTGATACGCTTCTGCCCGTACTTCCCCGTGACGACGCGTGGGGTCTGGATGTCGCGGATGGTGGCCTCGAGCTCGACATCCTCGGACTCCACCGTCAGGTCCGCGATGTCCATGCCGGGGGATACGCCCTTCCTGTTAATAAAACTTGGCGTCTTTTCCGTCGCGGGATGAACGCTTTACACCGGGGATTTCGCCGGTCTCGCCGGTTCCCGCCGTGTCCCCCTGTCCGTGTGTCAGACATAAAAACGTGGCTGTCCCACACCCCGGTATGGAGGTCATCCAGCCCGCGGTAGCGTTGCTCTCGGGGACGGAACCCCTCTCCATCGCGGTCCGCGTCGTACTGACCCTCGCGGCCACCGTGGTCGTGGCCCGCTCCACCACCTCGCTGATGGACCGGCACTTCCGCCGCGTCTCCGAGCGGATGGACGTTTCCAAGACGTCATCCCGCCTGCTCCGCCGACTCGCATCCGCGAGCATCTACGTCCTCGGCATCGGCGTCGCGGTCTACATGATCCCCGGTGCGAAGCAGCTCTCCTACGCCCTGTTCGCCTCCGCCGGCTTCCTCGGTATCGTCATCGGGTTCGCGGCGCAGGCCGCCATATCCAACATCATCGCCGGCATCTTCATCGCACTGTTCGACCCGTTCCGTGTCGGCGACAAGATCGAGACGCAGACCCATTACGGCACGGTCGAGGACATCACGCTCCGCCACACGGTCATCAACACGCCGAGCAACGAGCGTGTCATCGTCCCCAACGCCAAGATCCTCGACGAGTACATCATCAACTACTCCATCACCGACGAGAAATCCCGGTATGCCGTCGAGATCGGTATCTCATACGAGGACAGCATCGACGAGGCCCGCGACATCATGCTGGAGGAGGCGGACGGCCATGAACTGACCGAGACCGGTGAATCATCCGTCCGGGTCAAGAACCTCGGGGACAACGGTGTCGTCCTCGAACTGCGCATCTGGGCGCACGACCGGGGCGACGCCTGGGCCGCCGGTCAGGAGCTCCGCGAGTCCATCAAGAAGCGGTTCGACGAGGCGGGTATCACCATCCCGTTCCCGCAGCGCCGGCTCTGGGGCGAGGTCGACACGTCGCCGGAGGGGTGACCGGTCGTGGCCCGCACCGACCCGGGCATCGACGGCATCCTGGACCGGTACGCCCTCGACATCCACGACGCGTACCGCACCGACTTCTCCAGGCTCCGTGACACCGCCCGCTCCCTGGCGGACGACGGCCGGGACCCGGCCGGGATGCGCGCCGCGCTCGACAAGACCGCCGCCTACATGGCGAACGAGGACCGTCCCTACAGCGATCTCGAGGAGGAGTACGGCGTCGGCACCTCCGCCATCCATATCTGGGTCGCCGAACTGCACGATCGTGCTGACATCGAGATGGAGTTCAACGGCCACCCGGAGAAGATCCTCGACGCGGCCGCCGACGAGGCCGCCACCCTGGTGGAGGTCGACCGGCTCGGGAAGATGGCAGCCGCCCGCCGGGTCGCGGACCGGCACGGCGTCAACCCCGGCTCCGTCAAGCGGCGGATACCCGGCGACGGACACAGCCGGTACGCCACCGACGGAACCACGCAGCGGCTGTACGACGCCATCACCACCCGGCCGCGCACCACCGTCGAACTCGTGGACCGGGTCGCCCCGGACAGTCCGCCCGGCAACTACCTCCGCCGCCGCGACGACATCCACGCCATCGACCATACCGTCCCACCGCCGGACACCGACCGCATCGTGGTCTGGTACCGTGACGGCGACCGGGAGACCGCCGGGGCGCTGCGCGCCGCGGCGCGCGCCTCCCGCGAGCACGATCCACACACCGACCTCCCGGGGTACGTCGCCGCGGTCCGCGACCACGTCCCCGGCGATGTCCGGGACGACTGGGACGCGCACTGGGAGGCGGTGGACGAGGACATCGCGTCGTTCGCGGCGGATGCCCCGCAGCACTTCACCCCGGTCACGCGCGTCCTTCCCGACGTCACCGACTACCTCCTGGCCTACGACGACCGCCCGGAGCACGGCACCCGGACGCACTTCGACGCGGAGCACGTCGCCGCGTACCTCGACGGCTACGATGACGGCGACGTGAACACCGTCTCCCACCTCCTGAAGGTGCTCGAGGATCGCGCTGCTGTCCTCGACGGGGTGGGCGGCAAGCCGCGCAAGTTCGACAGCCGCACCATCGACGAGCCCGGCGTCCTCGTGACCAACGCCATCGTGGACCGGCACGGGGGTAACGCATTTATCCCCGCGGCCCGCGAACGGTAACCATGGACCAGCACCTGGCGGCGGTGATGGACCGGCTCCGCGACGAATACGGCGTCCCGGAGCCGCAGGACCGGCCCGACCCCGTCCTCTCGCTCATCCAGGTGCTTCTCTCCCACAACACGACGGACACCAACCGGGACCGCGCCTACGCCGCGCTGATGGAGCGGTACGACCGGAACCCGCGCGCCATCATGGACGCGGACCGGGACGAACTGGCGGAGACCATCTCGGTCGCCGGACTCCACAACGTCAAGGCGGAGCGCATCCAGGAGACCCTGCGGACCATCGAGGAGAAACGCGGCGACCTGTCCCTCGACTTCCTCCACGACGAATCCCTGGATGATGCGAAGGCGTGGCTGCAGGAGCTGCCCGGCGTCGGCCCCAAGAGTGCCGCGGTCGTGCTCAACTTCACGTTCTCCAAGGCCGCGTTCCCGGTCGACACCCACG
>CAZNTD010000033.1:4276-10645 GCA_964575915.1 uncultured archaeon | reverse complement strand
CCGCCGAACCCCCGGTCTTCAAGTGGTACCTCGAGAACGTCGGCCGCGACGTCAATCTGTTCATCGACCACAACCAGGTCGTCGAGTTCAACACGTGGCGCCTCGGGCTCTGGGGCGACATGCGCATCTGGGAGGGCCAGGAACTCCACTACCCGACCGGCGACTGAATCCCGCTGTCACCGCTCCCCGACCGGGACGAACTCCAGGTCGAGGTCGCCGGTGTACTCCACGCGCGGCCGCAGGATCTTGTTGTCCGCCCACTGCTCCAGCACGTGCGCCGTCCATCCGGCGACGCGGGCCAGGGTGAACATGCAGGTGTACAGGTCCGGGTCGATGCCCAGCGCGTTGTACACGGTGCCGGAGTAGAGGTCGCCGTTGGGGTAGATGCCCTTCCCGCCGAGTTCATCCACGACCCGTTCGCGCAGCGTCTCGATGAGCTCCAGCCGGTCCTCCTCGCCCTCCTCCCCGGCCAGTTCCCGGTAGACCCGGGCGAACTGGGCGCACCGCGGATCCACGTTCTTGTACACGCGGTGGCCGAAGCCGGGGATGACCTCGTGCGCCTCCAGCTTCGCGTCGACGTAGCTATCCACGTTCTCCACGCTTCCGATATCGTCCAGCATCTCCACCACGGTCTCGGTCGCGCCGCCGTGCAGCGGCCCCTGCAGCGCCCCGATGCCCGACGTGATGCAGGAGTACATGTTCGCCAGCGTCGACGCGGTCACCGTCGCCGCGAACGTCGACGCGTTCATGCCGTGCTCCGCGTAGAGGATGAGCGCGGTGTCCACCGCCTCTTCCTCCACGGGACTCGGCTCCTCGCCGTGCAGCATGTAGTAGAAGTTCGCCGCGTGCGACAGGTCCTCCCGCGGCTCGACCGGGTCGTGACCCTTCCGCACGCGGTCGTGGAACGCCACGATGGTCGGCGCCGCCGCGATGATGCGCAGGCCGCGCCCCCGGTTCTCGTCCGCGTCGAAGTCCACGCCGCCCTCCACGTCTGACAGAGACGACACCGCGGTCCGCAGCACGTCCATCGGGGCCACGTCCGCCATGCCCCGGATGACCTCCTTCGTATGGTCCGGCAGGCTTCGCATCCCCGCAAGGTCCTCCGAGAACGCGTCCAGCTCGTCCTGGTCCGGCAGCTCCCCGTCCACGAGCAGGTGGACGACCTCCTCGTACGACGCGTCCTCGGCGAGGTCCTGGATCCAGTAGCCGCGGTAGGTCAGTTTCCCCTCGCCGCCGAAGACGCGGCTGATATCGGACCGGTCGATGTAGACCCCTTTCAGGCCCTTGTGGATGTCCGGCATGACGTGGACTGTCCCGGCCGCCTTTTGTCACTTGTGGTGTTCCCGCGCGTGGCGGAACGAAACGTTTAAGCCCGAGTCCCGCGCATCCCCGTCCATGAAGCTCACCGTCGTCGGCGCCGGCACCATCGGGGCCGGCGTCGCCTACAACGTCGCGGTCCGCGACCTGGTCGACGAGGTCATGCTGGTCGATATCGATGAAGAGACGGCGCAGGGCGAGGCGCTCGACATCGCCCACGCGGTCTCCCACCACGCCGATGTCGACGTCCACCAGGGCGGCTACGCCGACGCCGACGACTCGGACGTGGTCGCCATCACCGCCGGCAAACCCCGGAAAGAGGGGATGACCCGCACCGACCTGCTCGAGGCCAACATCCCTATCCTCCGCGACATCTTCTCCAACGACTTCGGCGACGACGCGGTGTTCGTCACCACCACCAACCCGATGGATGTGGTCAACTACGCCAACAGCCGCATCGCCGACCACCCACGCGAACGGTTCGTCGGGTTCGGGGGCTGGCTCGACTCCGCCCGCGCCCGGTACGTCGTCGCGGACCACCTCGACGTCTCCCCCGCCCGGGTCGACATCCCGGTCATCGGGGAGCACGGCGACTCGCAGGTCCCCGCCTTCTCCCGCCTCGCGGTGGACGGGGATCCCGTCGACCTGTCCGCTGACGAGCGCGACGCGCTGCAGGAGCGGATGGCGCAGAGCGCGATGGACGTCATCAGCCGGAAGGGCTACACCCAGTGGGCCCCGACCCGCGGCGTCTCCGAGGTCATCCGCGCCGTGGTCCAGGATTCCGGAGCCACCGTCCCGTGCTCCGCGGTCCTCGACGGCGCGTACGGCCACGAGGATGTCAGCATCGGCGTCCCCGTCGAACTCGGCCGATCCGGCATCGAATCCGTCGTGGAGTGGGACCTGTCCGAGCAGGAGCGCGCCGCGTTCGACGCATCCGCGGAGAAACTCGCCGGGCTGTGCCGGGAGGCGGACGACCTGCTATGACCCGGGTCGTCCTCATCCCGGGCGACGGCATCGGCCCCGAGGTCGTGGACGCCGCGAAACGGTGCCTCGCCGCGACCGGCTCCGATCTCGAGTTCTCGGAAGCGGTGATGGGCCAGGACGCCATCGACCGGCACGGCACCCCGCTGCCGGATGCCACGGTCGACGCGGTCCGCGACGCGGGCGTCGCGCTGAAGGGGCCGGTGCGGACGCCCATCGGCTCCGGCTTCCGCAGCGTCAACGTCGCCCTCCGCAGGGAACTGGACCTGTACGCGAACGTCCGGCCGGTCCGCCACCTCCCCGGCGTCCCGTCCGCGCTCCGCGACCCCGACGTGGACCTGGTCGTGGTGCGGGAGAACCTGGAGGACCTCTACAGCGGCATCGAGTTCCCGCCGGGCGGCGACATGCACGACTTCCTCGCCGACCACGGACACGACCTGCCACGGGACACGGCCTATTCGATAAAGCCGATCTCCCGTTCCGGCTCGGAGCGGCTCATCCGCCACGCATTCGCCCTCGCGGAGCGCGAGGACCGTGACTCCGTCGCCGTGGTGGACAAGGCGAACATCATGAAGGAGACCGACGGCCTGTTCATGGCCGTCGGCGAGGAGGTCGCGGCGGACTTCCCGGCCATCGCCCACCGCCACGTCCTCGTGGACAACATGGCGCAGCAGCTCGTGATGCACCCCGGTGATTTCGACGTCATCGCCACGCAGAACATCTACGGCGACATCCTGTCCGACCTCGCGGCCGGCCTGGTCGGCGGCGTCGGCATCGCCCCGTCCGCCAACGTGGGTGACGACACGGCGGTCTTCGCCTCGGTCCACGGCACCGCCCCCGACATCGCCGGAACGGGAACCGCGAACCCGACCGCGCTCATCCGCTCCGCGGTGATGCTGCTCCGCCACGTCGACCAGCCCGGCGCGGCGGACGCGCTGGATGCGGCGCTCCGCCACGTCCTGGAGCACGGGCCGCGCACCCGCGACCTGGACGGCGGCGCCACCACGACGGAGTTCACGGACGCGGTCATCGCCGCCCTCGACTGACCGCGCCCCGCTCCATTTAAATCTCCGCGCCCATCCCCGGCCCATGCCACTCGATTTCCACCGGGAGAACCGGGGGAAGATCCGGGTCGACGGCAAGGTCCCGCTCGAGACGCAGGAGGACCTCTCCCTCGCCTACACGCCGGGCGTCGCCGAGGCGGTCCGAGCCATCCAGGACGACCCGTCGACGGTCTACGACCACACGACGAAGGGCGAGATGTGCGCCGTCGTCTCCAACGGCACCGCGGTCCTCGGGCTGGGCGATGTCGGCCCCGAGGCGGCCATCCCGGTGATGGAGGGGAAGGCGCTGCTCATCAGGGAACTCGGCGACATCTCCGCCTTCCCGGTCATGGTGGACGAGGACGATCCGGACGAGCTCATCTCCGTCGTGAAGCGGCTCCACCCCATGTTCGGGTTCATGATGCTGGAGGACATCGCCTCGCCCGGCTGCTTCCGTGTCGAACGGGAGCTGCAGGAGGAGCTGGACATCCCGGTGTTCCACGACGACCAGCACGGCGCGGCGGTCGCGGTCCTCGCCGGGCTGCACAACGCCCTCGCCCTGACCGGCCGCGACCTTGAACACGCGGAGGTCGTCGTCATCGGCGCCGGTGCGGCCGGTATCGCCACCGCCGACCTGCTCCTCGCTGCCGACGCGGGCGACGTCACCCTGGTCGACCGGCCGGGCATCATCCACGGCGACACGCCCGGGCTCAACGACGAGCAGCGGGACATCGCGGAACGGACCAACCCGGGCGGGACCGAGGGGTCCCTCGCGGAGGCGCTGGACGGTGCCGATGTCTGCATCGGTCTCGCCACCAGCGGCATCGTCTCGCAGGAGATGGTGCGGTCCATGGCCGACGACCCCATCGTCTTCGCCATGGCCAACCCCGACCCGGAGATCACGTACGACGACGCCGTGGACGCGGGTGCGGCGGTGGTCGGCACCGGCCGCTCCGACTATCCCAACCAGATCAACAACTCGCTCGCCTTCCCCGGAATCGTGAAGGGCGCGCTCGGCTGCAACGCCCGCGGCGTCAACACCGAGATGAAGCTCGCCGCGGCCCGGGCCATCGCCGACCACGTGGACGACCCGTCGCCGGACCACGTCGTCCCCGGCTCGCTCGACCGCACCCTCGCCGACGCCGTCGCCGCCGCCGTCACGGACGCCGGCCAGGAGACCGGGTTCTGCCGCATCTAGCCCCCGTTACTCCAGGTGGTGGTAGTCCAGTTCGTGGCCCTCGTCCAGCGCCCGCTGGATGCTGTTCTGCACCGGCTTCACCGGTTCCGCGCGGAGGTCCATCCCGTCGTCCGTCTTCTCGTAGACGATGTTCTTCCGCCACTCCTCCCGCTTCTCCGGGTAGTCATCCCGGTAGTGCGCCGCCCGTGACTCCTCCCGCATCAGCGCACCGCGGAGGATGGCCTCCGCCACGGGAAGCATGAACTGCAGGTCGACGGCGTACTCGAACCCGCGGCTGGTCCGGTCCGCCGGCACGTCCAGGTCGTCCGCCTTCGCCCGCACGTCCGCCAGCTTCGCCAGTCCGCGCTTCATCAGCGTCTCGTTCCGGACGATGCCGGCGTGCTGCCACATCAGTTCGCGCAGCTCCTCCATCACGTCGTGCGGGTCGTGGCTCCCGTCCGCCCCGGCACGTCCGTCCAGCCGCGCGAGTTCCCGTTCCAGTTCGTCCCCGTCCACCGGTTCCCGCGGCGCGTCCCCGACGTACTCCGCGACGTGGCCGCCGAAGATGGTGCCGAACGTCACGATCTCCGCCAGCGAGTTGCCGCCGAGCCGGTTGCCGCCGTGCAGCCCGGCGGTCACCTCGCCCACCGCGAACAGGCCCTCCACAGCGGTCTGCCCGGTCTCGAAGTCGATCTTCACGCCGCCCATGGAGTAGTGCGCGGTCGGCGCGACCTCCATCGGCTCCTCCGTGATGTCCACCCCGACGTCCTGGAACTTCTCCACCATGGACGGCAGCCGCTCCCGGATGAAGTCCGCGTCCTTGTGGGATATGTCAAGCAGCACGGCGCCGTCCGCGGTGCCGCGACCCTCCCGGATCTCCTGCTCGTTCGCCCGCGCCACCACGTCCCGTGCATCGAGTTCCATCTGGTCCGGAGAGTACCGCTCCATGAACCGTTCCCCGTCCGCGTTGAACAGGTGGCCGCCCTCACCCCGCACCGCCTCGGTGACGAGGCTGCCCTCGTACTCCTCGGGCTTCACCATGCCGGTCGGGTGGAACTGCACCATCTCCATGTCCTGCAGCGGCACCCCCGCCTCGTACGCCAGCGCAGGGCCGTCCCCGGTGTTCTCGTCCTCCCGCGAACTCGACCGTTTGTACACCTGCGAGTAGCCGCCCGCCGCCAGCACCACCGCGGTCGCCCGGAACACGACCGGGTCGCCGGTCTCCATGTCGTAGCCGACCGCGCCCGCCACCTTGCCGTGCGACGCCAGCAGCTTCGTCACCATCACGTTCTCCCGGTAGGCGATGTCCCGCCGCTCCGCCTCCGCGACCAGGGTCTGCAGGATGGCGTCGCCGGTGTGGTCGCCGACGAAGCACGTCCGCCGGTAGGCCTGCGCCCCGAAGTAGCGCTGGTTGATATCGCCGTCCCCGGTCAGGTCGAAGTCGCAGCCCCACTCCTGCAGTTCCAGGACGCGGTCCGGCACGTTCGCGCATAACAGTTCCACGGCCTCCGGGTCGTTGATGAAGTGCCCCTCGCGCAGCGTGTCCGCGGCGTGGATGTCCCACCGGTCCTCCGGGTCCAGGTTCCCGAGCGACGCGTTGATGCCGCCCGCCGCCTTCACCGTGTGGGCATCCCCGTGCGCCCGTTTCCCGATGACGAGGCAGTCCACGTCGTGCTCGTCGAGTTCGATGGCCGTCCGCACCCCGCCGCCCCCGGCACCGATGACCAGCACCGGGACGTCCACGGTCTCGTACTCCATGACGGGTGGTTGCGCGGCCCGCAATTTATCGGTTTCCCTGCGCGGATCGCGGCAGCGTTCCGCGAAGAGCACCGGTGGGTGCGTCACGGATCG
>CAZNTD010000033.1:0-4176 GCA_964575915.1 uncultured archaeon | reverse complement strand
CGGATCGCGGCAGCGTTCCGCGAAGAGCACCGGTGGGTGCGTCACGGATCGTGGCCCGAACCGATAAAAGCCGTGTCCCCGCACGTTGCACCATGACACGGAGGGAGGAGGACTCGCTCGGCCCGGTCGACGTGCCGGACGACGTGTACTACGGCGCGTTCACGGTCAGGGCCCGTGACACGTTCGACCTGACCGGCGACACCCCGCCCCGCGAACTCGTCAGGGCGCTCGGCCAGGTGAAGCTGGCCGCGGCCCGCACCAACCGCGACCTGGACCTGCTCGACGACGAGACGGCCGACGCCATCGAACAGGCCGCACGGGAGGTCATCGACGGCGACTTCGACGATTCCTTCGTCATCGACACCATCCAGGCCGGCGCGGGGACTCCGGTCCACATGAACGCGAACGAGGTCATCGCCAACCGGGCCACCGAACTGCTCGGCGGCGAGAAAGGCGAGTACGAGGTCCATCCCAACGACCACGTCAACATGGGCCAGTCGTCCAACAACGTCGTCCCGACCGCGGTCCGGCTCGCCGCACTTGCGAAGACCGACGACCTCCTCGCCGAACTGGACGCGCTCGCGGACGCGTTCGACGAGCGCGCCGACGCATTCGACGACGTGGTGAAGGTGGGGCGGACCCACCTGCAGGACGCGGTGCCGGTCCGGCTCGGCCAGGAGTTCGCTGCCTACGCATCCATGGTCCGGGAGCGGCGCGACCGCATCGCCGACGCCGCGGAGAACCTCCGGGTGGTCGGCCTCGGCGGCAACGCGGTCGGCACCGGCATCAACACGCCCGACGGATTCCGGGAGGCGCTCGTGTCCGAACTGGCGGAGGTCGCGGGCCGCGACCTGGAACCGGCGGACGACCCGCTGGCCACCACCCGGTCCATGGCCGTCTTCACCGACCTCGCCACCGCGCTCGCATCGTTCGCGGGTGAGGGCGAGCAGTTCGGCCACGACCTGATGCTGCTGTCCTCCGGCCCGGTCGCCGGTCTTGCGGAGATCCATCTGCCCGAGGTCGAGCCCGGCTCGTCCATCATGCCCGGCAAGGTGAACCCGTCGGTGGTCGAGGCGTTCGTCATGTCCTGCCTCCAGGCGGACGGCCACGCCCACACGGTCACCCGGGCCGCCGCGATGGGCGACCTCGAACTGAACGTGATGACCCCGGTCATCGGCCGCAACCTCCTCGCCGCCCTCGACGTGCTGGAGCGGGCGGTGCGGATGCTCCGCGAGGACTGCATCGCGGACATCACGGCCGACCGGGACCGCATCCACGACCTGTTCGGCCGCAGCACCGCGGTCGCCACCGCGCTCAATCCGTACCTCGGCTACGACCGGACCGCCGCGGTGGTGAAGCAGGCCGTCTCCCGGGACCGCCGTGTGCGCGACCTCGTCGTGGAGAAGGGGTGGCTGACCGACGAGGAGGCGGACGAGGTCCTCGACCCGGAGCGGCTCACGTCGCCGACAGGCGTCGACACGGACCTCCAGGAAACCGTGCAGCAGCGGCTCGACGGGATGGAGGACGACTAGCCATGGACGAGGAGATCCGGGAGAAGTACGTGGAGGCCGGCCGCATCGCGAGGGAGGCGCGGGACCTCGCCGCGGAGATGGCCGGGCCCGGCACCCCGCTCGTCGACATCGCGGAGCGCGCCGAGGACCACATCCGGGAGCAGGGTGCCGAACCCGCGTTCCCGGTGAACCTCTCGCTGGACGACGACGCGGCGCACTACACCCCGGACCGGGACGACGACACCGTGGTGCCGGACGACACCGTGCTCAACATCGACGTCGGGGCGCACATCGACGGCTACATCGGCGACACCGCGGTCACCGTCGACCCGGCCGGCACCCATCCGGACCTCGTCGCCGCCGCCAGCGATGCGCTCGACGCCGCCCTCGACCTGGTGGAGCCGGGCGCGCGCATCGCCGACATCGGCGCGGCCATCCAGGACGCCATCGAGTCCCACGGCTTCAAGCCGGTCCGGAACCTGTCCGGTCACGGCCTCGAGCAGTACACGCAGCACTCCGGCAAGACCATCCCGAACATCGCCACCGACACGGCCGAGACGCTGGACCACGGCGAGGCGGTCGCCATCGAACCGTTCGCGACCGACGGGGCCGGCCGGGTGAAGGACGGCCGTCCCGGCAACATCTACAAGCTGGAGAACGGGCGCACCCGTGACAGGACGGGCAGGACGGTCCTCGGTGAGATATCCGACCGGTTCCGCACCCTGCCGTTCACCACGCGGTGGATCACGTCCATCCCGGCCGCGCGGATCCCGACCACGTTCTCGTCCCTGGTCCGCAACGGCAACGTCCACTCGTACGACGTCCTCGCCGAGGCGGCGGACGGCATGGTCTCCCAGAAGGAGCACACCGTCCTCGTCCTCGACGACCCGGTCGTCACGACCCGGTAGCGTTCTCAGAAGTAGTCCGGCATCGTGCCGAACACGCTGTCCAGGTAGTCCACGACCTGCTCAAGGTCGGCCACGTTGACGACCTCGGTGGCGGAGTGGATGTGCCGCGTCGGCACGCCGATGCTCCCGGTCGGGATGCCCTCCTTCACCAGGTAGACGTTGGCGGCATCGGTCGCTCCGCCCTCCCAGACACCGGGCTGGTAGTCGTGGCCCTCCCGCTCCGCGGTCTCGAGCAGCCACCGCTTCACCCGCTCCGGCGTGATAAGGCCGCGTCCCTCCGCCTGGATCATGGTGATCTCCACGCCCTCCCCGGTCTCGAGGCCGGACTCGTGCGGTTCGATGCCGGGCACGTCGCCGGCGATGGACGTGTCGACCGCCACCGCGACGTCCGGGTCGACCTGGAACGCGGCGGTCTTCGCACCCTTCAGCCCGACCTCCTCCTGGGTGGAGAAGACGCAGACGAGCTCGTAGTCCTCGTCGAACCGTTCCAGCGCCGCGATGGTGGTCGCGACCCCGGCGCGGTTGTCGAACGCCGCCCCGGTCAGGTAGCCGTTCCGCAGTTCCGCGACGTCCCGGTCGAACGTGATGTAGTCGCCGACCCGCACCCCGGCATCCTCCACGTCGTCCGCGTCCGCCGCCCCGATGTCGAGGAACAGCGTCTCCTTCTCCGGGAGTTTGTCGCGGTCGTCCGGCTTCATGAGGTGCGGCGGCTTCATCCCCACCACGCCCTGCACCGGGCCCTCGGCGGTGTGGATGGTGACGCGCTGGTTCATCAGGCTCTGCGTCGTCACCCCGCCGACCTTCGAGAACTTCACGAACCCGTCGTCCGTGACGGTCTTGACGGAGAGGCCGATCTGGTCCATGTGGGCGATGAGCATCAGCGTCTGCTCGCCCTCGCCCGTCCGCACGATGAGGTTGCCGAGATCGTCCTCCGCGATGCTGTCCGCGTGCGGCTCCACGCGCTCCCGCACCAGGTCCCTGACCCGGTGCTCGTCGCCCGACACCCCGGGCGTCTCCGCCAGCTCCGTCACGAGTTCCTTCATGTCCATATACACCTAGTGTGACGGCAGCTTTAAGTCGCTCGTCCAGTGAGAGAAGAGAACCGGGAGCCGGGGACATCGTGCCCCGGCCCGTCCCTGTCAGCCGAAGTAGTCGGCGGTCTCCGCTGATTCCTCCGTGTCCATCCGCTCGATGCGTTCCTCGAACGACTGGACATCCTCGTCGGTCGCGGACGGGCTCGCCTCCGACAGTGCGGCCTCGAAGTCGGCCATCGTCACCTCCTCGGTGTCGAAGTCGGTGCGGAGCGCGTGCATCCCTGCCTCGCGGCAGACCGCCTCGATGTCCGCGCCCACGAAGCCGTCGGTGTCCCGGACCAGCGCGGCGAGGTCGACATCGTCCGCCAGCGGCATCCGCTGCGTGTGGATGTCGAAGATGGCCTGCCGCGCCTCGTCGTCCGGCGGCGGGATGTAGAGGTGGCGGTCCAGCCGGCCGGGCCGCATGATGGCGGGGTCGAGGATGTCCGGCCGGTTGGTCGCACCGATGACGACCACGTTCTCCATGCCCTCGATGCCGTCCAGTTCGGCGAGCAGCTGGTTCAGCACGCGGTCGCCCACGCCCGAGTCGCCGTCCCCGCCGCGCCGGTGCGCGATGGCATCGATCTCGTCGATGAAGACCACGGTCGGGGCCACCTGCCGGGCCTTGGAGAAGATCTTCCGCACCGCCTTCTCCGACTCGCCGACCCACTTCGAGAAGAGCTG
>CAZNTD010000032.1:0-10888 GCA_964575915.1 uncultured archaeon | reverse complement strand
GGCGCCGATGAACGAGCCGACGAGGTCGAACCCGAGCAGGCCGCCGCCGATGACCGCTCCCGTTTCGGCCCGTTCCAGGTCGCGCTTCAACGGCCGGCCGTGCCGCGCCAGCTCCCAGAGGTGGTGGACGTGGTCAACCCCGTCCTCCATGGGGAGGGTGCGGGGTGTGCCGCCGGTCGCGAGCAGCAGCCGGTCGTAGCCGAGGTCCTTCCCTGCCGCGGTCGCGACGACCTGCGCGTCCCGGTCTATTCCCACGATTTCCGTGTCCAGGTGGAGGTGGATGTTCCGGTCGGCGTACCAGTCCGCGCCGTCGATGATGAGCGCGTCCTCCGTCCTGCCGCCGCGGACGTGGTCGCGCAGCCCGATGCGGTCGTAGAACGGGACGGGTTCCCGCGTCACGACGTGGATGGCGGCATCCGGGGATTCCTCGCGGATGGTCCGTGCGGCGGTGTGGCCGGCCACGCCGTCGCCCACGATGACGTGCTTCATGGGGACGGGTTGCGTCGCTGCGGTTAAGAACCTGCCGGATTTTTAAGCCGCGCCCGGTATGGTTCTTCCATGAGCGAGACCTTCTACAACTACATCGACGGGGAGTGGGTGGAGTCGGAGAGCGGGGAAACGTTCACGTCCGTGGAGCCGGCGGATCCGTCCCGGGTCCTCGGCGCGTTCCAGGACTCGACCCGCGGCGACGTGAAACGGGCGGTCGAAGCGGCCAGAGAGGCGGAGGACGACTGGCGGGCACTGTCCCGCATCGACCGGGCGGAGTACCTCCGCGCGTTCTTCGAGGAGCTGGATGCGCGGGAGGACGAACTGGCGGAACTGGTGTCGCGGGAGTGCGGGAAGGAGCTCGCGGAGGGCCGCGCGGACGTGGTGGAGGCGTCGCACATGGCGCAGTACGCGTTCGGCCTGGCGCGGCAGCCGACCGGCGAGGTGGTGGAGAGCGAGATCCCGGCGAAGGACTCCACCGTCCACCGCAAGCCGGTCGGGGTGGTCGGCTCCATCAAGCCGTGGAACTTCCCCATCGCCCTCCCGCTGTGGGACATCGCCATCGCCATCGAGGAGGGGAACACGATGGTGTTCAAGCCGGCGGAGCAGACCCCGCTGTGCGGCGTCCGCATCATGGAGATCTTCGACGAGGTCGGCCTGCCGGACGGCGTCCTCAACCTGGTCACGGGCCACGCGGAGACCGGGAAGGGGATCGTGGAGCATCCGGACGTGGCGTCGGTCCTGTTCACCGGGTCGTGCGAGGTCGGCCACGACATCATGGAGACGGCGGGCGGGATGCGCGGCAAGCAGGCGACGTGCGAGATGGGCGGGAAGAACGGCATCATCGTCACGGAGCACGCGGACCTGGACACGGCGGTCAACGCCGCGGTCATCTCCGCGTTCAAGACCACCGGCCAGCGGTGCGTCTCCGCCGAACGGGTCATCGTCCACGAGGACGTCCTCCCCGCGTTCCGGGAGAAGTTCGTGGAGGCCGCGGAGACCGTGTCGATGGGCCACCCGGTGGAGGACGACGTGTTCATGGGGCCGGTGGTGGACGAGCAGCAGGTGGAGAAGATATCGGAATGGAACGACTACGCGCGTGACCGGGACGACTGCGAGGTGCTCGTGGACCGGGAGGACGAGACGGTGGCGGACTACCCGGACGGCCGGTTCGTCGGCCCGTTCGTCTACGAGTGCCCGTACAGCGAGGACAACGCGGTCATCCACGAGGAGGTGTTCGGCCCGCACTGCGCCATCATCCCCTACACCGACCTCGACGAGGCCATCCGCATCCACAACGCCACGGACTACGGCCTCGCGTTCTCCATCATCACCGAGGACTACCGGGAGGCCCGGAAGGCGCGGCAGGAGTGCGAGTTCGGTATCGGCTACCACAACCTGCCGAGCATCGGGGCCGAGGTCCACCTCCCGTTCGGCGGCGTGAAGCAGTCCGGCTCGGGTATCTCCGCCGGGAAGGACATCATCGCCGCGGTGACGGAACGGGTGTCATGGACGGTGAACCACGAGGAGGACATCGAGATGGCGCAGGGTCTGGACATCGACCTCTAGTACCGGTCGCGGGTGATGTTGACCCAGCGGGTCAGGTGGCCGTCCCGGTAGAGGTCGTCGATCCACTCCTGGTACCGGTCCAGCATGCCGGGGTCCGCCTCGTACACCCGGCTGCGGGTGAACGGCATCGCCATCGACACGTGCTCCTGCCCGATGTGCTCAGCGGCGTAGGCGCGGAAGTCGTCCTCGTTCCCCGCCACCGCCCTGTACGACTCGTTGAGCGCCCGGGCGTACGCCTCCGCCTCGTCCACGTGGCCCGGGGCGGCCATGATCCATGACGAGTGGATGCGCTGCCCAATCCGGTCCTCCCAGTACGCCACCGGGGACAGGATGGACCGGTACGCCGACCGGTTCGGCGGCGGGAACATCACCGCCGCGTCCGCCTCTCCCCGCTCCAGGTAGCCGGGGATGCGGAATATAGGGAAGTCGTAGACGGTGTCGTACGCGGACCGTGGCAGCCCCTCGTTCTCCAGCGCGGCGACGGTCGACACCATGCCGATGACACCGGGACTGACCGCGATGGTCCGGTTCCGCAGGTCCGACACGGACCGGATGTCGGAGTCCCGCGGCACGTACATGTTCGTGTAGTTGGCCGGCCAGTGGATACCCGCCACGATCTCCGCGTCCGGCCGCTCCGCCAGGACCCGGTCGATGTACATCAGCGGGACGAACGCGATGTCCGCGTCGCCACGCGCCAGCGCCTCGATGGACGGGACGCAGGTCCGGGTCGTGTTGATGCGGAGGTCGGCGGGGTAGGCGACCTGTCCGGTGTCACGCGCCCAGTCCTCCACGACCGCGGGGACGATGTCCGCCTTCGCCACGACGGTCGGTTCGCCGGCCGGCACGACCGCGAGGACCGCCACCACCCCGACGACCAGGCCGAGCACGAGCCCGGCGACGACCACCGGGTCGAGCCGGTCACGCACCGCCATCCTGTCCCTCCTCGGATCGGTGGTCGATCAGCCGCTTCCGCTTGATCTCGTCGTCGTAGGAGATGGTGTCGACGAACTCGACCTCGATCTCGCCGAGCACCCCTTTCTCGACGCCGCGCCGCCACGCGTGGTCGGCGGTCAGCGGCAGGTTGTCCATGATGATGTCCGCCACCCGCTCGGCGGTGCCGCTGTCCGGCGTCGTGTTGATGCCCGGCACGAGCTGCACCCGGAAGTACGGCCGGATGTCCCCGTCCACGCGTTTCTCGTGCACGTGCACCTGGTACTCGCCGGTGTGGAACGGCTCCGCCGCCTCGATCCCGGTCTCGATGGCGTCACGGTAGATGCGCATGTCCGCCACCGCGACCATGTTCGTCGCGGCCCGGCCCCGCAGGTCGATGACGATGCCGTCCGCCCCGCAGTCGCACGTCGACTCGTACGTGACGAGTTCCACCAGGTCGCCGGTCCGCCACCGGATGAACGGCTGGAACGTCGGCGCGTGGAGGTTGGACACGACCAGTTCGCCCTCCTCCCCCTCCGCGACCGGCTCCCCGGTCTCCGGGTCGAGCACCTCGTACAGCAGGTCGTCGGACGTGGTGTGCAGCGTGCAGGTGTCGTACAGGTGTTCGCACTGGTAGGTGAGCGTGCCGAACTCGCCGGCGCCGTACAGGTTCACCAGGTCCGCCCCGGGGTACATCTCGTGCAGCTGCTCCTGCAGCAGCGGGGTGAGCGGCTCCTGGCCGACACCCAGCGTCGTGATGGTGGACAGGTCGAATCCGGCGTCGTCCAGCATCTCCCCGAACTGGAGCGCCATCGATGGCGAGGTCTGCAGCACCGTCACCTGCCCGGCCATCGCCATCGCCCGGGAGTACGCCAGGTCCTGCGGGTCGCCCATGATGGGTGCGTGTCCCAGCTCCCGGAGCGATTCGCGGACGAGCTGCGCCAGGGTGTGCGACGTCATGACGAGGACGCGTTCCCGCCCGGACAGGCAGTGCTCGTGGTACGTGCTGTGGTCGCGGACGTACCGGTCCCAGTCCCGCTCCGACAGCTGCAGCGGCACCGCCTCACCGGTCGTCCCGCCGGAACTGAACATCATCGCCATCTCGTCGATGGGCATGAACCGGAACTCGCCGTCGTACGCCCGGAGATCCTCCTTCCCCATCGTCGGCAGGGCCAGGACGTCGTCGACGGTCTCGACGGACCGCCGGTCCGCATCGAGGTGGTCGCGGAAGAAGTCGCAGTGCTCGTTCTCGACCGCGAACGAGAGCACATCGTCAAGCCGCTCCACGTCAGCCGGGGTGATCGCGCTCCGCACCATCACGACGCCCCGCTACTCGAGGGTGACGGTGCCGACACCGCACCCCTGGTACGCCCCGTCGTCCTCGTCGCTGGACGCGTTCACCTCGTCATCGTCCGCCGCGTCGACCGGTGTCCCGGACGCGGCCCCGGAGAGGATGACCGCGTCGCCACCGGAAACGCGGTCGGCGACCGCCGCGTACACCGTGGTCGCGGTGTTGACGTTGGACTGGATGGCGTCGCCGATCCCGGTCTCCGCCGTGTCGGCCAGCGTCGCGGCGCCCGCGACGAGGGAACCGATGAGCGCACCCGACCCGACGGCGCCCGCCGCCTTCTTCAGCGTCTCCCTGTCAATCATATCCTCACCTTCGCCGTCGAGGAATATAAATGGCGTGGTCGGCCGTCAGGTCGCGGTCGCGAGCACCCAGAGATGCTCGCTGCCGTCGATACGGTCCGGGATGCGTTCGGTCCGCTCGATGGTGAACCCGGCGTCCCTGATGAGTTCGCGGTTCTGCTCGGCGTCGAAGAAGCTCCACACCATCTCCTCCCCGGCGAACTCCTCTGTCAGTTCGGCGGCATCGGCCGTCCCCACCGTGATGAGCATCGGTGCACCGTCGTCCAGCATCCCGCGGAACGCGGCGAGCGCGTCGGCGTGCTCCGCCCGGGGGACGTGGAACAGCGCGAACAGGCAGACAAGGCCGTCGAACGCCGTGTCCGGGTCGAACGCGGTGAAGTCGGCCTGGACGAACGTCGCGCCCTCCACCCGCTCCCGCGCCGCGTCGATGTTGGTCGCGACCAGGTCGACGCCGGTCACGTCGAACCCCGCGTCGACGAACGCGCGGTCGTACGGCACACCGGTGCCGCAGCCCATGTCGACGATGTGGCCGCCCGGCGGCACCCTGTCCAGGAACGCGTCCACCATCCCCCGCTCCGACGCCGGCACGTCCTCCTCGGACGGCTGCAGCCCGGACAGGTCGATGTTCTCGTACCCTTCCCGCACCCGGTCCCGCATCTCATCCGGCACCGCTGACCGCCTCCCTGACCCCGTCCGCGACCCGGTCGGTGGTTTCGTCGTCCACGTTCACCGGCAGCAGGAACCGGATGGACGGGTTGAACCGGTCGTGGCCGCAGCCGAGCGAGAGGATGCCGTGCTCCTCCAGCAGCGCGTCCAGCACCGCGTCCCGCGTCGCCGCGTCGGTGAACTCGATGCCGCGCATCAGGCCGACGCCGCGGTGCTCGACGACGTGGCCGTGCCGCTCCAGGTCCTCCCACGCCCCCGCGAGTGTCCCGCCCTGGCGCCGGGCGTTGGCGAGGTGGTCGTTGTCCCGGATGGTGTCGATGGTCGCCAGCGCGGCGAGGCATTCCTTCGGGTTGCCGCCGAACGTGCCGGAGTGCTTCCCTGGCTCGTCGGCCGCCCACCGGTCCTGGATGAGCGCGGCGCCGAACGGGGCGACACCGCCGGAGAACGCCTTCGCTACCGCTATCATGTCGGGTTCGACGTCCCACTCCTCGCAGGCGAACCAGTTGCCGGTCCGCAGGGAGGCCTGCACCTCGTCCATCACCAGCGGCACGCCGTGGTCCCGCGTCACCTCCCGCACGCCGTGCAGGAAGCCGTCCTGCGGCACGACGTAGCCGCCCTCGCCCTGGATGGGCTCCATGATGACCGCGTTGATGTTGTCCGCGCCCTCCTGGACGATGGTCCGGTCCAGCGCGGCGAGGCAGTCGTCCACGTCGTGGTCCCGGTCAGCGAACGGGACGGGGAGGGCGCGGAACAGCGAGTTGTACCCCTCGGTGTGCGCGGCCTTGGAGAAGTTGCAGGACAGCGCGAGCGATGTCCGGCCGTGGAACGCGTTGCGGAACGCGACGTACGTGTTCCCGCCGCGCGCCAGCTGCGCCGCCTTGAGGCAGCCGCGCTCCACCGCCTCGCTTCCCGAGTTGCAGTAGTACGCCTTGATGTCGCCCCGCTGCTGGTCGCCGGGATAGATGTCGGTGAACCGTTCCGCCAGGTCCCGCTGCAGCGGGTGGTGGAAGTCGTTGCCCGCGACCATCAGCGGCCCGTCACCGTCCCGGTACTGCCGCATCCGTTCCATGACAGCATCGTTCCGGTGGCCGAGCGGGTTGGTGCCGACCTGTGCGGTCGCGTCGATGACCGTCCGCTCCGTCTCGCCGTCGGTCACCGTCACCTCCATCCCGTCGGCGGCGGTCACCGCCAGCGGTGCACGCGTCGTCGGCAGCAGCACGTCGTCGTAGCCGTCGAGAACCATGGATGGAGGTGGGCGGCACCGCCATTTAAATCTATCCGAGCAGGTCGGCGAGCACCGCCTTCTGCACGTGCAGCCGGTTCTCTGCCTGGTCGTAGACGATGGACCGCGGCCCGTCCAGCACCTCGCCGGTGATCTCCTGGCCGCGGTGCGCGGGCAGCGGATGCATCACGACCGGGTCGCCTGCCGCCGCGACGAGATCCGCGTCCACCTGGTAGTGGCGGAACCGGTCCGCCCGCTCCGCGGCCTCGTCCTCGTCCCCCATCGACACCCAGACATCGGTGTAGATGACGTCGGCGCCGGTGACGGCCTGGTGCGGGTCGTGGACGATGCGCACCCGCGACCCGGTCTCCTCGCCGGTCTCCCGGGCGTGCTCGACCACGTCCCGGTCCGGCTCGTAGCCCTGCGGGCAGGACACGGTGATGTCCATCCCGGCGGCCGTCGCGGCGTGCAGCAGCGAGTGCGCGACGTTGTTCCCGTCACCGACGTAGACCAGGTGGGTGTCGGCGAGATCCATACCGCGGTCGTGCAGCGTGTAGACGTCCGCGAGGGCCTGGCACGGGTGGAACCGGTCGGTCAGCCCGTTGATGACCGGGACGTCCGCCGCCTCGGCCAGCGCCACCAGGTCGTCGTGGGCGTACAGCCGGGCCATGATACCGTCGACGTACCGGGACAGGACGTGCGCCGTGTCGGTCATCGACTCGCCCCGTGCCAGCTGCGACCGTTCCGCCGGGAAGTAGATGGCGTGGCCGCCCAGTTCGGTCATCCCGGTCTCGAACGAGACGCGGGTCCGGGTGGAGTGCTTCGCGAACAGCATCAGCAGCGTCATCTCATCGAGGTCGTCGCGGTGCGTCCCCCTCAGCGCGTCGGTCCGGTCGAACACCGCGTCGAGGTCGTCCCGGGTCCAGCCGGACAGGTCGAGGAGGTCGGTCATGGTGTCACCCGCGTCCCTGCCTCGCCGGCCAGCGCGTCCTGGACGTGGGCGGCGTCGGTCACGATCGCCCGGTCCCCGCCGGCACGGATGAACTCGATGCACGCCTCGATCTTCGGCTTCATGCTGCCCTCGCCGAACGTGCCGGCGTCCATCAGTTCCTCGAGTTCGTCCGGGTCCGTCTCCCCGATCGGCTCTGCCGCCGGTGTGCCGTAGTTCCGCTCCGCCGCCGCGATATCCGTGACGAGGAGGAGGGTGTCCGCGTCCAGCTCCTGGCCGAGGAGCGACGCGCTGCGGTCCTTGTCCACCACCCCTTCCACGCCGTCGCCGTCCGGGGTGACCGGGACGCCGCCACCCCCGCAGCAGACCGGGACGGTCCTGCCGGCCACCGCCCGGACCGCGTCCAGTTCCACGATGCCGCGCGGGTCGGGGGAGTGGACGACCCGGCGGAACCCGGGATCGGTGTCGCGCAGCCGTTCCACGGTGCCCGCGTGGGCGTCGGCCTCGTCGGCGGTGAGCCACGGCCCGACCGGCTTGGACGGCTCCCCGGACGCATCGTCGGGGTCGACGACGACCCGGGTGACGACGGCGGTGGCATCGATGTCCTGCCGCGCGAGTTCCTGGACGAGAAGGTAGCCGATCTGTCCCTGCGTCTCCGCAACCAGCACGTCCAGCGGCAACGGGTCGCTGCCGTGCTCCGCCTCCCGGAGCAGCCGGCCGACCTGCGGCCCGTTCCCGTGCACCAGGAGGGCGTCATGCTCCGCCAGGACCGGTGCGAGTTCCGCAACCGTTCCCTGCAGCTGTTTCCGCATGTCCCTGTACATCGCCGTGCCGTCGGCCGGGGTGATGGCGTTGCCGCCGAGCGCGATGACCAGCATGTCCGGGGATGGGGGATGCTCCTTCAAATCAGTCCCGGAGCTCCCGGCATTTCGCGATGTTCTCCGCGAACCCTTTCTCATCGGTCACCGGCGTCTCGACGACCATCGGCAGGTCGCGGAACGCGTCGTGGATGATGACGTTCCGGAACCCTTCCTCCCCGATCTCGCCCTCCCCGATGTGGTCGTGCTCGTCCTTCTCCGAGCCGAGCGGGTGCTTCGAGTCGTTCAGGTGGAGGTAGTGGACGTTGTCCCGGCCGACGTGCTCGTCAAGTTCGGCCACCATCTCCGCCATGCCGTCGTCGGTGGTGATGTCGTAGCCGGCGGCGTAAAGGTGGCACGTGTCGAGGCACACCCCGATGTCGTCGTAGGTGTACGTGGACGCCTGCACCATCCGGTCCAGCTGTTCGAACGTCTTCCCGAGCGTCGTCCCCTTCCCGGCAGTGTTCTCCAGCAGGAGCGTCACCGACTCCGGGATGTCGAGTTCCGAGAGGCGCTCGCCGATGTTCGCGAGGCCCTGCTCCACACCGGCACCGGTGTGCGCACCGGGGTGGAAGACGTAGTACGGGATGTCCAGGGCGGCGGCCGCGTCCAGTTCCGCCTGGACCGCGTCGACGGACTTCGCGGCGAGGTCGTCCTTCGGCGTCGCGAGGTTGATGAGGTAGAGCCCGTGCACGATCCACGGCCCGATGTCGGCGTCCGCGCTCTTCGTCCGGAACGCGTCCGCCTCGTCCGGGTCCACGTCGCCGACCGCCCAGGTCCGGGGCGAGGCGACGAACACCTGTCCGCAGGTCCCGCCGAGGTCCTGCTCCCGGTCGACCGCGTTTGGGAACCCGCCGCTGATGGAAACGTGTGCGCCGATGCGGTACATGCATCCGGGTTCCATGGCGGGACTGAAATAGGTATGCTCCGAACGTTCGGACCCTTCTCAATCCCGCCCGGCGACCCACCGGTGCACGAGTACGGCCCCGGTGATGCCCGCAAGGCTGTTCCACCACCAGGTCGTCGGGACGCCCCACATCCCCAGCCAGCTCAGCGTCCCGGCCACGTGCATCCCGGCCACCACGGGGACGAGCACCCGCCGCAGGTCGCCCTGGACCACCACGCTCGCCCCGGCCAGGACGGCGAGGTAGACCCCGGCCCCGAGCAGCATGAGCGGGAACGACACGGTGAACGGCCGGTAGAGCGGGTTCAGTTCCGTTCCCGCACCGGTCGTGATGCCGGTGATGGTCAGCGCCAGGTCGACCGCGGCGAGCACCAGCACGAGGTGGAGATCCCGCTGCGCCAGCAGGACACGGGGATGCCGCCGTGCCAGCATCATACCAGCAGCGGCACACGTCCCGCGTAGTCCTCGTACGTTTCGCCGTACCGGTCCACCATGTCCCGCTGCTCCCGGACCGCGAGGTAGATGTACGCCGCGACGAGCACGGGGAACAGGGCGAGGGTGAGCACGGTCGGCCAGCCGATGACCCAGCCGAGCGCGATCAGGATGATGCCGACGTACTGCGGGTTGCGCGAGTACCGGTACAGTCCGCCGGTCACCAGCCCGTCAGCCCGGTACACCTGCGCCCATCCCGCCGCCACCAGCGCCATCCCGGCGACGGTCACCACGACCCCGGCGACCATCCACAGGTTCATGGCGAGCGTCACGCCGGGCAGCGGCACAGCCATGATGGTGGCCGGCGGCGTCCCCGGTCCCTGGACCACGCCCTGCCCGAGGAAGATGGTGAGCGGCACGCCGTACATCTCCACGAACAGGGAGACGATGAACGCGGTGTAGACGCCGTAGCCGCCCGCGGACGACCAGTCGATGCTCTTCCGCACCCGGAGCAGCCCGACGAACGCGACGAACAGCGCCACGTTCGCGATGACCAGCGGCCAGTTCCCCCGCACCAGCTCCTCCGTCACCGCGCCGGACAGGAAGTACCGCGCGTGCTCCAGGAACGACCCGATGTTCACCAGGAACAGCAGGAGCAGCGCGGCGATGGCGGCGCGCACCCGGACGTTCTTCATAGGGGAAGGACAGGAACGGAGAGATAAAAAGAAACGGAAGACGAAGCGGGAGGATGTCCTCCCGCTTCACATGGTACGGTCAGCGCCCGGTCAGCACTCGCTCCAGCCGCACTCCGGACACTTCTTGCAGCCCTCCTGCAACTGGAGGATGCCGCCGCAGTCCGGGCACTCGGGGTTCTCGCCCTTGTCCACCAGCCGGTGGGCGTCCGCCCGGTCGTCCGTCGCGTCCGTGTCCGCGGCGGCCTGCTGCTCCGCGAAATTGGTCACGGCGGTCTGGGCCTGACTGGCCTCGCCGGACAGGTACCGTTCCATCGCCTTGGCGACGCCGTCCGGCACAGACAGGATCTGCTCGGAGTTGTCCCAGGCGACGCGCGGGCTGCGGATGCCCTTCAGCTGGTCGATGACCACTTCGGGCTCCACGCCGGAGCGGAGGGAGGTGGACACGAGGCGGCCGAGCGCGTCGGTGAACGACTCGGTGTAGCCGCCGGACTTGCCCAGCTTGAGGAACACCTCGAAGATGCCGTCCTC
>CAZNTD010000031.1:0-11429 GCA_964575915.1 uncultured archaeon | reverse complement strand
ACGAGCTGGAGCGGCTGGTGAAGAAGGTCCTCGGCATGTTCATCGTGCTGTGACGGGTCGGCGTTCTATTTATAAAAGTTGGCGGGGAAGTGCGGAACGCTCGTCCGCACTGCCTCGCGCAGGAGAGCAACGGACCCGTGCCAGGGGCATGTGGCTCGTTGTTTTCTCTGCCGTCGCAGTACCGGCGAGGTGCAATACCATGAACATCCACAGGCGGATCACGAACGCACTGAAGGAGTACCGGCGCGTGCTGAAGATCACCCGGAAACCGGACCGGGAGGAGTTCAGCATGGCGGCCAAGGTGACAGGTGCCGGCATCATCTTCATCGGGGCCATCGGGTTCCTCATCTACGTCGGTGCGACGGTGCTCGAGATCATGCTGCGTGGGAACGGAGGATGAACGTATAATGACAATCCTGACCGTACGGACGACGCG
Organism: uncultured archaeon; assembly: GCA_964575915.1. Lineage (GTDB taxonomy): Archaea > Nanohalarchaeota > Nanosalinia > Nanosalinales > Nanohalalkaliarchaeaceae > CAZNTD01. The sequence goes on along the minus strand of CAZNTD010000031.1, from coordinate 10,993 downwards.
CGGACGCGAGAAGACCGCCATCAACTCGATGCAGCCCAAGATCGAGAACGGGGATTACGCCATCCAGGCGGTGTTCTACCCGCAGGACCTGAAGGGGTACCTGTTCGTCGAGGGCGATGAGCAGGATATCAAGCGGCTCGTCCGCGACCTGCGTCACGTGCGGGGCGTCATCGACGAGGAGGTCGACATCGAGAAGATCGAGGAGCTCCTGTCCGATGAGCCGAAGGAGATCTCGCTCGAGGTGGGCGACACCGTCGAGGTGACGGGCGGCCCGTTCGAGGGCGAGGAGGCGAAGATCGAACGTATCGACGATGCGAACCGGGAGGCGACCATCGAGCTACTCGAGGCAGCGGTCCCCATCCCGGTGACCATCAGTGTAGACATGTTACGGAAGCGGAGTGATCGATAATGACAGAGACCATATCCACCCTCGTCGAAGGTGGACAGGCCTCGGCAGGCCCGCCGCTCGGACCCGCACTGGGTCCGCTGCCGGTGGACATCGGCGCGGTCGTCAGCACCATCAACGAGAAGACGGCCGGGTTCGAGGGCATGGAGGTCCCCGTCGACGTCATCGTCGACGAGGAGACCGGTGACTTCGAGATCGAGGTTGGCACCCCGCCCGTCGCGGCACTCATCCGCGACAAGGCGGACATCGCGAAGGGAAGCGGTGAGCCGAACACGGTCAAGGTCGCGAACATGCCGATGAAACAGATGATCGAGATCGCCGAACTGAAGCGGACCGACCTGGTCGCCCTCGACCTTCGAGGCGCGACGAAGGAGGTCCTCGGGACCGCCCAGTCCATGGGCATCCTGGTCGACGGCAAGGAGCCGCGCGAGGTCCAGCAGGAGATCGATGACGGGACCTTCGACGCGGTGTTCGCCGGCGACGAGGAACTGCCCGACGAGGCGAAGGGCGGCGATATCGACACGCAGGCGGCGCAGCAGAAGATCGCGGAGCGGCGTGCCGAGCGTGAGGCCGAAGCCGAGGACGAAGACGACGAAGGCGAAGAAGAAGACGAAACGGCGGACGACGAAGATGACGGCGAGGAGCCGGAGGAGGATGAGGAATGAGCTTCGACGATGCTGTCGAGGAGCTGGCGGAGGCGTTCGGGACGCGGAACTTCACGCAGTCCGTCGACCTCGTCATCAACCTCCGGGAGATCGACCTCGACGACCCGGCGAACCGGTTCTCGGCGGAGGTCAACCTGCCGTACGCGGCGGACGACGACACGAAGATCTGTGTCATCGGCGAGACCATCACCAGCAACGCGGAGAACGCGGACCGGACCATCGGTCCGGACGAGCTGGACGAGATCATGGACGACGAGTCCCGGGCCAAGGACCTGGCGGAGGAGTTCGACTTCTTCATCGCCGAGGCCCCGCTCATGCCGAAGATCGGGCAGAACCTCGGTTCGGTGCTCGGCCCCCGGAACAAGATGCCGGAGCCGATGCAGCCGGGCGAGGACCCGAGCGAGCGCATCCGCGCGCTGCGGAGCGCGGTCGCGGTCCAGCTCAAGGAGGCGCCGTCCATCAAGTGCAAGGTCGGCACCGAGGAGATGGACCCGGACGAGATCGCGGAGAACGCCGCCGCCATCTACGACCGGGTGACGTCCGAGCTGCCGCGCAGCAGCCACAACGTGAAGGACGTCATGGTCAAACTGACGATGAGCGCCCCGGTGCAGGTGCAGGTGTGATACGATGCAGCTGACACGTGCACGGAAGGAGGAGCTCGTGGACGACCTTGCCGGGAAGATCGACGGCCACCCGGTCGTCGGCCTGCTCGATATGCACTCGCTGCCCGCCCGGCAGCTCCAGGAGATCAAGAAGGAGCTGGTCGGGGACGTGGAGATCCGGATGACCCGGAAGACGCTGCTGCAGCGGGCGCTGGACCAGGCGGAGACGGGCGGGGTCACCGAGCTGGACCTCGACGCGGCGGTGCAGCCCGCGCTGCTGTTCACGGACACCAACCCGTTCAGCCTGTTCAAGCTCATCCAGGAGAAGAAGACCTCCGCGGCGGCGTCCGGCGGCGAGATCGCCCCGACCGACATCGAGATCCCGGAGGGACCGACCGACCTGGACCCCGGCCCGATGCTGGGCAAGATCCAGGAGTTCGGTGCCCCGACCTCGGTCGAGGACGGGAAGATCGCCGTCGATTCCGCCGCGGTCGCGGTGGAGGCCGGCGAGGAGATCACCCCGGAACTGGCCGAGGTGCTCAACGCGCTCGGTATCGAACCGCTCGAGGTCGGGCTCGACCTCAAGCTGGTGTTCGAGGACGGCGAGATCTTCGGCCGGGACGTGCTGGAGATCGACGTGGACGACTACCGCGCGGACATCGAGTCCGCCGCATCCCGGGCGTTCAACCTGGCCGTCAACGCCGGTGTGATGAACGAGACGACCGCGGAGCCGGTCGTGCAGCAGGCCACACGGCAGGCGCGCAACCTGGCCGTGAACGCGGGCATCGTCGACGAGGAGGTCATCGAGGACCTCGTTCGGAAGGCGGCCGCGCAGGCCGCCGCCGTCGACACAGACCTCGACCTGTCGGCCGTCGATCCGGACGGCGGGGACGAGGAGGACGGTGACGAGCCGGCGGACGGTGCGGACACCGAGGACGGGACGACGACCGATGAATCCGGGGACGACGACCAGGAGTCCGCGGAGGATGCGTCGGACGAAACACCCGAGGACGAAGAAGATACGGAGGTGAACTGATATGGAACTCGTACACGCAGCGCTGCTCCTGCACTCCGCAGGGAAGGACATCACGGAGGACAACGTCTCCGGCGTCCTGGAGGGTGCAGGCATCGATGTCGATTCCTCGCAGGTGAAGGCGCTCGTCGCCGCGCTCGAGGATGTCGACCTCGAGGAGGCGATGAACACCGCCGTCGCGTCCGGTGCCGCTCCGGCACCGGCCGAGGACGGCTCCGCCGACGAGGCGGAGGATGACTCCGAGGACGAGGCTGAGGCCGCGGCCGAGGAGGACGAGGCCGACGAGGAAGAGGCTGCGGAGGGGCTGGGCTCGCTGTTCTGAGCCCGCCGCTCCGTCCGTCTTCCCTTTTTCTTTTTCCTGTCCGTTCCCGTTCCCACCACCGCATAACTGATTTATACGCTGCACGTCCAGACCGTGGACATGCGCGACCTTGTCCCGGTCCTCCGGGATATCATAGCCTACCTGCGTGAAACGAGCAAGTGGTGGCTGCTTCCCGCGCTCATCGTGCTCTGCATCGTCGCCATCCTGCTGGTGACCGCGGGCAGCTCACCCGTCCCTGTCTTCGTCTACCCGGTGGCATGACATGGTGCGCGACAGGCTTTCCCGGCTCGGCGAATGGATAAAACGGTCGAACCAGGTCATCCTCACGGCCCCGGTGTGGCTCGTGCTGGGTGTCTCGGGACTGCTCCACCGCATCCCGGGAGCGTTCCGCACGGATGATGGACCGGCGTGGGAGCGGTGCGACCGGAACGAGCGGTACCGGAGGATGTACTGATGGACGTGCTCGGTATCTCCTGCCACTACCACGACGCGGCCGCCGCGCTCGTCCGCGACGGCGACATCGTGGCCGCGGCGGCGGAGGAACGGTTCTCCCGGGAGAAGCACGACAACGGCTTCCCGGACCAGGCCATCGACTACTGCCTCGCCGAGGGCCGGGTGCGGCCGGCCGACCTCGACCGGGTGGTGTTCTACGAGAAACCGGTGCAGAAGTTCGTGCGGATCATGGAGACCGCGGCCGACGTCTTCCCGCGCGGCTTCCGGCTGTTCTCCCGGGCGCTGCCGGAGTGGGTGGGGACGAAACTGCGGGTGCAGCGGCAGATCCGGCGCGAGGTGGGCTACGACGGCCCGGTGGAGTACATCGAGCACCACCACTCCCACGCCGCGGCCGCGTTCCACCCGTCGCCGTTCGACGAGGCCGCCATCCTGACGACCGACGGCGTGGGGGAACGCACGACGACCCGGCTGTCCGTCGGGCGGGACGGCCGGGTGACGCCGCTGAAGGAGGTGACGTTCCCGGACTCGCTCGGCCTGCTCTACTCCACCATCACCGCCTACCTCGGGTTCATGGTGAACAACGACGAGTACAAGGTGATGGGCCTGGCGGCGTATGGCGACCCGGCGTACCGGGACGCGTTCGACGAACTCCTGACCGTGACCGACGACGGGTCGTACACCGTCGACCAGGACTACGTCGCCTACACGCACCGGCAGCGGATGTGGAGCGACGCGCTGGCGGAACTGCTGGGGCCGCCGCGGGAGCCCGGTGCGGAGCTGACGGACCGGCACCGGGACATCGCCGCCACGCTCCAGGCCGTGCTGGAGGACGCGCTGCTCATGCAGGTCGACCATCTCCACGCGGAGACCGGGATGGACGACCTGTGCATGGCCGGCGGCGTCGCGCTGAACAGCGCCGCGAACGGCCGCATCCGCGACGAGATGCCGTTCGACCGGGTGTGGATCCAGCCCGCGGCCGGCGACGCTGGCGGGGCGCTCGGTGCGGCGCTCGCCCGGTCCCCCGACCCGTCGCCGATGGACCACGTCTACCACGGGCCGTCCCACTCGACCGCGGCGGCGCGCCGGGCGCTGGACGGCATCGACGCACGGGTCACCGGGATGGACCGGGACGACCGCATCGCGGCCGCCGCCGACCGGATCGCGGACGGCCAGGTGGTCGGGCTCCACCGCGGCCGGCTGGAGTGGGGGCCGCGGGCGCTCGGCAACCGGTCCATCCTCGCCGATCCGCGGGATGCGGAGATGGTCGACGTGGTGAACCGGGAGATCAAGTTCCGGGAGCCGTTCCGGCCGTTCGCCCCGTCCGTCCTGGCGGAGCACGCCGACGACTACTTCGACGTGGACGGCGACTCGCCGTACATGCTGTTCGTGGTGGACGTCCACGAGGGGAAGCGGGACGAGATCCCGGCGGTGACGCACGTGGACGGGACATCGCGCATCCAGACGGTGCGGCGGGAGACCAGCCCGTTCTACTACGACCTCATCGACGCGTTCCGGGAGCGGACCGGCGTCCCGGTCGTGCTGAACACGTCGTTCAACCGGAAGGGCGAGCCCATCGTCAACACGCCGGCGGAGGCGTGCGACTGCTTCATGGACTCCGGGATGGACGCGATGGTCCTCGACCGGTTCCTCGTGGAGAAACGCGGCGCGGACGATAATTCTTAAACGTTGACGGCGGCAAGGGAGTGTATGGCGTCGCTCGACGAGCTGAAGGCGCGGATCACGGAGCGGTCGCGGGACTCGCCGGAGCGGTTCTTCGCGGTCGATGCGATCCGCCGCCACGGCTTCGTCAGGGACGAGTGCCGCGAGTGCGGCACCATGTTCTGGAGCCAGGACGGCTCCCGGGAGGTGTGCGGCGAGCCGGACTGTGCCGGCGGCTACACGTTCATCGACGACTCGCCCGCCAGCGAGACGTTCAGCATCGTGGAGGCGTGGGACGCCTTCAGCGACTTCATGGACGACCGGGGCTACACGCCCATCCAGCGGTACCCCATCGCGGCGCGGTGGCGGGACGACACGGACGTGGTCCGCGCCAGCATCTACGACTTCCAGCCGTACGTCGTGTCGGGCGAGGTGGAGCCGCCGGCCAACCCGCTGGTCGTGCCGCAGTTCTGCTTCCGCAGCAACGACATCGACAACGTCGGCATCACGGGGCGGCACTACACCGGGTTCATCATGGTCGGGCAGCACGCGTTCACCGCCCCGGACGCCTACGACCAGGACCGGTACTTCGACGACATGCTGGCGTGGATCGTGGACGGGATGGGCATCCCGAAGGACGAGGTCGTGCTCCACGAGGACTCGTGGGGTGGCGGCGGCAACCTCGGGGCGTGCATGGAGTTCTTCGTGCGCGGCCTCGAACTGTTCAACCAGGTGTACATGTTCTACGAGGTGGACGACGACGCGGAGCGGGGCTACCGCGAACTGGACACGAAGGTGCTCGACATGGGGATGGGCCTGGAGCGCATCGTCTGGATGACCCACGGCTCCGAGACCAGTTACGAGGCCAACATGCCCGGCGTGGTCGAGCAGCTGTACGACCGGACCGGGGTGGAGCCCGACCCCGCGGTGTGGGCGGCGTTCCTGCCGTGGAGCGGCCACCTCAACCTGGACGAGGTGGACGACATCGACGAGACGTGGCAGATGATCGCCGGCGAGATCGGTGAGGACGTCGATGACCTGCAGGCGGAGATCCTGCCGGCCGCCCACCTCTACGCCATCGCCGACCATGCACGGACCCTGCTCGTCGCGCTGACCGACGGCCTGCTCCCCTCGAACCGGGGGGAGCGGCACGCGCTCCGGGTCATGGCGCGGCGGTGCTTCGAGTTCATCGACCGGTACGGCTGGGACATCACCCTGCAGGACGTGGTGCGGTGGCAGGCCGACGAGTTCGGAGCCCTCTACCCCGAACTGCAGGAGGACGTGGACGACGTCATCGCCATCATCGACCACGAGGAGGCGAAGTACGAGCAGATGAAGGCGGACGCGGAGCGGCTCATCGCCGACCTCGACGACGTGGATATCGATACGCTCATCGAACTGTACGACTCGAAGGGCATCACGCCCGACATGCTGATGCGGCACGGCATCGACGTGGACGTGCCGGCCAACTTCTACCAGATGGTGGCGGAGCGGCACGACGAGGACGAGGAGGCCGCTGCCGGTGATACGGACCGCATCCCGACCGGTGCGGGGCAGACGGAGCGGCTCTACCGGGTCGACGAGTACATGCAGGACTTCGCGGCCGAGGTGGTGGACGTGGCCGTGCACGACGGCGACGCGTACATCGTCCTGGACCGGACCGCGTTCTACCCCACGAGCGGCGGGCAGGAGCACGACGAGGGGGCGCTGGACGGCATCCCGGTCGTCGACGTCATCGACCAGGACGGCACCATCCTCCACCGCGTGGCGCCCGACCCGGGCGACATCGACCTGTCACCGGGCGACACCGTCGAGGGCGAGATCGACTGGGACCGGCGCCGCACCCTGATGCGGCACCACACCGCGACCCACATCATCAACGCGGCGGCCAGGGAGGTGCTCGGCGGCCACGTCTGGCAGGCCGGCTCCCACAAGTCCGTGGAGAAGGCACGGCTCGACATCACCCATTACGAGCCGCTGGACCGGGACACGCTGGAGCGCATCGCGGCGGAGGCGAACCGCATCGTCGACGAGGACGTGCCGGTGCAGAAACGGGTGATGGACCGGACCGCCGCGGAGCGGGAGTACGGGTTCCGGCTCTACCAGGGCGGGGCGGTCCCGGGCAACGAGATCCGGGTCGTATCCATCCCGGGCGAGGACGCCGAGGCGTGCGGCGGGACGCACGTCACCCGGACCGGCGAGGTCGGGGAGATCAGGATCACCGGCTCGACCAAGGTGCAGGACGGCACCATCCGCATCGAATACGTGGCCGGCGACGTGGCGCGGCAGCACGCGGCGGAGCGGGCGGAGATCCGGGAGGAACTCGGCGAGGCCATCGACGTGGACCGGCCGCTCCACGAGATCGCGGACATCTTCGATGTCGAGGTGGCGCAGCTGCCGCGGGTGGTCGACCGGTTCATCGCGGAGTGGGAAGAGCGCGCCGCCGACCTGGACGCGCTGCTGGACCGGGTGGACGCGGACGACCTGGACGTGGCCGTGCCGGGCGAGCGGCCGCGCGACCCGCAGGACCTGTTCGACGGGTGGAAGCGGCTGGAGAAGGATATCGACACGGCCGAGTCCGCGCTGGAGGAGCAGGTGACGGCGGACCTCCTGGAGTCGGAGGGGGCGTTCGTGGAGGAGCGCATCGACACGGAGGACGTCGGCATGCTCATCCGCATCGCGCGGCACGTCACGCGGGAGGATCCCGGGACGGCGGTGCTGCTGGTCGGGACGAACGCGGCCGTCTGCGCGTCCGGCGCGGACAGCGACGTGGACGCCGCGGAGCGGGTCGGGACGGTCGCGGGGACGGTGCAGGGCGACGCAACGTTCGCGAAGGGGTTCCAGCTGCAGGTATGAATGTGATACCATGATAGTCGGATTTTCGATCACGGAGATGGCGGCGGAGAAGCACGCCGCGAAGCAGGGCGAACTGGGCATCAACTACAACGCGGACATCACCGATGTCGAGGAGGCGGAGGTGCCGGCGTTCGACGAACCGCTGGCCCGCATCCACTTCGACATGGGCATCGACTACACGCAGGGCGACGACACCGTGGCGGAGATGTCGTTCTCCGGCACCGTCCTCTGGCAGGGCGACGCCGCCGAGCTCATCGACACGTGGGCGGAGGAAGAGGGGCTTCCCGGCGACGTCGGCTCGGTCGTGACCAACCGCATCTTCCGGAAATGCCTGACGAAGGGCGTCGGGATGGCGGACGCGCTCGACCTGCCGTCGCCGGTGCCGATGCCGCAGGTCTCCGGGACGGAGTAGGATGCGGACCGGCCACGTCCTCGCCGTCCTCTTCCTCGGAGCCGTCGTGCTGCTCGTGGGCGGCGACACCGCCACGGTCAAGGCGCCGGGCGGGACGCTGCACGTCACCGTCGCCGACACCCCCACCGAACGGGAGGAGGGGCTGATGAACCGGACAGCGGTGCCGCTGGACGGGATGCTGTTCGTCTACCCGGACGCGGGGCCGCGGACGTTCTGGATGAAACACACCCACGTCCCGCTGGACATCGCGTTCATCGCCGGGAACGGCACGGTGCTGAACGTGGAGCGGGCCGTCCCGGAGCCCGGCGTGCCGCCCGGCGACCTGGAACGGTACCGGAGCGACGGCGACGCGCGGTACGTGCTCGAGGTGGCGGCGGGCGATGCGGAGCGGTACGGCATCCGACCCGGCGCGACCCTGTCCCTCGACCAGTGACCGATTTAAGGCGGCGGCCACAAGACACGGCCATGACACGGACCGTGGTCATCCTCGGCGCGGCCGGACGCGACTTCCACGACTTCAACACGGTGTTCCGCGATGACGACCAGGTCGACGTGGCGGCGTTCTGCCAGGTCGCCGGCCAGAACCTCGCGGAACTGGACGACCAGCCGGAGCGCCGCTACCCCGCCGAACTGGCGGGCGAGGGATACCCGGACGGCATCCCTGTCCGGCCCGAGTCCGACCTGGAGGCTATCGTGCGGGCGGAGGACGTGGACGAGGTCGTGCTGTCCTACAGCGACGTGTCCCACGAGGACGTGATGCACCAGGCGTCCCGCGCACTGGCCGCCGGGGCGGACTTCCGGCTCATCGGGCCGGACGCGATGATGCTGGACGCGGACGTGCCGGTCCTCGCCATCGACGCGGTCCGCACCGGGGTCGGCAAGTCGCAGGCGTCGCAGAAGATGGCCGCGCTGCTGCGGGACCGCGGCGTGGACGTGGCGGTCATCCGGGAGCCGATGCCGTACGGCGACCTGGTGGACGGTGCGGTGCAGCGGTTCGAATCCATGGCCGACCTCGACGAGGCAGGGGTGACCATCGAGGAGCGGGAGGAGTACGAGCGGCACATCGAGCAGGGCACCGTCGTGTTCGCCGGGGTGGACTACGAGCGGATCGTCGCCGCCGCGGAGCAGGAATCGGACATCATCATCTGGGAGGGCGGGAACAACGAATTGCCGTTCGTCCACCCGGACGTCCATCTCGTCCTCGCCGATCCGCACCGGGCAGGCGACGAGACCCGGTACCACCCCGGGGAGACAAACCTGCGGATGGCGGACTACCTCGTCATCAACAAGGAGAACACCGCCGACCAGGCCGACATCGACGCCATCGTCGCGAACGTGGAGCGCGTGAACCCGGACGCGACCATCGTCCACGCCGACTCCATCGTGTCCGTCGACGACCCGGACCGCATCCGGGGCAAGCGGGTGCTGGTGGTGGAGGACGGGCCGACCGTCACCCACGGCGGCACGTCGTCCGGTGCCGGCATGGTGGCGGCGGAGCAGCACGGTGCCGGCGAGATCGTCGACCCGCGGCCGGGCGCGGTCGGCAGCATCGCCCGCATCCTCGACGCCTACCCGCACCTCGACCGGGTGCTGCCGGCGATGGGGTACAGCGAGGCGCAGCGGGCGGAACTGGCCGAGACCATCCGGAACGCGGATGCCGACGTGGTCGTGGCGGGGACGCCCATCGACCTCGACCGGGTGGTGGACGTCGACGTGCCCGTGGTGAACGTGCACTACCGCATCGAGAACGAGCAGCCGCCGTTCGCATCCATCCTCGACCGGCACGCGGACGTGCTCGGCCTGTGACGGGGGTGAAGGGGTAGCTTTATGTGGCCGCACCGCGAGTAGATGGGCATGGGCGTGCTGGAGCGGGAGATCGAGGACATCAAGCGGTTCCGGGAGATCGCGACCATCCTCTCCGAGGAGGGGTTCGGGTTCGTGCTCAGCCATCTGCGGCTGCGCAGCCGCCTGCCGCTGGTGCGGCGGTTCGCACCGCAGCGGGAGGCGATGCCGGCGCCGGAGCGGCTGCGGCGGACGTTCGAGCGGCTCGGCCCGACGTTCATCAAGTTCGGCCAGATCCTGGCGCAGCGGCCGGATATCGTCCCGCAGGAGTACATCGACGAGCTGGAGAAGCTGACCGACGACGTGCCGCCGTTCGACTTCGACCTGGCGCGGGACATCGTGGAGGAGGAGCTGGGACCGGTGGAGGAGACGTTCGAGCACTTCGAGCGTGAACCGCTCGCCGCCGCGTCCATCGCCCAGGTGCACCGCGCCACGCTGAAGAACGGGGACGACGTGGTCGTCAAGATCCGCCGCCCCGGTATCAAGGAGCAGATAGAGAAGGACATCGACATCCTCCTGTTCATGGCGAAGCGCGGGGAGAACCACGTCGACCTGCTGAAGCATCTCGACGCGTACAAGTCGGTGAAGGAGTTCGCCCGGTGGACGAAGGACGAGCTCGACCTCGAGAAGGAGGGGCGGAACGCCCGCATCCTCCAGGACAACCTGAAAGACGAGGAGCGGGTGAAGGTGCCCGATGTCTACCCCGAGCACACCACGGAGAAGGTGCTCGTCATGGAGTACGT